>NZ_CP088156.1:8134037-8435845 GCF_021088345.1 Bradyrhizobium ontarionense | reverse complement strand
CACTTATTAGTTCACGAACTAATTAGTGCATCATCTTCGATCGTCTGTTTCGCCGAAGAAGTCCCGATGTCCGGGGCGCTTCAAATAGCTGATTTTCAGAGACCGTCAAGAGCAATTCCGAAGAAAAACTCAGGAGCCAGTCGGAAGAAAAAACATCGAAAGAAAACAACGTCGGTCCCGAAAGTCGGGTGCCTCAGTCATCAGTGATGTCCGGCTGGCGTGGTGGTGAGATAGTGCGATGCCGCATCCCGTGCAAGAACTTTTTGCGACGGCTGTGCAGAATTGTGGATAGCGCTGTCGCACCCCGCTCTGCGCCCCGTCACACGCCGTTTCCGTTCCATTTTGGAACGGATGGCGCGTGCAGCGTCAGAAGTTGCTCGCTTTCGCTTGCACCAGACCGCGGTAGGCGTGGGGCATGCGCATGCAGACGAGATCTTTCCGCCGGACGACGTTGGTTGGATAGACGCTGTCGAGATTGCTGGTGTCGATCTCGATGCTCGCGATCCCCTCCCCGCCTGCGATGATCGCCTCGCGGCGCGGAAACGCGAACGTATCCGGACCGAACACGCCGCTGAGCCCGGGATAGCCGTTCGCGGCATCGCACACATTCGCGAATGCGAAGTAGGCGTTGTTCTCGCCACCGCGAACTCGGAAGTGGTGCCAGTGATGCGGATCGGCGCCGGTCGGGATCGGCGCGGGCTGCGCCACCTCCGTCCCGGCATGCGCCGAGCTGAAGGAGCCCTTCACCGCGGCCGGACACACGATCAGGTCGCAGCCGCGCAATGCGAGCACGCGACCTGCCTCCGGAAACGTCGCATCGTGGCCGATCAAGACGCCGATCCGCCCCAGGGGGGTGTCGACGACGGTCCACGCATCCCCGGCGCTGGCCCAGCTGCGCTCGGCCGTCGTGAGATGGGTCTTGCGATAAATTGAGATTGTCCCGTCCGGTGCCACCAGGACGGCCGAATTATAGGTGGTATCTCCGTCACGTTCTGCAAGCCCGCAGACGATGGTCAGCCCCTGCTCTGCCGCGATGGCGGCGAGCCTTGCCGTGATGGGGCCCGGGATCAGCTCGGCGGCTGCCGCCGGATCGGTCAGCCCTGTTGCCGCAAGTTCCGGGAACACGACGAGCTCGGCGCCGTCGACCTTCGCCGCGGCAGCCAAGTCTCCAATGCGCGCCAGGTTGGCAGCGACGTCGGACGCCGGCGCAAATTGCGCCACGCTGATGCGGGAGCGTTTGCCCACGGGCCACGGCTGATGGCCGTACAGACCAAAGAAGTCGCGCGGGTTCCA
This sequence comes from Bradyrhizobium ontarionense, assembly GCF_021088345.1. Taxonomy (NCBI): domain Bacteria; kingdom Pseudomonadati; phylum Pseudomonadota; class Alphaproteobacteria; order Hyphomicrobiales; family Nitrobacteraceae; genus Bradyrhizobium; species Bradyrhizobium ontarionense. The sequence continues at coordinate 8,434,552 of NZ_CP088156.1, read as the reverse complement.
GCTGTAGGTGTTGGTCAGCAGATCCGGATACAGCTCCGGCCGGCGCTGCGCGAACACGGGCTCGCCGAGCACGCGCCGCGCTCGCGTTGCCGCGAGATCGATTTCGGCCAGCGCGACGCCGTCGCCCTTGTCGATCACGGCCGGATGCGTGCCGTCGGGGGCAATGACGCAGCTGCCGCCGGAGAACTGCACGGTGCGCTCCAGCCCCCAGCGGTTGCTCTCGATCACGTAGCAGGAATTTTCGAAAGCGCGGCTGATCCAGTATGGCGCCGGCGTGCGCTCGGCGAGCCAGTTCGAGATGTGGCAGATGATGTCGGCGCCGCCGAGCGCCATCAGCCGCGCCGTCTCGACGAAATGAATGTCCATGCAGATCAGCAGCGCGATCCGGCCGATGGGAGTTTCGAACACCTGGTTGTGCAGGTCGCCCGCCGCCGCCCATTTCGGCTCGGAGATATAGGGATGCGTCTTGCGGTGCCGGCCGATGACGCCGTCGGGACCGATCAGCACCGCGCTGTTGTAGTAGATGTCGTCGTCATCGACCTCGGGCATGCCGATCACGATGGTGCAGCCGTGACGCTTCGCCAGCGCCGCGAAGCGGTGCGTGGTCGAGCCCGGCACCTTCTCGACGAACGGCGCCACCTCTGCGCGGTCGTACCAGCAATAGCCGGTCGTGCCCATCTCCGGCGTCACGATCAGCTTCGCGCCCGACAGCGCCGCCTGCTCGCAGAGCTCGAGCAGGCCCGCGACGTTGCGCTCCTTGTCGCCCAATGTCGGCTCGAACTGGACGGTGGCGACCTTGACCTTCGACGACATCTCCGCCCTTCCCCGTCAGACCAGGAACGATTTCTTGATCGAGGCGCCGAGCGTGTATTTCGGATCGACCATGTTGCCGAGACGGACGCGCCCGGCCTGCGTCAGCAGCATGTAGGCGTCGATCTCCTCGAAGCCGTAGTCGGCCGCCATCCAGCGGCACAGCTCGCGATAGGCGATGCGCGCAGCATCCTCCATCGGCCGCGCCGAGCCGATGGTCATGATGACATCCTTAGTTTCGAGCCGCGGCCACGCAATGTGCCAGCCCTTGATCAGGTCGACCTGCACCGTCGTGACCGTCGGGTGCTCGATCGCAACACCGCACAATTCGCCGTCGCCCTGCGCGGCATGGCAGTCGCCGAGATAGAGCAGCGCGCCCTTGGTGTTGACCGGCAGATAGATGACCGCGCCGACGCCGACATCCGGCAGGTCCATGTTGCCGCCATAGTAGTCCGGGACCAGCGAGGAGATCGCCTCGATCTCCGGCGAGGTGCCGATGGTGCCGATGAACGGCTCATAGGGCAGCGTGATCTTGTCGTTCCAGACGGTGCCCTTTTCGGCCGTGATTTCGAGCTTTTTCACCCGCTCCGGCAGCGCCGGATTGAGCAACGCGGTGCTGCCGGTCGAGACCAGCCCGCCGAAATCCGGCATGACCACGGTGGTGCCACGCGGCTGCGGTCCCCGCGGCACGATGCTCTCGATGTAGACCGCGAGCGTGTCGCCCTTCTCGGCGCCGTTGACGTAGATCGGGCCGTTCTGCGGATTGAGGAACGGGAAGTTCAGGATCTTCGACGGACTGTCGGTCTCGTATTTGATGGCGCCCTCGAAGGCGTCGTGCGTCTCGGCGGAGACAACCGCACCGGGATCAATGGTCAGCACCGGATCGACATAGGGTCCGTAGACGTAGTGATACTTGCCCTGGTCCTTCTCGGTGATGACGTGGTGCACGCCGCGCGCACCCTTGGCGACGCCCTTGCGGGCCATGATCGACTCCGACTGCCAGGCCATGCTCGTTCTCCTTGTGCTCGTTGTTCAAGTTTCTTCAGCTTAGACGGCGAGGTGGCGGCGCATCTCGGTGGCGTCGTCGAGCGCCTCGCGCGCCAGGCTCGCGGTGATGCGGCCCTTGTCCATGACGTAGCAGCGCTGCGCCATGGCCCGGATCATGTCGAGATTCTGCTCGACCAGGATGATGGTGACGCCGGTCCTGCGGTTGAGCTCGACCATGTTGCGCGCGATGTCCTGGACGATGTTGGGCTGGATGCCTTCCGAGGGTTCATCGAGCAGGATCAGATGCGGATCGGCGATCAGCACGCGGCCGATCGCGAGTTGCTGCTGCTGGCCGCCGGACATGGTGCCCGCCCTTTGCGTCCAGCGTTCCCCCAGAATGGGGAATGCGCCGACGACGCGCTGCCGTCCCTCTTCCGGAATGCCGCCGCCCTTGATCGCCGCACCGACGGCGATGTTCTCGCCCACGGTCAGACGTGGAAAGACGTCGCGGCCCTGCGGCACGTAGCCCATCCCGAGCCGCGCCCGCTTGTGCGCCGGCAGATGCTCGACGGCCTCGCCGCGATAGACGATCGAGCCCGACATCGCCGGCACGAGACCGATCAGGCTCTTCATCAGGGTCGATTTGCCGACGCCGTTGCGGCCGATCACCGCGACGATCTCGCCTTCGCGGACCTCGATCTCGAGCCCCTGCAGCACCGGCTTGCCACCATAGCTGGCACGCAAGCCGAGCGTCGTGAGGATGACTTCCTTACGCATGCGCCTGCCCCAGATAGATCGCCGCGACCCGCTCGTCGGCCACGATCTCGTCGATCGAGCCCTGCGCGAACACCTGGCCGAGATGCAGCACGGTGACGCGCTGCGCGACCTGACGCACGAAGGCCATGTCGTGCTCGATCGCGAGCACGGTCATGCCGGCCGCATTCAGCCGGCGTACCATCTCGCCGGTCATGTGCGTCTCCTCCGGCGACATGCCGGCGGTGGGCTCGTCGAGCAGCAGCAGCCGCGGCTTCAGCGCGATCGCCATGCCGATCTCCAGCCACTGCTTCTGGCCGTGGCTGAGATTGCCGGCCAGCTGCGCCCGCTCGGCTTCGAGATTGAGGAAGGCCAACAGCCGGTCGATCTCCCTGGCGAGCGCCACGCCGTGGAGCCGGCTCTGCAGCGCGATCTCGAGGTTCTGCCGAACCGACAGGCCCTTGAACACGCCGGGCACCTGGAACTTGACGGAGAGGCCGCGGCGGATGCGCGCGAAGGATTTTAGCGCCGTGATGTCCTCGCCGGCGAAGCAGATCTGACCGCTGCCCGGATGATGCTCGCCGAGGATCAAACGGAACAGCGTGCTCTTGCCGGCGCCGTTCGGTCCGATCAGACAGTGGATCTCGCCCTGCTCCAGCACGAGGTTGACCGAGTTCGTGACGTGCAGGCCGCCGAAATGCTTGTTGACGTCGCGCAATTGCAGCAGCGCCATCACGCCGCCTCCTGCTTGCGCTGGGTCACGAGTTTCGTGATCCAGGTGATCACACCGAGCACGAGCCCGCTGGGCGCGATCAGCACGGTCAGCACCAGCAGCACGCCCATGAACACCAGCGCGTACTGGCTGCCATAGATGGTCAGCGCCTGGAAACCTGAGAGCACCACCAGCGTGCCAATGATGGTGGCCGTGAGGTCGCTGCGGCCGCCGACGGCGACCCAGATCAGCGGCAGCGACGCTGCCGTCATGCCCATGCTGGAGGGCGTGATGTACTGGCCCCACACGGTGTAGAGGACGCCGGAGAGGCCGGCGAGGGCAGCGCCGATGACGAAGGTGATCAGCTGATATTTTCTGATATCGTAGCCCAGCATCTCCGCACGCTCGGGATTTTCCCGGATCGCGACGATGACGTTGCCGAACGCGGAGTTCATCAGGATGCGCAGGCCGAGATAGACCAGCACGAGCATCGCGAGCACGACGTAGTAGAGCCCGACATCGGCGAACAACACGATCGGCCCGCCGAACCAGGGAATGGTCAGCGGCGGCATCGCGCTCATGCCGTTGAAGCCGTTGAGTCTGGCAGCGCCGATGCGCCATTCGGGACCTGCGGTCTGCGCCATGAAGCGCTCGAGCATCAGGGTCACGGCCAAGGTGACGATGCCGAGGAAGACGCCGGCGATGCGGCCGAAGAACATGAAATAGCCGAGCAGCGCCGCGATCAGTGCGGCCATGGCGACGGCAAGCAGCAGCGCGATCCAGGTGAAGCCGTAAGATGCGCCGAAATTGATGGTGAGGATGCCGTAGCTGTAACCGGCGATGCCGAAGAACGCGGTCTGGCCGAACGACAACGAGCCGCCATAGCCCCAGATCAGGCTGAGGCTGAGCGCGATGAACACCCAGACGAAGAAGTAGACGGTGTTGCCGACGGTGTAGCCGTCGCTGAATAGCGGATAGGCCACCGCGCCCGCCAGCACCAGCGCGAACAACGCCCAGAACGCGCGGCCTCGGCCGAGCGTCTGCGGTCCTTCGAGACGGCGAAACAGGGAGAGAAATCCGGTCATCGCGGCACTCCTCACGTCCGCTCGCGCAGCACGAAGCCGGAGATGCCTTTCGGCAGCACCCGGACCACGATGATCACCGCGATCAAGAGCCCGATCTGGCCGAACAACTGGCCCTGCCAGGACGTCATGCCCGATTTCACGATGGCGAGGATGCCGCCGGCCGGCGCGGTGCCGAGGAAGACGTCGGCGCCGCCGATCACGACGGTGACGAAGGCCTCCATGATGAAGGTCGCGCCCATGGTCGGCACCAGGGTCATGGTCGGCGCGTAGAGCCCTCCGGCGAGACCGGCGAGCCCTGCCCCGCAGGCGAAGGTCAGGCTGTAGATCAGGCGGGTATCGACGCCCAGCGCCGCCGCCATGTGCGGCACCTGGATGGTGGCGCGCGCGAGCACGCCGAATCGGGTCCAGTTGAACAGCGCATAGAGCGCACCGAGCACGGCCAGTGCCGCGACGAACAGGACGATGCGATAGATCGAGTACGAATAGGCGCCAACCTGGAAGCTGCCGAACGGCGTACCGACCCCGGCCATCGTCGACCCGACCAGGATCAGCGTGCCTTGCGTGGCGATCAGGCTGAGACCCCAGGTCGCGACGATGGTGTCGAGCGGCCGGTCATAGAGATGCCGGATGACCAGCAGCTCGACGAGGACACCGACCAGCGCCGAGACCAGCGTGCCGCAGACGATGCCGAGCGGCAGCGGTAGGCCGGCATGCACGGTCGCTGCGGTGACATAGGCGCCGCACATGATGAACTCGCCATGGGCGAGATTGATCACGCCCATCATGCCGAAGATCACCGCGAGCCCACAGGCCGACAGCACCAGGAAGGCGAACGCGTCACCGAACTGGTAGAGCGCAGAGAATGCGAGGGTTGCGATGTCCATGGGTCCGTCGGGTCTGACTGGGAAGCGGAGTGGCGCGATGAGCGTGTCATCGTTGCCCCGGCGTGAGGGGACGCCGGGGCAACGACCCGCCGATCAGGGCTTCGGCGGCGGATTCGACGGCGTGTATTGCGCCATCGGATCCTTCTTGGTCAGGTCGCAGCCGGCGTCGCCCAGCCAGTACGGCTTGATGTCCTCCCAGACCTTCGGGAACGAGATCGAATGATCGGCGCCGACCTTGGCGAGATAGATCGTGTGGGACATGTGCTGGCTCTTGGGGTCGATGCAGACCTTGCCTTCCGGCGCATCCATGCAGACGTCGCCCGTCGCGATCACCTTGCGGATCTCGTCGCGATTGGTCGACTTCGCCCGCTCCACCATCTGCTTGTAGAGATAGAGCGCGAGATAGGAATTCTCGGCCTCCTGGTTCACGTAGGGCTCGTTCGGGAACTTGGCCTTGAACTTGGCGTAGAATTCCTTGCTTTTCGGGCTATCGATCTCCTCGATGTAGTTGGTGGTGACGTACATGTCCTTCAGGCTCGGCGGCTTGAAGCGCTTGTGCTCGTAGCCCTGGCCGACATTGACGGACGACGCCATCGGCAGGTTGACGTTGGCGGAGGCCGCCTGCTCGTAATAGGAGGCCTGCGCGGTGCCGACCAGCAGGGTCACGACGAAGTCGGGCTTGGCCTTCTGGATGTTCTGGATGCTCTGCGAGAACTGCGACACGCCGAGCGGGATGAACTCCTCGCCGGCCATCTCGCCGCCGTTCTCCTTGACGATCTTGCGCACCCACTCGGCCGAGATCTGACCGAAATTGTAGTCGGCGGCCAGCGTGTAGACCTTCTTGCCGTAGGCCTGCATCATGTAGGGGATCAGCGTCGAGAACTGCTGCTCGGGGACTGCGCCGGTCACCACCATGTGGCCGTCGCAGACACCGCCTTCATACTGGTTGTTGTAGAAGGCGAAGCCGTTGAACTGGTCGACGATCGGCCGATAGGCCTCGCGCGAGGCCGAGGAGAAGCCGGCGAACACGGCGTCGACCTTGTCACGCTGCAGCACGCGTCGCATGAATTCCTGGTAGCGGGTGTTGTCCGACTGGGTGTCGTAGGTCACGAGTTCGAGCGGCCGGCCCATGATGCCGCCAGCCTTGTTGATCTCCTCGGCGGCGAGCTGGATCGCGTGGACCTTGCCGATGGTGGCGGCGGCGAAGTCGCCGGACTGGTCCTCCAGCACGCCGAGCTTGATCGGGTTTTCCGCAGCAAATGCGCCTGACGCGAAGACAAGCGTCCCCGAGAGGGCCGCGGCGCGCAGCCCTCGCACTACAGATCTGGTCATGTGATGCTCCTACATCGCTTGCTTGTTGCCGCCTTGCAGCGTGACGCTGCTCGTGCGGTCCGGCGTATCGGGCGGCCTCGCCCGTCTCTTCAGGAACTCCTCGCAGTAGAGCTCCAGGCTCTGCCGCGCCCGCATGCTGTCGCGGCGAAGCGCGGAATAGGCGTCGTCGTCGTTGAGACCCGTCTCCTGCATCAGAGCCACGACGGCGCGGATGACCGCGCGGCGGCCGCGACGGCGGCTCTCGAGATCCTGCAGCTTCTCGTACATCTCCGTGCGCAGCAGGAACTGGTTGATGCCCAGGAACAGCGACGTGTAGACGGCGCCGCCATGCACGGGCTTGCGCAGGAACGAGGTGGCGCCGAGATTGACCAGCGCCTTGAGCCGGCTCGGCGCCTCGACGCCGACCAGACCGATCACCGGCACCGGCGGCAGCCGCGACGCCGGATCGACCTCGATCGCCACGGCGCCTTCCAGGTCGCCATCGATGAACAGGATGTCGCGCTCCGGAAGCAAGGCGGCAATGTCGATCTGCGCGCGGCTATCGACGATGTCCGGGTAGTCACAGGCAACGCCCAGCTTGGCGAGCGTCGTTTCCAAGGTGGTTTCCCACCCCGCCCGCTTCGTGATCACGAGCGCGCGGCCGCCCTTGAAGTTCTGCAGCAATCGGAAGGTCATGACTTCACCATTCGGAGCAGCGGAGGACGCATTGATGTCGCGAAGCGCGGCGACGACTGCACGAGATAGGGATCGGGCGCGATCGGCTGGCGCGCCTCCAGCAGCAGTTCGAACTGGCCGTCGGCCGCGGACCGGCCGATGCGCGGCGTCAGCCAGGCGTGATAGGTCTGCGGATCGATCCGCACCTCGCCCTGCGGCGCCAGCAGGCGCTGGTTGGCCACGGCTGATCGCACCAGGCGCGATTCGTCGCTGCCGGCCTGTGTCAGAGTGGCAGCCAGCAGTTTCACGGCGATGTAGGACGCCTCGGCGTCGGCCGAGACGACCGGACCGTCGGGAAACGCGGCCGTGTAGGCCTGCATGAAAGCCGCGTTCTCGGCCGTGTTCAGCGACGCGAAATACACGCTCGACGACAGGTGGCCGTCGACGGCAGCGGTGCCGATCTCCTGCAGTTCGGGCTCCGACAAGGTGCAGCTGGCGACCGGGATCTGCTTCGCCTGGTCGATACCGGCGGCGCGGCAGGCGGCACGGAAGGCGCGGAAGAACGCGTAGGCGCTGGTGCCGATCAGGTTGTTGAAGACGAAGTCGGGGCGCTGTTCGAGAATGGCGGCGATCACCTGGTCGAACTCGGTGTCGCCGACCGACAGATAGCGCTCGGCCAGCACCGTGCCGCCCCGCGCGGTCAGCGCCTCGCGAAAGATGCGGTTGTTCTCCCAGGCCCAGATGTAGTTCGAGCCGACGCAGAAGGCGCGCTTGCCGACGCGAGAGGCGAGGTAGTCGACCAGCGGCAGCACGTGCTGGTTCGGTGCGGCGCCGGTATAGATGACGTTGTCCGAGCTCTCGAAGCCTTCATAGTGCGACGGATACCAGAGCAGCCCGTCGAACTTCTCGAAGCAGGGAATGACTTCCTTGCGGCTCGACGAGGTGTAGCAGCCGACCACCTGATGGATGCCGGAGCTCAGGAGCTCCCGGGCCAGCGCACGATATTGCGCGAGATCGCCGGCCGGGTTGACCACCACGGGCTCCAGCGCGATCGGACCGTTCGCGGCGTTGATCTCCGCGAGCGCGAGCTGCGCGCCGTTCAGCATCGAGCGTGCGACGACGCTGTACGAGCCGGTCGTCGAGAACATCACCCCGATGCGAAACGTCGTCCGTGTCATTCCGCGTCCCAAAACAAAAAAGCGCCCGTCGGCTGTGAAGCCGAGGGCGCCCTCGCCGCCAACCAAACACGCTTCAAGCAGCGCGGTGTTGGAAATGGTTTGATCGTGTTGCGTCAACGGGCTGCTTTGCCCAACGCATGGACAATACGGTCCCTTAGAACACCTATCCTGTCAAGCGCGTTGTTGCAGCGATGGCTGCACCAATTCATGCTCCCGTGCAGCAAAATGATGCAGGGTGCGACAGACTGGCCCGGCGCATGCAGCGCGTCGACAATTCCGCGTTCGCGCGAGCAGAGAGTTCAGCGCGAACGCGGCACGTCCTGACGGACCGGACTCCTCAGGAACTGATCGAGGTCGGCAATCGCTTCGGCTTCACGCGCCCGGCGCAATTGCTCAGCCTGTTCGACGCCCGGCGGCAAGAGCTCCGCCGTCTCGCGCGCCTTGCGTGCCATCTGCTTCAGACGCTCGCCCAAGGATAAAGTTTGCTTGACGCGCCGACGCCGTTTCTTTTGATCTTCTATTTCCATTTCTTCTGATCTTCTATTTCCGCCCGAACTCATGTCCAGTTTCGCCTGTCATACTACTCAACCGTAGATAATACGTCCACATTCATGCATCAACATAGGTGAATCAAGGATCGGGGAGTGCTCGCTCCGCCATTCGGAAGCTCCCGACACGCACACGATCGCTCCGATGCTAGCTGCGGCACTCGGCAGCACCCGTATCAAATGATACAGAATCGGATCATCGGCCAGCCCGCCGGGAACCGATCGGACCAGAACAGCCTCGCCCGCGCGCATGCGCTGAACATGCCGGCGCCGACCGACGTCACGTTTGCGCGAACTTGATGGTCGAGACCGGCCAGCGTCCCTCATGGCCGCTCAGCTCGATGCGCAGCCCGTGGAACTCGTCGAGATAGAGGTGCTTCACCGTGCCGGCCTTGCCGTCGCTCAACGCCACCGCTTTTCCGATCAGTTCGGCCTGCGCCTGTTCGAATTCGCGCAGGATGCAGAAGGCTCGCGATTTGACGGCAACCATGAGGACCTGTGATGGACTGACGGCGACGATGCAGGGCACGGCTGCGCATGCAGCCGCCCCCGCCGCTCAAGTCGGCATGCGACGGACCAGGGTCAACCGCTCATCAAGCGATCGTGCAGGCCAGTGAAGGCGGCGCCCGACGCTCAGCGGCACTCGAAACTGGCCGCGTCCTCGAGGCTGCCGGTCCCCTTGTAGGCCAGCACCTTCGGGAACGCGCAGATATCCCGCGTCCGGCCCGGCCACGGCACATCCGGCGCACGCCGTGCGGTGGCGCGGATCGACTCCGGCGCCGAGCCGGTGCCCTCCACCCATGTGTCGAGCGCGCTCAGCAGGTCGAACTGGTCGGTCGCAGGCCCCCCGCCGCAATGGTTCATGCCGGGAACCAGGAACAGCCGCGCGAAGCCGTCGGTGTCGGCACCGTACTTCGTCTTGAGCTGATCGACATAGTCGATCGTGTCGAGCGCCGAGAAGATCGGGTCGGCGGCGCCGTGATACAACAGCATCTTGCCGCCCTTGGCCTTGAAGGCGTCGAGATCGGTCGAGGTCGCCGCCTCATATTCCATGCCGGCGTCGAAGCCTCCGGCGCCCTTCATCACCTTCGGCGGATCGCGGTTGAGATCGAAATTGCGCACCCAGGCGACGAGATCGTCCGGCTTCTCCGGTGGGCTCATGAAGTCATAGGCGACGCCGCCGGGAATGAGCGTGAGGTTGCGCGCATTCGGCGGGCTCGATTTCGGCGTGCCGAGCTTCCAGGCGCGCCAGCCGGGCGCGGCGAGGCCGGGATCGTAGGGCCAGCGCGCGTAGATCAGCTGGCCCATGGAATTGCGGCTGCCATCGAACATCAATCGAACGGCCTTGAGCTTGGCGTCCGGCAGGCACTGCGATGTCTGGCCGTCCTTGCAGGCGAGCACGGCCGGATCGAAGCGGCAGGCCATGACATCCTGCACCATGCCGTCCTTGGCACCATCGGCGGCATCGCAGGCCGTGATGACGGCATCGGCGACCGTCTTCAGATCATCATCGGTCAGCGCGCTGCCGACATCCGCCTTGCCGTCGGCACCGGGCGGCGCGATCGCCAGCAGCGCCTGCTCCTGCGCGATCACGTCGATGCCGGCGAGCGGCACGCGATAGGCCGGCGCACCTGCGATCACGCCGTCGAACAACTCGGGAAAACGCTGCGTTACCGCCATGGCCTGGCGGCCGCCATTGGAGCAGCCGACGAAGTAGGAGCGGCGCGGCGCATTGCCGTACAGCTTTTCCGTTGCAGCCTTCGCCGCGGCCGCCACCGGCGGAATCGAGCTGTAGCCCTTGTCGCGCCGCGCCTGCGGATCGAGACCGAACAGATACGGCCCGAGCGCCCCGGGCTCTTCGAGATGGCCGGAATCGGTCGAGGCCACCGCATAGCCGTTGGACAGTCCATTGGGCGGCGTGACACCCGTGACCAGGCCGAGCGCCGGCCGCAGCACCCCGTCGACGCCGCCACCGCCCTGGAAGAAGAATTTTCCGTTCCATGTCGCGGGCAAACGTAGCTCGTAGCCGATCGCATAGGGCTTGCCGTCGATGCCGGTGCGCTCATTGATCCTGCCGCGGATCAGGCAATGGTCCGGCGCGGGTCCGGTGACACCGGCAGGCGCCGGCGGCGCCAGCTGCACGCCGCCCGCGGCGACGAACTCCGCCGCCACGATGCGGCCGCTGCCGGAAAAACCTTGCGCCAGCGCGGCGCAGCTCGCCTTGAAATCCTCCGCATGGACGGAGGCCACAGCCGACGATGTCAGTGCCAGCGCAACCAGCGCCGTGATCCGGATCGCCATCAACCTCGTCTCCCCACATGCGGACCAAGATGCGAGCCAAGGCCCGGCCTGCGCCGTCATTGAAGCCGCGGCGCGCTTGATCCGTTCCGACCATAGCCGAGCTTGCGCACGCTGCAAGCGGCCGTGCGCACGCACGCGATTGAAAACCATCGGCAAAGCATGCCATCTGGTCGCGCACGACAATTTCGAGGGACCATCATGGCTGCGGACATCCGGTTGAATGCGTTTGCGATGAACTGCGTCGGCCACCAGTCGCCCGGCCTGTGGCGGCATCCGCGCGACCGCTCCAGCGACTACAATCGCCTGCCCTATTGGCTCGACCTCGCGAAAACGCTGGAGCGCGGCCGCTTCGACGGGCTGTTCCTCGCCGACGTGCTCGGCGTCTACGACGTCTATGGCGGCAATCCCGACGCGGCGCTGCGCCACGCCATCCAGGTGCCGGTGAACGATCCGATGATGCTGGTTTCGGCGATGGCCGCGGTGACCGAGCATCTCGGCTTCGGCGTCACCTGCACCTTGTCCTACGAGCCGCCCTACCCGTTCGCGCGCCGCATGTCGACGCTGGATCATCTGACGCAAGGCCGCATCGGCTGGAACATCGTCACCGGCTATCTCGACAGCGCCGCGCGCGGCATGGGCAAGGCGCGCCAGACCGCGCATGACGACCGCTACGACGTCGCCGACGAATACATGGAGGTGGTCTACAAATTGTGGGAAGGCAGCTGGGAGGACGACGCCGTCAAGCGCGACCGCGCCAGCGGCATCTTCACCGATCCCGCAAAAGTCCACCGCGTCAGCCATCACGGCGAGAACTACCAGCTCGACGCCATCCATCTGTGCGAGCCGTCGCCGCAGCGGACGCCGGTGCTGTACCAGGCCGGCACCTCGCCGCGCGGCCGCGTCTTCGCCGGCCGCCACGCCGAATGCGTGTTCATGTCCGGCCCCTCGGCCAAGATCATCGCGCCGCGCGTCGCCGCGATCCGCCAGGCCGCCGCCGAGGCGGGGCGCGCAGGAGACGACATCGTCATCTTCAGTATCGCCACCGTGGTGCTCGGCGAGACCGATGCGGAGGCCGAGGCCAAGTTCGCCGACTACCGCCGCTACATCGATCACGAGGCCTCGCTGACCCTGATGTCGGGCTGGACCGGCGTCGACTTCTCGACCTACGACCTCGACCAGCAGGTCCGCCATGTGCTCAACGACGCCGGCCGCAGCGCGATGGACAACGTCACCCGCGCCGATCCGGACCGGGTGTGGACCGTGCGCGAGGTCGCCGAGCATGTCGGCATCGGCGGCATCGGCCCGGTGTTCGTCGGCTCGCCCGCGAAGGTCGCCGACGCGATCGAGGCCTGGATCGAGCAGACCGGCGTCGACGGGCTCAATCTTGCGTTTGCGCTGTCGCCGGAGAGCTTTGCGGATGTTGCCGACATGCTGGTGCCGGAGTTGACGAAGCGCGGCCGCTACAAGAAGGCGTACCAACCGGGAACGTTGCGCGAAAAAATGTTCGGCCGCGCCCGGCTCGCCGCGCCGCATCCGGCGGCAAGCTACCGGCCAAACGCGATGTCGTCCGCAGCGGACTGAAGCCCGGCAGTCGCAGGCCACGCCGTTCAGGCCGGCAGCTGCCGCAGCAGTTGCGCCATCGCCGCCGCGATCGGCTTGATGATGGGGACCTCGAACTGTGGCTGCAGCTGATCGGCGGCCTGCGCCAGCGGACCGCCGCCGATGATCACGGCCTCGGCGCCATCGGCGTCGATGCAGGCCCGCGTCGCCGCGGCCAGCGCAGCGACGAGCCGCGCCGGATCGGCAGCGAGGGCGGCCGGATCACCCTCGGTCAGCCGCGTGCCGGTGAATTGCGCTGACAGCCCGAGCCCGTGTGCGAGAGCCGCGATGCTCGCGACCAGCGCCGGCGTCACGGTGGCGACGCCGAAGCGCCGCCCGCCCTGCGCGGCCGCGCGCATCGCCGCCTCGCCGATTCCCACCACCGGCCGAGAGCCGAAGCTGCGAATCTCGGCCGCGCCGGGATCGCCGAAGGCGGCGACGATGATGCCGTCGCAAGCGTCGCGATGCGCCCGGGCGATCTCGACGACTTCCGTGGCCGACGCGACAAGCGCCGCGCCATCCGTGATCATGGTCGGTGCCCGCTTTGCGGTGGCGCCAAACACCTCGGCCCGATCTCCGCAGCACGACGCCGCGATCGACACCATCATCGCGGTGGTCGCCGCCGAGCTGTTGGGGTTGATCAGAAGGATGCGGGGCATGAGGGTCGATCGCTCACGATGACGGGAGTCTCGTCGTGAACAATTGCCGCCCGCACGTCAACTCCCGGCCTATTCGCTCGTGCGTGCTGATGGGCGATTGCGGATCCCGTGATGGGGTAACTGGACTGATCGTCCCCAACCGCGGTCATGCTCCGCGCAGGCGGAGCATCCAGTACGCCTCGGCGGGTGTGAGACGCGAGGCGTCTGCGTTGACTGGATCGTCCGCCTCCGCAGACGATGACAGCTCGGGTCGAGGAGATGCCGGCCGCCGCGCCACTTGTGCGACCAGCGATATTCGCGCGCGCTCCGCGCAGACGTCACCTGAGCCGCATCGACAACTCGACCTCTTCACCGAACGGCACCGACAGATAGCCGTTGTCAGGCGAACGGACATAGGCGAGATAATCAGGGCTGTGATCGGCATTGTCGGCGACGATGAACGCGCTGGGGCTGAGCCGGCTCTCCAGCAGCGCGAGCACGTCGCCATAGAGCGGCTTGGCGCCGTCGAGCAGAACCAGATCGATCGCATCGGGCAGATCGGCGCCGAGCGTCTGCAGCGCGTCGCCCTGGCGGATCTCGACGAGATCGGCGAGGCCGCCGGCCGCGAGATTGGCGCGGGCACGCGCGATCTTGGATGGCTCGAACTCCGTGGTGATGAGCCGGCCGCCGCCATTGTCGCGCAGCGCCGCGGCGAGGAACAGGGTCGAGATGCCGAACGACGTGCCGAACTCGACGATGGTGCGCGCCCCGAAGCTGCGCGCGAGCATGTAGAGCAGCACACCGGTCTCACGCGAGACCGGCAGCGGAAAGTCCTTCAGTTGCGTGTAGAGCTCGACATGGCCGGACTTGCTGCGCATCAGCTCGTCGGCCCGTTCGAACATGCCGGCGAATGCCGGACTCTCCTCCGGCCGCAGCAGCGCAGCCTCGGCAAGCAGGCGATCCAGCAGCGGTGCCAGCGGTTGAGTGATCAGAGTGTTCATGGGAATCTCCAGGCCTCGTGGGTCGCGTCGTTGTGTCCTGGTCAAAATACGAATATTCATTCGCATTCGCTAATCGCATTTCGGAACACCCCATGGCCCCGCATCGAACAGCCCCGATTTCCGCGCGAAAACAGCCGCAACAGGCGCGCTCGACCGACCTCGTTGCAGCCATTCTGCAGGCTGCTGTTCAGGTTTTGACAAAGGACGGCGCGCAGCGTTTCACCACGGCGCGCGTCGCCGAGAAGGCCGGCGTCAGCATCGGCTCGCTCTATCAGTACTTCCCCAACAAGGCCTCGATCCTGTTCCGGCTGCAGAGCGACGAATGGCAGCAGACGACGAACCTCTTGCGCAGCATCCTGGAGGACAGCAGCCGTCCTCCCTTGGCGCGGTTGCGCGCGCTGGTGCACGCCTTCCTGCAATCGGAGTGCGACGAGGCTCCAGTGCGCGGTGCGCTCGACGACACAGCGCCGCTCTATCGCGACGCGCCCGAGGCCCGGCAGGCCAAGGCAAACGGACGTCGCGCCATGCTGGCGTTCATGCGCGAGGTGCTGCCAGAGGCCGGTGCGCCGGAGCGCGCGCGTGCCGCCGACTTGATCAAGACGACGCTCAGCCAGGTCGGCAAGCACTTCTCGGAAACGCCGCGCAGCCGCGCCGAGATATCAGCCTATGCCGATGCGATGGCGGACATGTTCTGCGCCTACCTGGAGAAGGCCGGCGCACGGCGAGGGCGTGCGCGTTGACAACGCGTGCGCCGTCCGAGTTGCCCGCAGCGCGGTCTCTCCCCACGTCATTCCAGGGTATTCGCGTCCAAAATGGCGAAGCCATTTTAAGGCAGCGCGAATGAGCCCGGAATCCATATCCACAGGCGGTTGTTTGGATCCGACATGCCCCTCCATGGCGCAAACTTCACTGAGGGGATAAGCTGTGCCTCGGAGGTGAGGGATGGACGTTGTCAAGTTCTATCTTTTGGTCATTCGCGAAGCTTTCAAGCATTCGCTAGATATCGCGCAAGCAGTAATTTTCGCCATCGTATTGCTTGCGGGGGCCATTGTTTACGGCAATCCGGGGATTAAGCCAGTGATCGAGGCTTATGATCTGGGAGGTTGGAAAACGATGGCGTTAGTTTTTGGCGGCATTATCGCAATGCGCCTGCTCTTAGCTCCTTATTGGCTGTGGAAAGCCGCCGAATCCAAAACCATTACAACGCCAGAAAAATCCATTGATTATAAACTGACAGTCTCTCGCATTGAGAGCAGGAATGACAAAAAGAAAAAACTGATTCAGATAGTATTTGTTTTGAAAAACCATTCCTACTTCCACTCTCTCACTTACGAAGTAGAGGAAGTATTCGTCGAAGTTCAGGGCAATACCTTTGAGGGGGAGCCAACCTGGTTCAACAAGGGGCAGATCATTCCGCCAGACATGGCGTACAATTTTGAATACCCTACGTTTCCCGTAAAGAAATGGATCGATCTGCCGGGCGCAATTGGACACGCCAAAATCACGTTTAAGTACGGCTCAGCTGGTCAACCATTCACTCGTCGCAAGCGACTAATCACGCCACTTTTCTTTGACAAGAATTCGATCAGAATGACCCCTACGGAGGATTCCGACGAGGCCATTTAAATCAAAGCGGCGAAGAGCCCGAGCGATGCTCAGGTCTTCCACTTGACTGATGCGGACGCGTTCTCAAGGATTTTGCCACCCAGCTCGGCATGCAGCCGTTGAAGCGTACTGAGGGCGCGGCGAGTGTACGGGTCTTTGGTCGGTTGTATTGACATTGGGCCACCTTGCCGATCGAAAAGGTAGGGCAGCATCGCACATTCCTCTTGTCGCCTTTGCGTCGTAATCGCGCCGCCTCGCGTCTCGCACCTCACTGATTGTCGTGGATATGGATTCCGGGCTCGCGCTGACGCGCGCCCCGGAATGACGACCTTTTGGGAGGAGACAGCTCGGCCGACATCATCGCCCAAGATCGTCCGCCGCCCTTCGCCAAAATCCGAAGTTCGCCTGCATTCTCAAGCTGATTTGCCCTGTCCAGTCCTGCCGCGAAAAATATTCTTGTTTCTTTTTTTTCAGAATTCATGATTGAATCACCCCATCCTGCCCGATCGAGGGGCGCTTCGCGAACGTCACGAAACGTTGGTGCGGGATGCGATGGCCGGTTCTCGTCGCAGCGTGCGTCATGCGCGTGGACGGACGATGGGAGCCGGACGGCGAAATCGCGTGGTCCTGATACTCCGACGCTAGTATCAAGTTTGCGACGAAGCTTCGCTTCGCGCAGATGACGGTGGCCAATAAGCCCGGTGCACCGAGGAGAGCGCGTATAAGCCGTAAGCCCATTGCGCAGGGAAGGCCGGATGTCCGGCTGATCCTGTGGTTCCTGCCGCCTGCATTTTTTTCTGCAGGCGGGCCATGGGTGTCAGTCGATGCCCGGCCTTCCCTGTGCCCTCTCTTCAAAGAGGGACGAACGGCAGACACATCTCGGGCGCCTTGCGCGTCGCGAGCGTGAGAGCGGCTGTCCGGCCGAATGCTCCGTCAAACGCGCGCTCGTTGCAGAACAGATTTCTCGCTGCGGCGCCGAATGAAGAATTTTTCTCTTCATCCCGGCCGATCTGCAAAATTGCGCAGGGCATCCGATCCTGCGAATGATCGGTCAGGCTTGCAGGCATCGGCTTTCAGGAGATTTCCGAATGACATCATCTTTCAGCGGCGTGATGCGTCGCTCACGACCCTTGGATCTCGCCCGTCGCGGCCTCCTGGTGATGGCCATCGCCCTGCTCGGCAGCTTTTCCGTCTCAGGGGCTGAAGCAGCCGAGACCCTGCGCATCGGCTATCAGAAATCCTCCACCCTGATCGCGATCCTCAAGACCAACGGCGACTTGGAAAAGGCGCTGGCGCCGCTCGACATCAAGGTGTCGTGGCACGAATTCTCCAGCGGCCTGCCGCTGCTGGAAGCCATCAACATCGGCAGCATCGATTTCGGCGCCGATGTCGCCGACACCGTGCCGGTGTTCGCGCAGGCCGCCGGCGCCAAGCTCGCTTATGTCGCGGAGGAAACGCCCTCCCCGTCGGCACAGGCGATCCTGGTGGCGACCGCCTCGCCGATCAAGACGCCCGCCGAGCTCAAAGGCAAGAAGATCGCGGTGACCAAGGGCGCCGGCAGCCACTATCTGCTGCTCGCCGCGCTCGCCAAGGCGGGTCTGACCTTCAAGGACATCACGCCGGCCTATCTGCCGCCGGCCGACGGCCGCACCGCTTTCGTCAGCAACAATGTCGACGCCTGGGTTGCGTGGGACCCGTTCCTCTCCAGCACGATCCGCCAGTCGGGCGCACGCGTGCTCGCCGATGGCAGTTACGGGCTCGCCAGCTACAAGCGCTATTATCTCGCCTCCGCCGACTATGCCGCCAAGCATGGCGACGCCCTCAACGTCATCTACGGCAGGCTGGTCGAGACCGGCAAATGGGTGAAAGCCAATCCCACCGCTGCGGCAGGCCTGCTCGCGGCGCTCTGGGGCATCGATGCGGCGACCGTCGAGGAAGCCAACAGCCACCGCTCCTACCAGGTCGGCGCGGTCACGCCGGCCGGCCTGTCGGAGCAGCAGAAGATCGCGGACGCTTTTCTGGCCGAGCGCGTGCTGCCCGCGAAGGTGGACACATCTGCGTTGGCGATCTGGACTCCGAAGGCGCCGTGAGCCACAGCATGCTATGGAACTGTGCTCCGCAGCGAAGCGGACCAAGACCGAGACCAAGGCTACATCAAGGCTCGATGAAGAGCTTGAATGAAGGAGACCACTTTGACTGCCCATCTTCTCCCGCCGACCGACCGCGCCACCGAGCACCCGGCGCATCGCCTCTTCGTCGACCGCTGGTCGCCGCGCGGCTTCGCCGACGAAGCGATTCCGGAAAAAGAGCTTCTGACCTTCATCGAGGCGGCGCGCTGGGCACCCTCCTCCTATAATTCGCAGCCTTGGCGCTTCCTCTATGCGCTGCGCGGGTCAGCTGAGTTCGACACCTTCCTGGGACCGCTGGTCGAGTTCAATCGCGGCTGGGCGCAGCATGCGGCAGCGCTGGTCTATGTGCTGTCGAAGAAGACCTTCATCCCGGCCGGCAAGACCGAGCCGGCGCCCACGCGCACCCATTCCTTCGATGCCGGCGCCGCCTGGGCCAATTTCGCCAACCAGGCCGCAATCTCCGGCTGGGCCACCCACGGCATGAGCGGCTTCGACGTCGCGGCAGCCCAGAAAGTGCTCGGCGTGCCCGATGATTTCGCGGTCGATATCGCGATTGCAGTCGGCCGCAAGGGTGATGGCGACAAGCTGCCGGCGATGCTGAAGGAGCGCGAGAAGCCGAGCCCGCGGCTCGCGGTCGGCGAGATCGCTTCGGCCGGCCTATTCCCGCAGCGCTTCGGCGGTTGATCCCCTCGGGGGGCGGCGTCACGCCGCCCCCTCAGAGGACGAGAACGACGAGGAACGGGAGGATCTTGTGTCCGCGGCCATCCTTCGAGACGCCCGCCAAGGGGCGGGCTCCTCAGGATGAGGGCTGAAT
Organism: Bradyrhizobium ontarionense; assembly: GCF_021088345.1. Classification (NCBI taxonomy): domain Bacteria; kingdom Pseudomonadati; phylum Pseudomonadota; class Alphaproteobacteria; order Hyphomicrobiales; family Nitrobacteraceae; genus Bradyrhizobium; species Bradyrhizobium ontarionense. The sequence goes on along the minus strand of NZ_CP088156.1, from coordinate 8,415,522 downwards.
GTGCGGAGAGATGAGGACATATGTGCGCCGAGCTCTGCTGCGGCGAGCTCTCCCCCTCATGGTGAGGAGCGCCGCGCAGCCGAGCTGGCCGACGCAAAGCGAGACTGGTGTGGACGCGGCGCGTCTCGAACCATGAGGCCACCGCAACGCAAACCGAGGCCTGCGCCACGCCTGACGTCTGATGAAATCTATGGCAGAAAGCAGAACCAGCAGTCTGACGAGAGAGCGTAGCCCCGCATGCCGCCGCCGAAACCGCCTGCCTTCGAAACCCTGAGCCTGCATGCGGGCCAGCATCCGGATTCCGCAACCGGCGCCCGCGCGGTGCCGATCTATCAGACCACGTCCTATGTGTTCGAAGACACCGAGCACGCCGCCGCACTGTTCAATCTCGAACGCGCCGGTCACATCTATACCCGCATCTCCAACCCGACCACATCAGTGCTCGAAGAGCGGCTCGCCGCGCTTGAAGGCGGCGTCGGCGCGGTCTGCACCGCGAGCGGCCAGGCCGCGCTGCACCTGGCGATCGCCACCTTGCTCAATGCCGGCGACCACATCGTCGCCTCGTCGTCGCTCTATGGCGGCACCATCAACCTGCTCGCGCACACCTTGCCGCGCTTCGGCATCACCACGAGCTTCGTCAAGCCGCGCGACCATGACGGCTTCCGCGCCGCGATCAAGCCGAACACGCGGCTGCTGATCGGCGAGACCCTGGGCAATCCCGGCCTCGAGGTGCTGGACATTCCGAAAGTGTCCGCGATCGCGCATGAGGCCGGCGTGCCGCTGCTGATCGACAACACCTTCGCGACGCCCTATCTCAGCCAGCCGATCGCGTTGGGCGCCGACATCGTGATGCATTCGGCCACGAAGTGGCTCGGCGGCCATGGCATCGCGATCGGCGGCGCCATCATCGATGGCGGCGGGTTCGACTGGCGCGCCTCCGGCAAGTTCCCGCAGCTCACCGAGCCCTATGCCGGCTATCACGGCATCGTCTTCGACGAGCAGTTCGGTACCGCAGCCTTCATCATGCGCGCGCGCACCGAGGGCCTGCGCGATTTCGGCGCCTGCCTGTCGCCGACCAACGCCTTCCATTTGCTGCAGGGCGTCGAGACGCTGCATTTGCGCATGGAGCGGCACGTCGCGAACACGCGCGCGGTGCTGGAGGCTCTCACCGCCAACAAGGCGGTCGACTGGGTGCTGCATCCCTCGCTGGAGAGCCATCCGGACCACGCGCTCGCCAAGGAGCTGCTGCCGCGCGGCGCCGGCTCGATCATCTCGTTCGGCATCAAGGGCGGCCGGCCTGCGGGCCGCAAGTTCATCGAGAGCCTGAAGCTGATCAGCCATCTCGCCAATGTCGGCGACGCCAAGACGCTCGTCATTCATCCCGCCTCGACCACGCATCAGCAGATGGACGCAGCCCAGCTCGCTGCGGCGGGGATCGGCGAGGAGCTGATCCGGCTCTCGGTCGGCATCGAGGCCGCCTCCGACATCATCGACGATCTCGGACAGGCGCTGCGCGCCTCGCAGAAGGTGTGAGCCATGCAGCTGTCCATTGCCGATCGCACGGTGTTCGTCGCCACCGGGGGCCGCGACTTCGATCCGACCTTGCCCGCAGTGGTGCTCCTGCATGGCGCGGGCTTCGACCATTCGGTCTGGGCCTTGCACAGCCGCTGGTTCGCCCATCATGGCTTTGCGGTGCTGGCGCCCGACCTGCCCGGTCATGGCCGCTCTGCCGGACCGGCGCTGCCGACCATTTCCGCGATGGCCGACTGGACCATTGCGCTCTTGAATGCCGTGAACGCGAAGCCCGCGCATCTGATTGGCCATTCGATGGGCTCGCTGATCGCGCTCGACGCCGCTGCGGGGCATCCCGATCGCGTCTCTGCACTCAGCCTGATCGGCACCGCAGCGACAATGACGGTCGGGCCCGATCTCCTGAAGGCCGCCGAAGCCAATGACCACGCCGCGATCGACATGGTGTCGATCTGGGGCCTTGGTGTCGCCGCCGAGCTCGGCGGCAGCCGAGCCCCGGGCCTGTGGATGCATGGCGGCGCCCAGGCGACGCTGGAGCGCTGCGCGCCGGGCGTGCTGTTCAACGATCTCGCCGCCTGCAACAATTATCAGGACGCGCTGGCCTCGGCATCCCGGATCAAGGTGCCGACCCGTCTCATTCTCGGCGAGAAGGACATGATGACGCCGGTCAAGGCCGGCAAGGCGCTCGCGGCTGCGATTCCCGCGGCGCGGACCGTCGTGCTGCCGGGCGCGGGTCACACGATGATGGCGGAATGTCCCGATGCGCTGCTCGACGCGCTGATCGATTAATGGAGTGGCGAGGTTGCGGTTCCGCTTGTGGATCGCGGTGAGGCGCATCGAGCCCCGCCCGTGACAACGACAGGGCCGGTGCCCGCACCGGCCATCCCGTGACACGACGTGGGCGCGACAATCGGTCCTTGGAACCTTTGCAACAAAGCCGCGAACCTTTGCAACAAAGCCGCTCCCGGCCCGTTGACCAAGTCTCTTATCCGAACTGGAGACCATCGTCATGGGACATTTCAAAGCTGCCGCCACGCTCGCAATTGCGGGCGTGATGTCGTTGTCATCCCTGCAATTGGCGAGCGCGGCGCCGCTGACTGCCCTGTCGGCTTCGGCCAAACCCGCGGTTGACGATCAGCACACGGTCCAGGTCCGCTATGGTGGTTGGCACGGCGGTTGGGGCGGCGGCGCCGCGATCGGCGCCGGTCTCCTGGCCGGCGCGGTGATCGGATCGGCGATTGCGGCCCCTGGCTACTACGGCGGCTATGGAGCCTATCCCGCTTACGGCTACGGCTATGCCGACTCGCCGTATTACGGTTACGGCGGCGGCTACTATCCCGTTGCAGCCTACCGCCCCTATTATGGCGGCTATGGCTACGGATATGCGCCGCGCCGCGTCTATCGTAGCTATGGTTATTACCACCCGCGCCCGTGGCGGCACAGCTATGGCTACTATCGCGGGGGATACAGCCACGGCTGGTATGGCGGGCATCGCTACGGCCACGGCATTGTGAGGGCCCGCCACTGGTAGCAACCAGGGCTCGTCTCCGGACCGCGCCACTCAACGAAAAGCGAGGCGCAAGCGGCAGATCTTCTTGCGCCCACGCAGCTCCCGCACCAAATCCACGGGCAGGATAATGCTCGCCGTATTCTCGCGTGGGCTGTCCGCTTTCAGCGTTTTCCTTTTGGAGAGCGCCGAAGCTACCGCAGGTAGCTCGCCAGATTGACGCTCTGGATCTTCGAAATGGCCGAATAGGAGGCCGTCAGCTGGGCTTGGTAGGTCGACAGTTGCGCAGTGACTGCCGCGACATCGACGCTGGTGAGATCTGTCGCAAGACTCTCGGCGTAGCTCTTGAAGTCGGTCTGCTGCGACTTGGCGCTCTCGATCCGCGAGGCGGCATCCGACAGCTTGGCCTGCACGGTGGCGACATCGTCGACCGCCTGGTCCGCAACCTTGAGGGCCGCGGTGATATCCGTGCCCGACAGACTCGAACCGTTCGCCACGAATTTCAGGACGCGCATGACCTCCTCGAACGCGGCATTGTCGGCGGTCACCCCATAGGTGACGGACTGCCCGTCGGAGACACGGACCGAGCCAAGCTCGCCGTCCCCCTGATAATAACTCGTGTCAGTCGCCGTCAGCGATCCGGTTCCGGACGCGAAGGTCGACGTGTCGACGGCCGCCGTCGAGGTCCGCGCCCCGCCGAACAGATACTGCCCGTCATACTGGGTATTCAGAACGCCCGCCATCTGCTGCAGCAATTGCTGCGCGGAGCTGATCGCGGACGTGGTTCCCGTGCTGCTGCCGGAGCTCGCGGCGCTCAAGGCCGTGCGCAGCTGGCTGACGATGTCCGACACCTGGCCCACCGCGGAGTACATGACCTGCACCTTGCTGTCGGCAAGGGTCGCGGCATCGATATAGGACTGCGCCCGAGTGACCGTCACCTGCAGATTGACGACGTGCTGGGTATCGGCGCCGTACTCGGCGAGATATTCCGATTTCAGTCCCGACGCCTCCTGGACCTGCAGATTGGCCATCGTCGCCTGCGTGCGCAGCGCGCTGGAAATCATCTGGTCCGAATTCGAGAAGGTCGCAATCCGCATGGTCATGTCAAACGCTCCGGACTAGGTCGACTGCACCGCGGTGAGCAGCGAGGAGAACATGCTGTTGACCGTCGAGATCAGCTGCGAGGCGGCCGCATATTTGTTCTGCAACGCGCTCAGCCGCGCCGTCTCCTCGTCGATGTTCACGCCGGACTGCGACGACAGCGAGCTGGCGTAGGTGGACTGCGCCGTGGATTTCGTAGTGTAGACGCTCGAGGCCTGCGATGCCCTGCTGGCCACGTTGGCGACGATGGCCGCGGCATAGTCGGCGAAGGAGCCGGTCGTTGCGCTCAGGCCGCCCGCGGACGAGAAGCTGGTCGACCCGGTCAGCGCATCATAAAGCTGATTGATGACCGTTGCCGAACCTGCCGTCAGCACTTGGCTACCGGTCGTCAATGTCGCGGAGCTATCGAGCGTGCCGGTCGGCAGACCCGATGCCCCACTAAGAATGCTGCTGCTGACAGCGAAATTGGAGGCGCCGGTCCCGGTGACTAGATCGTTCATGCCGAAATAGTCGGAAAAACCGGCCCCGCTGATCGCGCTCGTCATGTCGTTGATCGCGACACCGTTCGACGACGACGTTGCGCTGATCGACAGATGGCCATTGGAATCGATCGACGCCGACACGCCGGAGATGCCGTTGAGCGCCGTGACGAGATCGCCGACGGTGGCATAGGACGAGAGATCGAGGTCCTGGTAAGAGACGAGATTGCCGCTTTGGTCAGCCACCGCGATCCGGACCGTTCCCGAAGCCGACAGCGCCGTGGTGCTGCTGACGCTCGCCGTTCCGGTGAGGCTGGTCGGCGGCGGCACTGCCGACGCCCCATTCGTGATCCCATTGAGCGCCGATTTCAGCTGCGAGGCCAACTGATCGAGCTGCGTCTGCACTGCCGGGAGGGTCTGGTCGCGCAAATTGATCAGTGCACCGACCTTGCCCGACGTGATCTGGGACGTCACGTCCACGCCGTCGACCGTGATGCCGCTGAAACCGCCGGACGCATAGCTCGACGCCGCCGACACATTGGCGGAGGCCGTATAGCTCAGCGTGTGAGCCGAGCTGTCGACGAGCGCCCTGCCCGACGAGGTGTAGACCTGAAGGTCCCCGTTCGACGCCGTGTAATAGCTGACGTTCATATAGGACGACAGGTCCTGCAGCGCCGTGTTGCGCTCGTCCTCCAGATCGGCGGTCGACTGGCCGGTCGCAGACATCTTGCGGATCTCGACATTCAGATCGGAGATCTGCTTCAGATCGTCGTTGATGCTCTGGACGGAGGATGCGATATTCTTGTCGGCGTTCGCGCGCAGCGTCTGCACACCGCTCGACGTGCTGCGCAGCTGGCTTGCGAAATCGTCGAGTGCGCTGACGGCGGCCGATTGCAGCGAGACGCTGCTGGGCGAGCTCGCCAGCGACGACAAGGCGGACTCCAGCGATGCCAGCGAGTTTGCCAGCGACGTCCCGGTCGTCGATGTGCCGGAGGTCGAGGCGCTGCCGAACAACTGTTGCAGCTGTGTCAGATAGCTGTTCGCAGTGTCGGCCGCACCGAGCTCGGAATTGGCTCCGATCAGGGATTTGAGCAGCAGCTTGTCGACGTTGCTCGAAATGCCGGTGATGGAAACGCCGGTTCCGATTCCCCCGGTCACGTTCGTGACCTGGTTGGCCGTCTTCTGGGTATATCCCTTCGTGTCGGCGTTCGAGATGTTCGACGACGCCACGCTGATCTGCAATTCCGTGGCGGAGATGCCGCTGAAGGCGACCAGCCGTGCTATATCGAGCGACATCGCCCTACTCCCGCTGCTGGTTGGCCATCACGCCCTGACATTCGTTCCGCAGGAGGTCGCACGCGCGGTGCGCCGCCCGCTCGCGCCATAGGGCGAGGCATTCGCGATCTGCTCGCGGATCGCCTGCATGACGGCTTCGATCCGGCGATTGCTCGCCTCGATCGCGGCGCGCAGGCGCAGGAGATTCTCATCCATCGCGCCGCGCAGGTCGAGGATGTGCTCCATCAGCTGCTCGCGCAGCATCCGGTCTCGCACGTCGAGGCTCGCCGTCCGTTTGGCGCACTCGGCAACCCGCTGCTCGAACAGTCCGGCCAGCCGGTTCTTGTCGTCGAGCTGCTTCGAGCGCGAGGCCGGCAGGCCCTTGGCGAGCTCCGCATTCTCCTCCGACACCACCGCGATCAACTCGTCGATCAGCGTGATCAAGGCCCGCACCTCGTCCTCGCTTGCGGCCCGTTTATCCGCCTGGATTGCGTGTTTCATCTCGTCGCTCCCAATCTCAATTTTCACGCTGCGGCCGGCGGCTCGTCTGTGCGACCCGCGCATAGGTGTTCAACGCCGTCACGCGGACCGCGGCGACCCTGAACTCCTCCTCGAGCTGCGCGCATTCGCGCAGAAGCTTTCGTCGGACCGTCTCGATGTCGTCCATCAGCGCCAAGAGCTGCGCGCGGTCGTCCTTGCCGGCAGCGGCGGCGCGCAGCCGCAACCGCCTCATCTTCTTCAGCAACGCCTCGCCTTCGCCGGGCCGCTCTCTCTTCGGTTCGGCCATGATCATCGCATCGACGAGATCAGGGTGTCGTACATCTTGTTCACCGCCGAGATCACCTGCGATGCCGCCGAGTAGGCCTGCTGAGCCGAGATCATGTTGCTGAACTGGCCCGTCGTATCCGTCGTGCTCGACTCCAGTTCGCTGCCATAGACGGTTCCCGCGCCGTTCTCGCCGGACGCCTGCAGGGTCGCATTGCCGGATGTCGCCGTCGACGTGTACATGCCGTTGGAGTGCGCCACGAGACCGTCGGGATCCGCGAAGGTCGCGACCGCGATCTTGTAGATCGGCACCGTCTGGCCGTTGGAATAGGTCGCATCGACGAGGCCGTTCTTGCCGACCGAGATGCTGCTCAGGGTCCCGAAGGAAATGCCGTCGGAATTGGCGCTGAAATTCGAGACACTCGGCGTCGTGCTGCCGGACGACAGCTGAGTCAGACCGTCGGTGCCGCCGCCGGTGGTGCCGAAGCCGAGCGTGATCGAGCTGGCGGCCGCGCCGTTGTTCCAGGTGATTCCGAGATTGGTGGACGAAACGGTATTGAGCGAGCCGTCGGAATTGAAATCGATCGTATAGCTGCCGCTGGTCACCGTACCGTCCGACGCCGTGGCCGGCGCGAACTGCGCGGTCCATTCGTTCGCCGTCGTTGCCTTGGTCCAGGTCACGTTGAGCGTGTGCGATTGACCGAGCGAATCGTACACCGTCATCGAGCTGCTGAACGTGTCTCCGCTGGCCGCATCAGCCGGCAGGTTCGCGGCTAGCGAGGTCTTGGTGGTCGCACCTCCATTCGTCAGAGCCACCTTGGTGTTGATCGGCTCGAGGCCGTTGCCGACCACGTTGCCGCTCGCGTCGGTGCGCCAGCCTTCGATATAATAGCCGCTGTTCTCGAGGTATCCGGCATTATCCGTCGTGAACGCACCGTTACGCGTATAGAACGTTTCCCCGCCGGCCGACGTCGCGTTGGTCGCAACGAAGAATCCAGACCCTTGAATCGCCACATCGGTCGCATTGGTCGTCGCCGCCAGCAGGCCCTGCTGGGTGATGTTGGCGCGGCCGGAGACCGACACGCCGCCGGAGGAATAGGCCTTCGAGCTGCTCGATGCCGTCACCAGCTGCTCGAACAGACCGGAGGTGGTCTTGTAGCCGGTCGTGTCGGCGTTCGAGATATTGTCGCTGATCATGGCGAGCGACGAACTCTGCGCGTTGAGCGCCGAGATCGCCGATGACAAGGCTCCAGTAAGACTCATGTTGATACTCCGGATGATGTCGTCAGGAAGTGACGCCGATGATGTTGCTGGCGCTGACCGGAACACCGCCGACAGTGAGCGTCGGCGTGCTGGTAGAGGTATCGATTCCGGTCACCGTTCCGGTGATCGTCGTGTAGTTGAGAACGGAGTTGCCGGCCGTGTCCGTCGCGGTCACGGAGATGGTGTACTGCCCGCCATCGCTGAGCTGATTGCCGCTCGAATCCGCACCGTTCCAGGTGATGGTGTTGGCCCCCTTGTTGCCGGTGCCCGTGCCTGTCCAGACCGTGTTCCCCGAGGAATCCTTGATCGCGACCGAGACGTTCGATGCAGCAGACGAGAGCGAATAGCCGAAGGTGGCCGAACCATTCGACAGGACGGCCGTATCCGTCTTCGCCTCAACGGTATGGCCGATGTAGTTGACCGAGTTCAGCGTCACGAGGCTGGAGAACGAGCCCGCGAGCGAGCTCATGCTGCTGTTGGTCGACTGCTGCTCAGTAAAGTTGGCGTAGGACGTCATCTGGTTGATGAAATCGGTCACGCTCGTCGCGTTGAGCGGATCCTGATTCTGCAGCTCGCTCACCAGAAGCTTGAGAAAATCGGTGGAGCTGAGGCTCGTGCGCGACGAGGCCGAGGATGATGAGGTCGAAGAGGTGGTCGCGGTCGACGAACTCGTCGCGGAAACGGTCATGGCAGGACTCCGGCTCCCCGCAACCAGCGGCGGGACACAGCACGCATCCGATCGTCGCGGAGGCGTTTGCAGATCAAACGGCCGGAGCGCCGAATCCAGGCGGACAATCGGTCGATGGAATTAGTTGATCTGACGGCAGAATTTGCCGCCGAGGCGTTAGGCAGGGGCGGCAAAAATCGCCCAGTGCGTCGCTCCCGCATTCATCGATCGCGCGGCGTTGGAGCCTGCTCGATCGAGCGCAGCAGGAAGCGGATGGAATGGGGAAAGTCGATGTCTGCGCGATCCGCCGACTGGACGTCACAGCGCATCATGGGACGCCCGCGGCATGCGTCGCCCGTTCGCGGGCCTCCGACGGCAGCTGTCTGCGCGGCGATGTAGCAGGAGCCGAGATCGACGAGGAAACACGGCGAGACCCAAGACCGGTCTCACGTCAGACGACAGGCGGAGCGCCGTCTCAGCCGGGCTGGTGGGCGTCCGCGGACACCGTTGTGGGCTCGTCCGTCGTCAAACGCTTGGCTGCGGCGGCGATCCGGTCGGCCAGGCCGGCGGGCGCACGGACCGGAGGCGAAGACAATGCCTCACGGACGAGACGGGCTTCCGAAACCAGGCGATTGGCATCTGGGGAGCAGGCAAGCAGTTCGATCGCGGCCTGACGTTGCTCGGCCGGCCAACGGGAGATGTCCTCCCCCAGGCGGTCGATCAGATCCTCGAATTCCCTGACGTCCATCGTCCGCCCAATCCAGCGTTCCGCGGATCGTCATAAAGCATTCTGCTGACGAACGAAATTGGATATCGAGCGATTGGGACGATCGACCACAAGGATGCGCCCGAAATTCCGTAGTTTCCGGGACTCGTATGCAACCAAGGTGGCGCAGGATACCGCGACGACGCGACAATGCAGCCTGTTTCCAGGCGATTTCCCAAGGTTTCCGCATCGCGGCAAGGCGTGATTCGCCGCGGCCTATCGCCGGTTGATCGAATCGCCCGGCGCTCGCGCGAGACGTGCGCCAGCGTCAACCGCTTCCCAGGCCTCCCGCAACTCCAGCAGACTGGCGGTGATCCGCTGGAAATTCTCGCGCATGTGGGGCCGGCCGTAGGCGCGCAGGGCGGCAACGATCAGCGCATTGTAGGTCTCGAACAGGCGGTCGGCCACCGCCCCGCCCCGCATGGAGTCGAGGTGAAGGCTCAATCCGCGCAGGATCGCCGTTGCCCGGGTCAGATGGGCATGCCCCTCCTCGAAGCGGCGCGCCTCCTGCGCTTGCAGGGATTTCTGCAGGTAGCTCATCGCGCCGTTGAGCAGCATGATGACCGCTCGCAGCGGTGGAACCGCCACGGCCGCACCGCGGTAGGCCTGACTTGCAAATTGCGCCATCGAACTCTGGGTCATCAGTTACTCGAACTCGAATTGAGGAGGGCTTTCAGATAGGTCAGCGTGTTGTTCGCGCTCTCGATCGCGGCCTGATACTTGGCGTATTGCGCCGTGAGCTGGGTCTGGAACGTCGCGGCCGCGCTCTTGATGTCGTTGACCTTGGCCGTCATCGTATCGTCCTGGGACGTCAGATTGTCGATCAGCGTCTGGAACGAGCCCGTGCTGGACGAGGCGGTCTTCGCGAGCTGGTAAATCTGGGTCGCGAGACCCTGGGTCGAGGTCACCGTGATCGATTGCGAGGTCGAGCCGGTGTAGGTGAAAGCCATGCCGGCATAGATCGTCCCGGATTTTCCGACGATCGTGTTGTCGCTGACGGTGAACAGCGAGCTGTCGCCGCCGACCGATGCGGCCGTGAGATTGCCGGACGAATCCACTGTCAGGTCCAGCGTGAAGGATTGCGGCGACGAGCCCGTATTGACGACGCTGAGCTGGCTCGATGATGTCGTCGTCTGCGCCGACAGCAGCGTGGTCACGCCGCTCAGATTCGTGCTGAGGATCGTCGACAAGGTGCCTGTATCGAGCTCAAGCTCGTTCTTCTCGTTGAACGACAGCCCGAGATCCGCCATCGTCAGCCCGCCGACGGAGGTTGCAAGCACCGCCTGGAGCGAATTCATGATGTCACGCATGGTGCCGTCGCCGAACAGCACCGAGCTGGATGAGGCCGTCCCGTCGGAATTGGTGGTCTGCTGGGCGAGTACGGCATCGCGAAATGCGTTGTAGTTGGTGACGAAGGTCTGCAGCGCCGAGGAGATCTGGCTGGTGTCGGTGCCGATGCTGATGTTCAGCGTCGTACCGGACGGCGTCGCCTGCAAGAGATCGAAAGTGACACCGCTGAGAACGTCGGTGATGTCATTGGTGGTGCGGGTCAGGCTGATCCCGTCGAGCGTGAACTGCGCCGCCTGCGCGGTCTGAAGGACCGTAGCGAAGGCACCCGAGCTGTCGGTCACCCCGAGCTTGTTGAGGATGTCGTCGCCTGACGAACTGGAATAGGTGATGTCGGCTGCATCCTGCGTACCCGTCAACACCAATTGATAGGACCCGCTCGACACCTGGACGATCGAGGCCTCGACATTCGTGGTCGAGGTCTGGGCGTTGATCGTGTCGACGACGTCCTGCATGGACATACCGCTGGTAATCGTAATGTCGGCCGTGCTGCCGCCGGACAGGCCGAGTGAGAATGTGCCGGAATAGCCGAGCGCCGTGGTCTGGCTCGACTGCGCCGTGCCCGACACCTTGTGTGCGGTGGCGATCTGGCTGATCGTCAGCGTGTGGCTTCCGGTCGCCGCGCCGTTGCTGACCGACATCGACAGGGCCGACGAGGCGCTGACGTCGCCGGTCGCGCTGATCGTGGCGGCGCGGGTCGCGAAGGCATTGGTCGCCAGCGAGTTCACCATCGATGTCGCCAGCGACGACAATCCCGACGACAGCGTCTTCAGCGCCGTCTGCAGCGTCTGATAGGCCGTGATCTTGGCTTCGTTCGCCGTCACCTTGGTGGATATCTGGGTCGCCTGGGTGAGCTTGGCGTTCACCGCCGACTGGATCAATGCGGTCCAGTCGACCGTGCTCGTGGTGCTCGTTCCGGACGTCGTAAGCGAGTTCGACGAACTCGACGACGACGAGGAAGACGATGTCGTGCTGCTCGTGCTCGAGGTCGCGCTGCTCACAGTCATTCGTCGACGTCCTCCGGAGAAAAGGCCGGACCGGCATGACGCCGGACCGGCAGATCACGTCTCAGCCGAGCAGCTTCAGCAGGTACTGCGGGAGCTGGTTCGCGGCGGCTTCCGCCGACACGGCGGCCTGGGTCTTCACCTGGGCCGACGACAGTTTCGCCTGCTCCGACGCGATATCCACGTCCTTGATCGCCGAATTGGCGGACTGCAGGTTCTGGGTCTGCGTCGAGATCGAGTCGGCCGAGAAGTTGAAGCGCGATTCCTGCGCACCGATGTCGGCGCGGGCCTTCGACACCGTGTCGATCGCGGTGTCCAGCGCGGTCAGCGCCGCGGTCGCACCGGTCTGGGTGCTGACGTCGAGCGAGGAGACGCCGAGCGTGCTCGCAGTGAGGTCGGACAGCGTGATGCTGATGGTGTCCGAGGCGGAGGAGCCCACCAGGACCGAGACGCCCGAAGAGAAGGTGCTGGTGCCGTCGAGCAGGCTCTGGCCGCTGTAGCGCGTTCCCGTCGCGATCGACGTGATTTCGCTGGTCAGCTGCGAGAATTCCGACTGGATGTAGGTGCGGCTGGTTCCGACCGTGGTGCCCGATGCCGACTCGGAGGCCAGCGATTTCATGCGGGCCAGGATGTCGCTGATGTTGGAGGCGCCGCCATCGGCGGTCTGCAGGATCGAGGTGGCCTGCGCGGCGTTGGTCGCGGCCTGCTGGAGCGTGGTGATGTCGGAGGAGATGCGGGTCGAGATCGCGAGACCGGCGGCGTCGTCCGAGGCTGACGTGATGCGCGAGCCGCTCGACAGCTTGGAGAGCGAGCTCGTTTCCTGGTTGGAGTTGATGTTCAGATAACGGACGGCGGAGTTGGCGGCGATGTTGGTGGAGATTGCGGGCACGGTGAAGACTCCTGGGTGATCGGCAAGACGCGCCGGATCGTGGAAGGACTGACGGTGCGGATCAGCCCCGTCTGCCCGATCAAACGGCGGCGCCTGCCAGGATCAGGCGCGAATTCTCGTACGACGCGAAATTTATGGTTAGCAATCGGTAAAGGCGCCGCGGATATCGCGCTCGTGCCGCCGCAGCATTTCGCGCAGCTGCTGGCGCCCGCGCTTCAGAAGCGACTCCACCGCGGCAACCGTCGTCTCCATCACCTCGGCGATTTCGCCGTTGCTCATGTTCTCGTGATAGGACAGGATCACTGCAACGCGCTGCTGCTCCGGCAGCCGCTGCATCGCGGCTTCCAGGATGTCGTTCATCTCGGCCCGCTCGATCACACTCACTGCATCCGGCTTGCCGTCCGCGACCTCGGGGACCACGTCGACATTCTCGGTGCGCGGCTTGCGGTGGATGTCGATGCAGCGGTTGCTGACCACACGATAGAGCCAGGTCGAGAATTTGGCCCGCCCGTGCTGCCAGCGCCCGCGATGAGTCCAGATCTTCAACATCGTGTCCTGCACGACGTCCTCGGCGTCGGCGGCATTCCCGACGATGCGCAACGCAATCGCGTAGGCGCGGTCGATGTGCCGCTCAACCAGAAGACGAAAAGCGATCTCGTCTCCGGCAGACAGACGGTCGAGCAGTTCCTTGTCCTCATCGAAGACGACGGGCTCGGAGGGCGGCCCGCAATCCGGAACGGTGGCGGCCGACTCGCTCCACGGCACGGCATCAACATCCGGCGCCGCCGGCTCCTTCGAAGACACGCCATCGGCCGGGGCCCAGACGTCCAGCGCGTAGCTCATTTCCGAATCTCCAACCCGCATTGCCGAAAGCGCACGTCGCAGACGGCTTCCGATCGTTGAACGCTGTGACCGGAATAAGCAGGCGGAGTATTTTCGTTATTTTTCAAATGCTTACGTGGAATGTTTTGCCTAGAGCCAGGCAAATTCTGCCGCACGCAGCCGACGCGCCGGGCAATTACGAAGGAAGAGAAGCCGATAGGCGGCATGGCAGGGTTTCATTCCGGGAAGACGAATTCAGCGGAAAACACAGCTCAACGCTTACTAACACTGCCCATCGGGCGCACCGCAAACACGAGAGATGACGCGATTGCGCGAGGTTCGGAACTCCGGCGGAGCGGACATCGAGCTCGGCAATTTTTTCCGAATCATCGAGACGAACGTATCGCATTTTTCGACTCTGTCAGTTGCCGCGGATGCGATTTTTGAATCGCTTGCCGATTTTTTTCAAATTCGTGCGCCTGATCTCGCGAACTCGTACGTTGTAGTTCGTAGGAGCGATGAAAACGAAGCGATTGACGCGGCGGCGTCAAGCGCCGTTGATGTGCGCGCTGTTGTTGAGCCGCCTCCAGCGCATCATCGAATGTTGCTGGATATTTCGTTCGACATCACCTGCGCTCCGACGCTGTTGCGCAACTGATAGCTGGATCGACACCGAAAACCTGAGCTTCGCGTCCATTTGCGTGTCCCGATCGGACACTTCGTTGTCGATCATGACTTTCAGATCAGGACGCATGACGCGTTGCTGCACAGGTTGACGCGGAGTTAGTCGCGGTGCTGCGAATTCCGGCGACACGTCGAGCAATATTGCGAAACGAACTTCACGCGATCCGTGCCGAGATCTCCGGCCACACCCGTGTCAACGCAAAGCGCCGACGATCCGCGCGATCGACGCGCCTGATTGGCTGTCGTGGTCCGTTCTACTGTGCAGGAGGACCCGGCATGATGCGGCAACACCCACACGGCATCGATCAAGATCCAGCGCAGGCCTTGAGCGCTTGCGGCGTCAGGCTTGGCAAGCAACAGGAGCGCCGCCTGCAGTGGCTGGCGCGCAGGTTCGGTCCGCTCACCTTGTGGGACGGCGACGCGGTCTCGCGCGAGGGGCGCACCCTCGTCATCATAGACCCGCCGACGGGCGCTGGTGCCGAGCTGTTGTACGGCGCGCTGACGGCGCATGACGCAATCGCCATCCCGTTCGGCGAAGATCCGGCGTTCGACTTCCTGAAGTCGAAGCTGACCGAATTCGGGACCGTCGGCGCTTCGTCGGAAGGGCCGCACGAATTGTGGTGGGGCGGTCTTGACTGGCGCCTGCCGAGCGATGATCGGCGAACGGATGCATTGCGGATCGTGTCCTGCCATCCTAGGACGGTCGGCGACCTTCACGTCTATCATCTCAGGCGTTCGCTCGAGCGGCTCGGTCTCCCGTTCGAGATCGAGCCGGTGGACACACGTCAGCGCAACTCTCTGAGCGCAGCCGAGAAGGCCGATTTCATCATGCGCCAATGGCAGCGGCACACTGCGCCGCTGCTGTTCGTCGAGGCCGACGTCATGCTGCAATCCGTTCCGAAGCTGCCGGTGCTCACCGGCTGCGATTTCGCGGTCCACAAGTGGAACGGCTGGGAGATGTCGGCGCGCACGCTCTATTTCGGCCGGTCGGAGGCTGCCGAGACCATGCTCAGGACCTGGCAGGAGATTGCCGCGTCCTGCCCGGATGTCTGGGACGGCTATCTCCTCGATCAGGCCTGGAGCCTGGCATCGTCGCAGATGCCGCTCGACACGGTCTGGCTGCCCCGCTCCTATCATGCCGTCGCAGGCGAAGCGGGGGCCGGAACCGCAGCGATCGTCCACAACCTGAAGCCTGCGAGCACCGATCTCGGTCCTGATCCTGACTTCGCCACCATGGTCCGATCACCCCGGCGCGCCGGTCGCGTCGGCGCTTCCGACTCGCTGCTCGTCGTTCGCTCCGAAGCAAAGTCCGACAGGGCCGTCACGGTGATCCTGCGCGATATCGAAGGCTCCAGCCCGCGCCTCACCGCTGCAAGCATCCAGGCGCTGACCGATGCCTTCGCTGTCGATTGCGGCGGCTTCTCTCGTCTCGAGCTCTCGCTATGCCCATGGCAGCAGGACGTGCGGATCGCCCGCGAGGCGGCGTTCCTGGCCGACAACAAGGTGATCGAGGTTACGCCCTGGCAGGAGCTGCCGCCCGATCTCTTCCGAGCGATCGCCGCCTCCGAGGCTGCGCGACAGCCCGACACCATTACGACCTACCGCCGCTGACGCCAACATCGGGACAAGAGCCGCTCATGTTCGACACCATCATTCTTCTGACCGGCAGCCGCGATCAGCAGCTCGCCCTGACCGAACTCCTCAAGGCGCACAATCCCGCGCTGTCGTTCCGCTGCGCGGTCAGCTTGCAGGACCTCCAGGCCATCGAGCCCGACGTGCTCGGCAGATCTCGCCTGCTCGCCTTCACGACGGGCGTCGTCGTGCCCGCTGACATTCTCGGCGCGCTCGGTCACGGCGCCTACAACTTCCACCCGGCGTCACCGGACTATCCGGGCTGGGCGCCCGCACATTTCGCGATGTACGACGACGCGACGAGCTTTGGTGCGACCGCCCATGTCATGGAGCCCCGCGTCGACTGCGGCGCCATCGTCGGGGTCGAAACATTCGATATCCCCGCAGGGGTCGATGTCCGCGGCCTCGAGCAGATGACGTTCGTGCGTCTTGCCTATCTGTTCTGGCGGATGTCGCGCGATCTTGCCTGCAACGCCGGCCCGCTGCCGGCGATCCCGATCCGTTGGAGCGGGATCAGGAGCACCAGGCGCATGTATGCGCAGATGTGCGACATGCCGGCCGACATCCATCCCGCCGAGATGACGCGCCGCATCCGCGCCTTTCACGACGACTTCCGCGGCATTCCGCTCACCGTGACCTTGCACGGCCTGCGCTTTCAGCTGGCCGGCGCGGCGCGACCGGCTGCGGAGCCGGTCATGGTGGATGCGCCCGCGCTGGCGATGGCATCGTGACCTAACGCTTCAGCGGCTTGATCACAGTGTGGTCGAGCCGCGTCTCCCAGCCGTGACGTTCGAGCTCGGGATCGTCATGTTCCTCTTCCGGCCAGCCGACGCAGAGATAGGCGACGAGCGTCCAGTCGTTCGGCAGCTCGAGCTGTCGAACGACCGCCGCCGGATCCAGGATCGATACCCAGCCGACTCCGAGCCCTTCGGCGCGCGCCGCGAGCCAGAACGTCTGGATCGCCGCCACCACCGAGTAGCGCAACGTTTCCGGCATCGTGGCGCGGCCGAGCCGATGACCGGTCTCTGCTCCCTCATCGGCACAGACGGCGAGATGCACCGGCGCCTGTGTCAGGCCTTCGAGCTTGAGCCCGACATAGAGCGCGCGGCGCTCGCCATCATAGCCGCCGAGCGCGGCCTGGTTGGCGCGCTTGAAATTGTCGATGATCGCGGCGCGCCCCTCGGCGCTCTCGACCAGCACGAAACGCCACGGCTGGCAGAAGCCAACCGATGGCGCATGCGCCGCGAGCGTCAGCAGTTGCTCAATCAGCTCCTCCGGGACCGGATCGGTGCGGAAACGGCGCACGTCGCGACGCCAGCGCACCAGCTCGGCAAGGAGCGCCTTGAAGGACGCATCGAAATGCGGCGGCTCTCGCGTGACGTCGCTCATGTGCCCTCGCCGCTCAAGACATGCAGGAACGATCCCGTCACCGATCCCCGCCGGGCGCCGCGCTCGGCGATCGCGCCGCCCGAGGCATCGCGGCAATCGATCAAGGGATCGTCCGCCTCGCTCAGGATGGTCGCGTAGTGAAACTCGTGACCGTGAACGACCGCTCCCTTCTGCCCGAGGCTGCAGTCCGCCAGCAGGGTAGCGCGGCGATAGCCCAGATGCAGGCGGCGTCTGGCGAACGAGGTCTCAAGCGACAACAATCCGGCCATCGCATGCCGCACGCCGTCAGCATCTTCGAGCCCGGTGCCCAGCATCATGTAGCCGCCGCACTCGCCATGGATGGCCGCGCCGCTCGTGGCCATGGCTCGCAGACCCGCGAGGAACGCGCGCGCCGAGGCCAATCGCCCCGCATGCAATTCCGGATAGCCGCCCGGCAGCCACACCGCATCGGCTGCACGGTCGGGAGCTTCGTCATTCATCGGCGAGAACGGAACGATCTCCGCGCCCTGTGCGTGCCAATACCGCAGAAGATGCGGATAGCTGAACGAGAATGCAGCATCGGAGGCCAGCGCGATGCGCTGCCCCGGCGGTCGGATACCGAAATCCGACGTTCGATCGGTCTGCCGGACGAAGCGCAGCGGCTGCGCCAGCGCAACCACGGCATCGAGATCGACTGATTTCGAGACGCAGTCCGCGAGGTGATCGAGATGCGCCTCGATCGTCGTGAGTTCCTGGGCCTGAACGAGGCCGAGATGCCGCTCCGGCAACGTCAATTGCGCGTCGCGCCCCAGCGCGCCCAGGACCCTGATGCCGACGGTCGCAAACGCCGGCTCGATCAGCGCCCGATGCCGCGCGCTCGCGACGCGATTGAGGATCACGCCGGCGACCTCGACGTCGTCGCGAAAACGTGCGCAGCCGAGCGCAACGGCCGCGGCCGTCTCGGTCTGCCCGCTCACATCGAGCACGAGCACCACCGGCCAGCCGAGCAGCGCGGCGAGATCCGCGGCCGAGCCCTTGCCGGCGCGGCCCGGCTGCGGCGCCCCGTCGAACAGGCCCATGACGCCCTCGACGACGGCGACATCAGCGTCGGCCGCGACGTCGCAGACGAGCCCCAGGAGCTGCCGTTCCGACATCGCCCAACTGTCGAGATTGTAGCTCGTCTGTTGCGCAGCCGCCGTATGAAAGGCCAGATCGATGTAGTCGGGCCCGCACTTGAACGGCTGCACGCGTTTGCCGCGCCGGGCAAGCGCCCTCAGCACCCCGAGCGTCACGGTGGTCTTGCCGGCGCCCGAACGCGGCGCAGCGACGATGATCCCGTTTGGCGCCGCCGCGGTCATGGCCGGGACACCGCCGGATCATGACAAAATGTGCTATGCGATCGGCCATGATGGAAACCGCGGCGCCGCCGAACCGACCGCTGAAGCGTGGCTGGACCACCGGCAGCTGCGCCACGGCGGCCGCGCGCGCGGCCTATGAGCTGCTGATCACCGGCAGCTGTCCGGCCATGGTCGAGATCGCCCTGCCCGGCGGACGCCGCGTCAGCTTTGCGGTCGCGATGCATGACGCCAGCGGCGCCAGCGCGACGGCCGGTATCGTCAAGGATGCCGGCGACGACCCGGACGTGACGCATGGCGCGGTGATCAGGGCAACGGTGCAACGGGCCGACGACGGCTCCGGCATCGCGTTCCGCGCCGGGCCGGGCGTCGGCACCGTGACGAAGCCGGGATTGCCGCTGCCGCCGGGAGAGCCCGCGATCAATCCGGTGCCGCGCGCGATGATCACAGCCGCCATCGACGAAGCGGCGACGCTGCTGGGTGCGACGCGCGACATCATCGTCGAGATCTCCATTCCCGGCGGCGAGGAGCTGGCGAAGAAGACGCTGAACCCGCGGCTCGGCATCGTCGGCGGCCTGTCGATCCTCGGTACCACCGGAATCGTCGTCCCCTTCAGCTGCGCAGCCTGGATCCATTCGATCTATCGCGGCGTCGATGTCGCGCGCGCCGCGGGCCTGCCGCATATCGCGGGCGCCAC
This sequence comes from Bradyrhizobium ontarionense, assembly GCF_021088345.1. NCBI lineage: Bacteria > Pseudomonadati > Pseudomonadota > Alphaproteobacteria > Hyphomicrobiales > Nitrobacteraceae > Bradyrhizobium > Bradyrhizobium ontarionense. The sequence continues at coordinate 8,396,371 of NZ_CP088156.1, read as the reverse complement.
CGGCAGCATGTCGGAAAAGGCCGTGCAGCAACTCCACGGCCTGCCGGAGACCGCGCTGATCGACATGGGCGACTTCGCGGGCGGCATGCTGAAATATCTGCGCCGACATCCGCTGCCGCGCGTGACCGTGGCTGGCGGCTTCGCCAAGATGACCAAGCTCGGTCAGGGCCTGCTCGACCTGCATTCGCGCGCCGGCGAGGTCGATCTCGATTGGCTCGCGAACACGCTGCGCGACGCGGGCGCTCCGGATGAGTTGGTCACGACCGCGCGCAACGCCAACACCGCGCTGCAGGTGCTGCAGGACGCGCAACGCGCCGGATTTTCCGCCGGCGATATCGTCGCGCAGGCCGCCTGGCACACGGCGCACCGCGCGCTCGGCAACGACGCGATCGCCCTCGACGTCGCCGTGTTCGACCGCGACGGACGGCTGGTCGGACAAAGCCGTGGGCCAGATCACTCGCCCCTCCCGCGAAAGCGCCGCTGATAGTCGGCATCATACAGCGCGCTGTCGCGAAAATCCTCAGCCGCGAGCGCGCGGCCAACCAGGATCAGCGCGGTCCGTTCCATTGCGGTGGTCGCGACCTGATCGACGATCGTCGCCAGCGTGCCGGTCAGGATGCGCTGATCCGGCCAGCTGGCACGATAGACGATCGCCACCGGACAATCGTCGCCATAATGCGGACGGAGCTCATCGACCACCTTGTCCAGCACATGGATAGAGAGGTGAATGGCGAGCGTGGCGCGCGATTGCGCGAACAGTGACAGCTGCTCCGTTTCGGGCATCGCCGAGGCGCGGCCGGAGGTGCGCGTCAGCACCACCGACTGGGCGAGCCCCGGCAAGGTCAGCTCGCGCCCGAGCGCCGCTGATGCTGCGGCAAAGGACGGCACCCCGGGCGTCACCGTGTAGGGAATCTTCAGCGCATCGAGCCGGCGCAACTGCTCGCCCAGCGCGCTCCAGATCGAAAGATCGCCGGAATGCAGCCGGGCCACGTCCTCGCCGGCGGCCGTGGCGCGCGTGATCTCGGCCATGATCTCGTCGAGCGACAACGGCGCGGTATCGACGATGCGCGCGCCGGGCGGACAATGATCGAGCAGCGCTCTTGGAACGAGCGACCCGGCATAGAGGCAGACGGGGCAACGTGCGATCAGGTCGCGGCCGCGCACCGTGATGAGGTCCGGGGCGCCGGGGCCGGCGCCGATGAAATGCACCGTCATCGGCCGTCCTCCGCAGCGCCCTCGCCTTCGGCCAACGCGCACGTCGCAGATCCGTTGGCCATGCGCGGCAGGATCAGCCGCGCATTCCGTCCGGCGGCGGCGAGCGCCGCGGTCTCGGCGATCGACGGCACACCCTTGAGGCGTTGCACGCGATCACTCCGGGTGACCGCGAGATCGACGACCGCCGCGAGGTCCTCAACTGCAAGACCAATCAGCGGACGGCCAAGCCGCTTCGCAGCTTCGATCATGCCGGGCTCGCTGACCTTATCTGCCGCTGTCGCGACCACGGCAACATCGCCTGCCACGACGCGCGCAGCGGTCAGCGCTTGCGCGATGACCGCTGCGATCTCCTCTCCGCTCGCATTGCGGCGGCAGCCGATCCCGAGCGCGATCATGGCTTCGTCACCCGCCATTGCGTGACCGGCATCGCCGGCTTCCAGCCATGCATGCTGCCGACCGGCTTGACCTGCGAGATGGCAATACGAACCAGCTCGCCGCCATGCTGGCCGAACAGATCGATCAGCCGCGCCTCGCCTTCGAGCGACACCACGTTGGCGACGAGGCGACCGCCGGGTTTCAACCGCGACCACACCGCCTCGAACACGCCCTGTTCCGAGATGCCGCCGCCAATGAACACGGCATCGGGAGCTTCGAGATCGGCCAGTGCCATCGGCGCGGCGCCGACGACGATCCTGAGATCCGGCGCGCCCAGCGCAAGCGCGTTCCGCAGAGCCCGGTCGGCCCGGTCCTGCCGCGCCTCGATTCCAATTGCGCCAAGCGAACCGTGACGCAGCAGCCATTCGATCGCGACCGAGCCGGCACCAAGGCCGACGTCCCACAACAGCTCGCCCGGCTTCGGCGCCAAGGCCGAGAGCGTAACGGCGCGGACGTCGTGCTTGGTGAGCTGGCCGTCATGCTCGAACAGATCATCGGCAAGGCCCGATGTCAGCGGGATCACCGGCGCATCGGGCTCGGCGTCGACCTCGACCGCAATCGTCGTGAGCGGATGGATGTCCGACAGATCGAACGCATCGGCCGTCGCGCTGCGCACCCGCTCGTGCGGGCCGCCGATGGCCTCCAGCACCGTCAGGCGCGAGCGTCCCATGCGGCGCGATGTCAGCAACGCGGCGAGCTTCGCCGCCGTCGAACCGTCCCAGGCCAGCGCAAGAATGCGTGCGCCCGGCGCGAGATGGCGGATGATCCCTTCCAGCGCACGGCCATGGAGCGTGACCTGGGCCACGTCCGCAAGCGGCCAGCCCAGCCGCGCCGCTGCGAGGCTGAAGGCCGACGGCTGCGGCACGCACAGCATCTCCGCAGGCTCGAAGCGCTGCATGAGCTGCTTGCCGACGCCGTAGTTGAAGGGGTCGCCGCTTGCGAGCACGACGACGGGCTGCCCGCGGCGCGCAGCGATCTGCTCGAACGCCTGATGCAGCGGACTGGGCCACGCCAGCCGCTCGCCCTCGATCAACGCGGCTGCGAGCTCGAGATGACGTGCACCACCCACCACCAGCGCGGCCCGCGCGACGAGCTCGCGCGCCAGCATCGACAAGCCGCCGACGCCGTCCTCGCCGATGCCGACGATGGACAGCCAGCGCTGAGCGTTGCAAGTTGCGCCCGACCCCATCATGGACCATGCCCCGCATGCGCATTCTCATTCTCGGCGGGACCACCGAGGCTTCGGAGCTGGCGCGATTGCTCGCGGGCGACGACCGGTTCGCGCCGACGCTCTCGCTGGCGGGACGCACCGCCTCGCCCAAGCCGCAGCCGCTGCCGACACGCATCGGCGGCTTTGGCGGCATCGCCGGCCTGGAGGCATGGCTGCGGGACCACGCGATCGAAGCCGTGATCGATGCGACCCATCCCTACGCCGACCAGATCTCGCGGCATGCCGTCGCCGCGTGTCGCGCGGTCTCGGTGCCGCTTGTGTCGATCCAGCGCGCCGCGTGGCAGCGCCAGGATGGCGATTGCTGGATCGACGTCGAGAGTCCGCAAGCCGCAGCCACCGCGCTCGGACCGGAGGCTGCGCGCGTCTTCCTCAGTCTCGGTCGGCTGGAGCTCGCGGCCTTCGCCGCCGCTCCGCAGCATCACTACATCGCACGCACGATCGATCCGCCCGGCGACATCCCCCTGCCGCCCGACATTCGCTTCGTCTACGATCGCGGACCGTTCGATGAGGTGAAAGAGAACGCCTTCCTCGCCCAGGAGCGCATCGCCTTCGTCGTCTCGAAGAACTCCGGCGGCAGCGCGACCTATCCGAAGATCGCGGCGGCGCGGCGGCTGAACCTTCCTGTCGTGATGATCGCGCGGCCGGAGAAGCCGTCCGGCATCGCACTGGACAGCCCGCAATCCGCATTGCAATGGCTCGAGGCGCAACTCGCTCATCTGCCGCCCTCGACGTCACGGCGCAGGGTGTAGACCCAAGGTGCCTTCCCTTCGCGCGCGATCAGGCGCGTCGCCGACGATCCGATCAGCACGAGCGTGCGCATGTCGGCCGTGCCAGGATCGACCTCACCCAGCGTGGTGATGATCTGCCTGACCTCACCGCTGCCGGCGGCACGCACCATCACGACCACGGACGACGGCGGTATGGTCTCGCGCAGCAGCGCGAAGGCCTCGCCGAGCTGATGCGGCCGCGCCTTCGAGAGTGGATTGTACAGCGCGATGACGAAGTCGGCCCGAGCTGCCGCCTCCAGCCGGCGACGGATCGTCGTCCAGCTCTTGAGATTGTCGGAGAGCGAGATCGCACAGAAATCGCCGCCGAGCGGCGCCCCGACCTCTGCTGCAGCAGCCAGCATCGCGGTGACACCCGGTTCGACGCGGATCTCGAGCGCGCGCCATTCCGAAGGTCCCGCCTCGACCGCTTCGAACACCGCAGCGGCCATCGCGAATACGCCGGGATCGCCGCCAGAGATCACCGCGACCTGCCTTCCATGGCTCGCAAGCTGCAGCGCATGTCGCGCGCGATCGAGCTCGACGCGATTGTCGCTGGCGTGGCGGATCTGTCCCGGATGGCGCGTGGTGACCCTGTCGAGATAAGGTCCATAGCCGACGAGATCGGTCGCATCAGCGATCGCGGCTGACGCCGCCGGCGTCATCAGCTCGGGTCGCCCCGGGCCGACGCCGACGATGGTGAGCGTGCCCGTCACAGCTGCCGCCCCTGGCCGGGGATGAGGATCATCGAGAAATACGGCCCGCGGTCCTGCTCCACCTCGGCCAACGGCGCAACGCGTTGCGCCGCCATGGTCCCGCGTTCGACATAGATGGCGCGATCGAGCAATCCGGCGCTGATGATTGCGCGCTTCACCTTGGTCAGATTGCGTCCGACTTTCATGATCACGGCGGCCTCGCAGCGCGTCAGCCGATCATGCAGGATGTCCTCCGCCAACGTGCCCGGCAGCACGGAGAGGATGTCATCGCCCCAGGTGATCGGCACATTGGCCTTGGTCCAGCAGCCGGACATGCCGGTCACGCCGGGAACGACCTCGACCGGATGCTCGCGCTCGAGCCGCCGCCACATGTGCATGAACGAGCCGTAGAAGAACGGATCGCCTTCCGACAGCAGGCCGACCGATCGCCCCGCCGCCAGATGCGTTGCGATGCTGTCGGAAGCGCGACGATAGAAATCGGCGATCTGCGCCTGATAGGACGGGTCGGCCACCGGCACCTCCTCGGTGACGGGATATTCCAGCCGCAGCTCATGGCGCCCGGCGTCCATCAACGGCGCCACGATCCGCCGCGCATTGCCTTCAATGCCGCGCTTGGCGAAGAAGGCGACGACATCGACGGAACGGATCAAGCCCGCCGCGCGCAAGGTGAGGTAACGGACATCACCGGGACCGACGCCGATGCCATACAGCGTTCCGCCGCTCGCCGAACCCGCGATGGTGTCGAGCAGGCTCATTCGGCATCGCTCGCGATGGCATTGACGGCGGCAACCGCCATGGCGCTGCCGCCCTTGCGCCCCTTCACGATCAGATAGGGGACGCGACCATCGGCCGCGAGCGCGTCCTTGGACTCGCGCGCACCGACGAAGCCCACCGCCGTTCCGATCACGGCGGCCGGCCGCGGCGCCCCCTGATCGAGCATGTCGAGCAGATGAAACAGCGAGGTCGGCGCATTGCCGATCGCAACCAGCGCACCGCCGAGATGCGGCCGCCACAGTTCGAGCGCCGCAGCCGACCGCGTCGTGCCGAGCTGCACCGCGAGCGCGGGCACCGTGGGATCATCGAGCGTGCAGATGATTTCGTTGCCGGCCGGCAGCCGGGCGCGCGTGATGCCCTGCGCCACCATCTTGGCGTCGCACAGGATCGGCGCGCCACGATCGAGTGCAGCACGCGCTTCGGCGGCGAACTGATCGGACATCTCGATGTCGGAGGTGATCTCGACCATGCCGCAGGCGTGGACGATGCGCACCGCGATCTTCTCTTCGAGCCCGTGAAAGCGCGACAGGTCGGCCTCGGCGCGGATCGTCGCGAACGAACGGCGGTAGATCTCCGCGCCTTCCTTGATGTAGTCGCGCAGGTCAGACATGAGCTCTCTCTCTCGCTTCAAACAGCCCATTTCCCGTCGCGTCGAGGCCCGCTGGATCGAGGGTGCCACAAGGCTCGCTCTTGGCCGTGCCGTCCCGAACGATGCGATACCGGTCGCCATCGCCGACCAGCACCAGGCCGGCGGCTGCCGAGCGCGCGCATCCCTTGGCGCAGCCGGAGACATGCAGCGTGCCTGTGAACTGTGCGCGAGCCATTGCGCCGGCCAGCACGCGGGCATGCTCCCGCGTCGCCAGCGCGGTCGAGGGACAGCAGCCGACACCCGAGCAGGCATCGATGCGCATCAACGGATCAGTGTCGTCGACGATCAGGCCCAGGTGGGCCGCATCCGCAACGAGACGATCTGCGATCGCACGGTTCGCGGCGACATAGAACGTCCGCCACGGCGACATGCGGACGTCGGAGATACCGTGCGCCGCGAGCAAAGCGGCCAGTCGCGCCAGCGTCTCGCTGTCGGCGCGGCCGAACGGTACGCCGAGCCCGACGGCGCAGGTTTGCTCCGTCAGAAGGATGAGGCCGAGACGCTGCTGCGAGGCGGCGGCCGAAGCCGTCGCGATCGTGTCGGAGGCATCCAGACCCAGCTCGGCGCCGATACTGGCGGTCGCATCCGGTGGCAGATCCGCCGCACGCCGGGTCGAGCTCTGCTGGAGGACAGCGTGCGCGAGCTGCACGGCTGCAGACGCAGCATCGGCAACGGCCGTCGTCCCAAGCCATATGACGCCATCCGCCCCAGCGAGACCGACGGCGATGCGGCGTTCGTTACCTTGGCCACAAGCCACCAGATGGACGTCGGCAGCCATGCCCGTCAGCGGCAGCTTGCCGCCACCATCCAGCACGAAGCCGAATTTGCCGGGCAGCGCACGCAATGCTTCATCTGTCGCGAGCTCGGTCTCCAGCGCTTTTGCGACCGGATGCATGTCGACGATCTCGCCCGGATCGAGTCCCGCCAGCGGATTGAGCACGATGTTGCGGATGGCTTCGAGTTCGGCGTTGTCATCGAGCAGGTCGTGCGAAGCCATCAACGCCCACAAGGGCGCCAAGGTCTCGGACGAGACGCCACGGATCTGCAGATTGGCGCGGCGCGTGAGATCGATCTGGCCGTTGCCGAAGCGACGGGCCGCGTCGGCCAATGCACCGAGAGCCGCCACCGGCAAACGGCCGCCATGCGGCCTGACCCGGACAATGAGCCCGTCACCGCTCAGCATCGGGCGGTGCGCGCCCGGACACCAGCCTTTGATCTCGAACGCTGTGGTCACGGCACGATCTCCGTCTGCGTCAGGCGTGCGCGGGCGAGCGCAAGCTCGTCAGCGACCGCGTTCCGGCGCGGCACCCACAGCTGCCTGCGCAAGGCGTCCTCGAACCGCGACACGATGGCAGTGACAGCCGCCGGATTGCGCGCAACCATGCCGTCCAAGACTGCCTCGTCGCGCAGCAGCGCCGCATGTGCCAGATCAAACAGATGCTCGGGGACGGCGTCGGACGTGGCAGCGAAGGCATAGAGCGCATCGATCCCTTGTGCGATCTCCGCGACGCCGCGGTAGCCATGCGCGAGCATTCCCGCGATCCAGCGCGGATTGGTGAGACGGCCGCGCACCACCCGGGCAATCTCCTCGCTGAAGGTCCGCGCCTTCGGCGCTTCGGGGCGGCTGGTGTCGAGGTGCAGGAGCGCCGGCGTAACGCCGAGCGCCGCGGCGGCTGCCGCGAAGCCGCCGGCGAAATCGGCCACCTCCTCACCGTCGAGCAGGTCGCGCTCACGGTCGTCCTGCGGATGCACCAGCGCATCGGCGGCCCGGACGCGTTCGCGGAACGTATCGGAGGCAGGCACTCCGTCATGCACCCCGCCAAAGCTGTAACCTGTGCTTTCGAGATAGGCTTCGCCGAGCTGCGACCGGCTCTCCCAGTGCATCCCGAGCGCGAGGTCGGCAGCGACGGCGCCGTAGCTGCCGGGCGCGCCACCGAATACGCGCGCGAGACTGTCGCCGCGGCGTCGCGCTGCCGCCAGGGGATTGTCGGCATCGTCCTCATCGAGCGCAGCCACCGTCTGCACGGCAAGGTCGAACAGCGCGATCTGGCTCTCGAACAGATCGCGAAACAGCCCCGAGATTCTCAGCGTCACGTCGATGCGCGGGCGGTCGAGCACGGCCTGCGGCAGCACGTCGATGCCGGTGACGCGGTTGGAATTGAAGTCCCAGCGTGGCCTCGCACCAAGATAGGCGAACGCCTGGGCCAGATCGTCACCACCGGTGCGCAGCGATGCGGAGGCCCAGAGATCCAGCACCAGCGCATGCGGGTAGTCGCCGTGATCCTGCAGATAGCGACGGATCACCTCGTCGGCCGCACGCACGCCGACCAGCGCGGCCGTGCGCGTGGGGATCGCGCGTGGATCGATCGCGGTCAGATTGCGTCCCGTCGGCAGCACGTCGAGCCGCCCGCGGCTCGGCGCGCCGGCGGGTCCGGCAGCCACCCGTCGGCCGTCGAGGGCCGCGAGCAGCGCGCTGCGCTCAGCCGTTGCGCTCGCCTCGATCCGCACTGCGATCTGCGAGCGATCGATGGCCTCGCCGCCCTGCATTGACACCGCCGAAATCGCATCGGTGAGCAGATCGATCGCGGTCGCATCGGGAGCCCGGCCGAACACGTGCAGACGATCGCGCACCGCCAGTTCCTTGATGTCGCACAATTGCGCATCGAGCTGCGCGATCGCCTCGCGTCCGCTCATGGTCCGGTCGAGACCGCAATCCGCAGCGAGGCCGTTCCGCCAGGCTCGCGCGACGATCTCGTCCTCCAGCAGCATCATGCGCCGCTTGTCGAGCCCGTCGGCCTCGGCATATTCCTCGACCAGGCCTTCCAGCTCGAGCAGCGGACCATGCAGCCCGGCCTGCGACAGCGGCGGAGTCAGATGTCCGAGCGTCAGCGCCGACAATCGGCGCTTGGCCTGCATCGCCTCGCCGGGATTGTTGACGATGAACGGATAGATCACCGGCAGCGGGCCGAGCACGGCCTCCGGCCAGCAATTGCGGGACAGCGCCAGCGCCTTGCCCGGCAGCCATTCCAGCGTGCCATGCGCGCCGAGATGGATCAGAGCGTCGATCCGCTCGGCCTCGCGCAGATGCGCGTAGAGCGCCACATAGGCATGCCGCGGCGGCACCGTCGTGTCGTGATAGCCGGACTTGCGATCGGCGCGGCTGCCGCGGTCGGGCTGCAGCAGGATCGAGAGCTTTCCGGCCCGCAACACGGGGTAGCGGAATGCACCGTCGCGACACGCCGGATCGGCGTCCGCCGTCCCCCAACTCTCCTGCAAGGCGCGCTGCAGATCATCCGGCAGCAGCGCAAACGTCCGCTGATAGCTCGCGAGCGGCACGATGAGTTCATCCGCCCCGTCCCGCAGCAACGCTTCGACATCCCGAGCGGCTGGAGGCGCGCCTCCAACGTCGTATCCTGCGCCTGCCAGCAGCCCCGCGATGCTCGCCACGCTCTCGCTTGTGTCGAGACCGACCGCATAGCCGCGGCGTCCGCCGCGCGCGGGATAGTCGGACAGCATCAGCGCGATGCGCCGCTCCGCGGCCGGCAGCGCCCGCAGCCGGCCCCACCGCGCGGCAAGCTGCGCGACATAGGCGATGCGATCGGCCTGCGGCACATACCGTGCAACGCCGAACTGCAGGCGTTCATCTGCCGCCGTCTCACCCTTGAAGGCGATCGGCCGCGCCAGCAGACGGCCATCGAGCTCGGGCAGCACGACGTTCATGGCGAGATCCGTCGGCGACAAGCCGCGGGACGAGGAGGCCCAGGCCTCTTCGGTGCTCTGCGCCTGCACGATCTGCAGCACCGGCACGTCGGCGAGGTCGAGCACGCTGGTACCGTCGTCGCGCAAGGCGGAGAATGCGGTGGCGTTCAGGATGATCGAGACACGCCGTTGCCTGATCAACTGCGCCAGCGGCGCGGCAATGCCGGGATCCTTCAGGCTGGTCACCGCAACGGCCACCGCCGCGAGCCCTTCACGCTCGACCGCAGCCATCAGCTCGGCGATCCCTGCGGTGTCGGCCGCCAGCAGGCTGGCGCGGTAGAACACGACCAGCGCGGTCGGCCGCCCGTCGTCCGATCGGCAGAGATCGTCGATCGCGACGGCTCCGCGATCCGGCACGAAGCCGACGATCGAGCCGATCGCCACCGGCTCGGCAAAACGCGTGTCACGACCGAGCAGCGCAGCGAGATAACGCAGCGCCTCGCGCGCATTGCCGACGCCGCCCTCGTGCAGATAGCCGTAGAGCCGCGTCGTCGTCTCCGGCGGCAATGTCGACAACGCATCGAGCCGTTCGTCGGCGCGGTCATCGCCCGGCAGCGCCGCGAACAGGATGCCGCGGCTCCGGCAGACGGCAGCGAGACGCTCCAGCCCGTAGCGCCAGTAGTCGAGCCCGCCGAGACAGCGCACGACGACGGCGCGCGCGCCGAGCACGACGCGGTCGATATAGAGATCGACCGACATCGGGTGCTTCAGCCGTTTCAGGCTCGCAAGCCGCAGGCTCGGCAGCTCGGCTGAAGATGCCGTCCAGGCCTCGGCCAGGGCGGACAGGTCGCTGTCGGAGAACGACAGCACCACGACCTCGGCAGGCGACTGCGCAAGATCCACGGCCTGTTCGAGGTCGTCGATATCAGCGCCGGATGTCGCCAGGAGATGCATCGGCCTCGCCTAGCCCGCGATCAGGCTCTTGATCGCAGCGGCATCGAGGCCGCGCTCACCGATGACCACCAGGCGCCCCTGCCGCGCTTCACCGGCGCGCCACGGCCGCTCGAACTGATGCTGGATGCGGCTGCCAACGGCCTGCACCAGCAGACGCAGCGGCTTGCCCGCGACCTCCACGAAGCCCTTCACCCGGAGCACGTCATGGGCATCGACAGCCGCCGCGATGCGATCGACGAGCGCATCCGGCGAGGCCTGCGCCGGCACGTCGAGCACGAAGCTCTCGAAATCATCGTGATCGTGCTCGGCCTCATTGTCGTGATGCGACGGTCGCGCCGCGAGATCGTCCTCCGCGGCGGCACCGAGCCCGAGCAGCACCGAGGCCGACAGCCGGCCGTGCTCGGTCGCGATCACCTTGACGGCGCGCTGCACCTTCGCCGTGATCTCCGACGCGACATGCTTGCGCTGCTCGTCGCTCATCAGGTCGCTCTTGTTCATCACGACGAGGTCGGCGCAGAGCAGCTGATCCTCGTAGACCTCCTCGAGCGGATTGTCGTGATCGAGCGAATCGTCCGCGGCGCGCTGCGCGGCAAGCGCCACGGGATCGTCGGCAAAGCGCCCCGCCATCACGGCGGGCCCGTCGACGACCGCCACGACACCGTCGACGGTGACGCGCGTCGCAATCTCGGGCCAGTTGAACGCCTGCACCAGCGGCTTGGGCAGCGCCAGCCCGGACGTCTCGATCACGATGTGCTCGGGCGGCTCCTTCTGATCGAGAAGGCTGCGAAGCGCCGGCACGAAATCATCGGCGACCGTGCAGCACAGGCAGCCGTTCGAGAGTTCGACGATGCGATCCTCCGGGCAATCCGGCACGCCGCAGCCTTTGAGGATGTCGCCGTCGATGCCGACATCGCCGAACTCGTTGACGATGATGGCGAGCCGCCGTCCGTTCGCGGTCTCGATCAGGTTGCGCACGAGCGTGGTCTTGCCGGCCCCGAGAAAGCCGGTCACGATGGTGCAAGGCGTCTTGGCGAACGACTTCGTCATGGCAGCGGTGCCTCTTGTGTCCGACTTGGAGCGGGCGTTGCCGGCACGCGCGCGATGGTGTTTTTTCTGATGTATTCGGGACGTTCCCGCCACGCGGGCAGGCCCGCCTCGTGCTGCTGGTGCAGCCGTGCGAAGGCCAGCACGTCCTCGGCATGCACGTCCGGATCGAGCGCGCCGAGCACATAGGTCCATTTGCCGGGCGCAGTCACGGCGACCGTACAGGCACGATTACAGTTCGACAGGCATTCGACCGGGACGACCGTGACGGCGGGCCGCAGCTCCGATGGCACCGCTTCGATGGCCGCGAGCAACCGGGCTCCGGCGCGCGGCTGATCATCCGATGCGTTTTCGCCCGCCTGGGCACGACAGGTGATGCAGACGAACAACGTCGTCTCGCTCTTCGCTGATGCGGACATCAATCAGGCGATCACGCCAAGGGCTTTGATCACACGGGCTTTGATCACAGGAGCTTTGATCATCCGAGAAGGATTGCACTGCATGGCCGTCTCCGTCGCTTCCGGACCCCAGAAGAGTTCCGTAAAATGCGCTGCACCCGACGGCATCCCGCCCATCCCGGCGGGATCAAAACCAGCATCGCGACTCCCCGCGCGACGGGTCGGCCAACAGCAATGTCGACGGCAGGTCTCCTGGCTCTCGGGTCGCCGCGTGAGACCGCCTTCCCGGTTTCCCAGTGGCTTTTTGGCCTCACACTCGCCGATTACAGTTGCGGGGGCAGCCACGGCCTTGGGTGTGATCCCGCACCGTGTTCCCTAAATCTCTCCTTTCGGAGAACCGTCATCTGTTAGATACGGATCGAGCCGAAGCCCGTCAATCGGAATCCTGGAGCCGTCCCGGAGCCATGCCCCCCGCCCTCCCGCATCCTGCCCTCCCGCGCCTGACCCTGGTGCTCGGCGGCGCGCGCTCGGGCAAGAGCCGCCACGCCGAGGCCCTCGTGACCGCCTGCGCCCCGCCCTGGATCTACATCGCGACCGCGCAGGCGTTCGACGACGAAATGAAGGACCGAATCGCGCAGCACAAGGGACGCCGCGCCGAGGGATGGCAGACGCTGGAGACCACGCATGATCTCGCAGGCCTGGTCCGTGCACAGGCAAATTCGAGCGTGCCGATGCTGATCGATTGCCTGACGCTCTGGCTCAGCAATGTGATGCTCGCCGACATGAACGTTCCGGCACGATGTGCCGAGCTGATCGAGGCGCTCGCGATGGCGCGCGGTCCCATCGTCGCCGTATCCAACGAGGTTGGTCTCGGCATCGTGCCGGACAATGCGCTTGCCCGCGCGTTCCGCGATGCCCAGGGCCGACTGAACCAGGACGTCGCGGCCGTTGCGGATCGCGTGATCCTGATGGCCGCGGGTCTGCCGCTGACCTTGAAATGATGGTGAGATGAGGACATGCCGATGACCGAGAACGCCGACGATGCGCGCCATAAGACCAAGATGGAGAACCGCAAGGCCGTCCAGGATGCCGAAGTCGCGTCGAAGTCGATCGAAAAGGGCCTGCTGATCGTCCACACCGGCAAGGGCAAGGGCAAGTCGACGGCGGCCTGGGGCCTGATGCTGCGCGCCCTCGGCCGCGGCTTTCGCATCGGCGTCGTGCAGTTCGGCAAGGGCGCCTGGGAGACCGGCGAGCGCAAGGCGATCGCAGCCTTCGGCGACCAGGTGTCGTGGCACACGCTCGGCGAAGGCTTCACCTGGGAAACCCAGGATCGCGCACGCGATGTCGCCGCCGCCGAGAAGGCCTGGGCCAAGGCCCTGGAGTTGATGGCCGATCCCTCGATCGGGCTGGTGATCCTCGACGAGCTCAACATTGCGCTGCGCTACGACCATCTGCCGATCGCCGACGTCGTCGCAAGTCTGTCGGCGCGACGCCCCGATCTGCACGTCGTCGTCACCGGGCGCAACGCCAAGCCCCAACTGATCGAAGCCGCCGACCTCGTCACCGAGATGGGGCTCGTGAAGCATCACTTCGCCGCCGGCGTGAAGGCGCAGGAAGGCATCGAGTTCTAGATCATGCCCGCGCGCGCCATCATGTTCCAGGGCACCGGCTCCGACGTCGGCAAATCGCTGATCGTCGCGGGCCTCGCGCGCGCGCTGACCTTGCGCGGCCTGCGGGTGGCGCCGTTCAAGCCGCAGAACATGTCGAATAATGCCGCCGTCACCGCCGATGGCGGTGAGATCGGCCGCGCCCAGGCGCTGCAGGCGCGCGCGGCGCGGCGGCCGACCTCGGTCCACATGAACCCGGTGCTGCTGAAGCCGCAAAGCGACATCGGCTCGCAGGTCGTGGTGCAGGGCCGCGTCATCGGCCACGCCAAGGCATCCGCCTATCAGGCGATGAAGCCGCGATTGATGGCTGCGGTGCTGGACAGCTTTCATCACCTGGCTGCCGATGCCGACATCATGCTCGTCGAAGGCGCGGGCTCGGCGTCGGAGATCAACCTGCGCGCCGGCGACATCGCCAACATGGGCTTCGCGCAAGCAACCCAAACTCCGGTCGTGTTGATCGGCGACATCGATCGCGGCGGCGTCATCGCGAGCCTCGTCGGCACCAAGGCGGTGCTCGCGCCGGACGACGCCGCGCTCATCGCGGGCTTCCTCGTCAACAAGTTCCGCGGCGATCCCGCCTTGTTTGCCTCGGGCATGACCGAGATTGCGGCACGGACGCAGTGGGCGTCGCTCGGCCTCATCCCGCATTTCGCCGACGCCAGACGTCTGCCGGCCGAGGATGCCCTCGGCCTGCCTGAACACGGATCCGCCGGAGGGCATCGGACGAAGGTCATCGTGCTCGCCTACCCCCGCATCTCCAATTTCGACGAATTCGACCCGCTTCGATTGGAGGATGGAATCGATCTGCAATTCCTGCGGCCGGGCACGCCGATCCCGGGCGATGCTGGAATCGTGATCCTGCCGGGCTCGAAGGCGACCATCGCCGATCTCGCCGCCTTGCGCGAGGCCGGCTGGGATATCGATCTCGCTGCACATCTGCGCCGGCACGGCCGCGTGCTCGGCATCTGCGGCGGCTATCAGATGCTGGGCCGCAGGATCAGCGATCCTGACGGACGCGAAGGTGCACCGGGCTCGGTGGCTGGGCTCGGTCTGCTCGATGTCGAAACGACGCTGACGCCGGACAAGGCGCTGCGCGAGGTCCAGGGAATCCTGACGCAGGACGAGGTATCCTTCCGCGGCTACGAGATGCATATCGGCCGCACCGAGGGCCCCGACACACGCTGTCCATTCCTGACGTTCTCCGACGGCCGCCGCGATGGCGCCGTCGCGGCCGGCGGCCGGATCGCCGGCTGCTACGTGCACGGCCTGTTCGCCGATGATGGCCTGCGCGCCCATTGGCTGCGCGGACTCGGCGCGTCCGCGAGCGACCTGGCCTATGAGAGCGACGTGGAGACAACGCTGGATGCGCTCGCGGCGCATCTCGAACGCCACATCGACGTGGGGCGCATTCTTGCGCTGGCCGTTGAGCCCGGGCCGCGTACAGCCACTACAAAACCCTGACGAGGAAAAGTCCTGCGATGAACAGAGCCTGGATCAGGCACGCCAGCCGGTAGAGCCGCAAGGCGCGCCGGATGTCGGAGGCGTCCAGGTCGGCGCGACCATGCCCCATCCAGGCATCCGTGACGAGGTGACCGTGATAGACGCGCGGCCCGGCCAGCCGCAATCCCAGGGCGCCCGCCATCGCCGCTTCCGGCCAGCCTGCATTCGGCGAACGGTGCTTCGAGGCATCGTGTCCAACCGTTTCCAGTGCCGCTGCCGAGGAGGCTTTGGGAACGCAGGCGGCAGCGGCTGCTATCCACAGCGCGGACAGCCGCGACGCCGGCAGGTTGACGAGATCGTCGAGCCGCGCCGCCGCCCAGCCGAACGCGCGGTGACGCTCCGAGAGATGACCGATCATGCTGTCGGCGGTATTGATGGCCTTGTAGATCAGGATGCCCGGCAGGCCGCCGACGACCAGCCACAACAGCGGCGCGACGACGCCGTCGGAAAAGTTCTCCGCCAGGCTTTCAACGGCCGCGCGTGAGACGCCGGCTTCGCTCAAGCTCTCCGGATCGCGGCCGACGATCATCGCCACCGCCCGACGGCCGCCGTCGATCCCCTCGTTCTCCAATCCCGCCGCGACCGCCGCGACGTGCGTGTCGAGACTGCGTTGCGCCAGCAGGCTGCTTGCCAGCAGTCCAAGGACGGTCGTTGCAGCCGGTTCGCCCACCACGGCCTGCATCGCCCAGGTCGCGGCCAGGCCGATGGCCATCATCGCGACGATGAGCAGAACGACGAGCCCCACGCCGCGCGCACGGCGCACGGCGTGGCTGGCTTCGCCCTGGTTCCAGCGGCGGTCGGCCCATGCTATCAGCGCGCCCATCCACATGACGGGATGGCCGATCCGCTGCACCAGGACCTGGGGATAACCGACCGCCACCTCGACGAGGAGCGCCGTGAGCGCGAGAGAGACGAACATCGATCTCCGCTAAGGGACAGACATGGACGACGACAGATCGACTAGCACGTGCACGGAAGAGCCGGAAGCGATCCTTCACGGCGGCGATCTCGACGAGATCAGCCGTCGCTACCCGGATGCGCCACGGCCGTGGATCGACCTGTCGACAGGCATCAACCCTGTGCCCTACCCCGTGCCGCAAATCCCGCCCGCGGCCTGGGCCCGTCTGCCAGCCAGATCCGAGCAGCATGCGCTGCTCGCGGCGGCAGCAGCGCGCTATGGCGTGGAAGCGCCCGCAATGATCGTTGCCGCGCCCGGCACGCAGGCCCTGCTGCAGATCCTCCCGCGGCTGCGCCCGCGCGCGACCGTCGCAGTGCTCGCGCCGACCTATGAGGAGCATGCGCTGTGCTGGCGCCGTTGCGGTCATCGCGTGGCCCTGGTCGATGATGTCGACGCGCTCGCCGTCGCCGACGTCGCTGTCATCGTGAATCCCAACAACCCGACCGGCCGCTTGCTGCCACGTGACACGCTGGTCGCACTGGCCGCGACGCTGCGACGACGCGACGGCCTGCTGATCGTCGACGAGGCTTTCACCGATCTCCATCCCAACGCGAGCCTCGTGGCCGACCTGCCGCCCGCGACGATCGTGCTGCGCTCCTTCGGCAAGGTCTACGGCCTTGCCGGCGTCCGCCTCGGCTTTGCGATCAGCTCCGAAGACATCGTGCGGCGACTGCCCGAAGAGCTCGGACCGTGGGCGATATCGGGACCCGCGATTGCCATCGGGACGGCGGCGCTGGCCGACGATGCTTGGCTGGCGCAGACAGGTGCGCGGCTAACGGCAGATTGCCTGCGCCTTGATGCGCTGCTCGGCAGCGCGGGCTGCAATGTCGTCGGCGGCACGCCGCTGTTCCGGTTGATCGACACCGCGAACGCGCCTGACATCGCCGAGCGGCTCGCTCGTCACGGCATTCACGTCCGGCGCTTTCCGGCCCATCCGGCCTGGCTGCGCTTTGGCCTGCCGGGAGATGAGACGAGCTGGCAGCGGCTGGCGCAGGCGCTCGGCCGCTGACGCAGTTCAGCCGAGGACGCAGGCGAGCAGCAGCAGTGTCTCGGTCACCTCGATGCTGGCGCCGTGACAGTCGCCGGTGATGCCGCCGAGCCGCCATTGCCAGTAGAAGGCGACCGCCGGAACGACAGCGATGGCTATCAGGGTGGCAGGTGCGCCGGCGAATGCCGCAATGGCGAGCGCAATGCCCCAGGCGACAATGACGTTCCAGCCGACGCTGTTCGCGATGCTCGCGCCCAGTCCTGGCTTCAGCGAGAGCAGCGTCTTGTTGCAGACCAGCGTGCCCCATCGCGCCCAGGCCGGGATCAGAACCAGCGCCCAGAGCGCGGCAGGCTCGGTCGCCAGCTCGGCGACGAGCACCAGCTTCGCGATCATCTGCAAGGTGATCGCGACGACGGCGAAGCTGCCCGCATGGGGATCACCGAGCACGGCGATGAACCGCTCCGGCTTGCCATGCGAGGCTCCGAACGCATCGGCGACATCGCCGAGCCCATCGAGGTGCAGCGCGCCGGTGATCCAGATCCAGACGACGAGCACGGCGAGCGCAACGATCCACGGATCGGCGCTGTGAAGAAGCCGGGCGATCAGAGCCAGACACAGCCCGACCACCAGTCCGGCCGCGGGAAACCACGGCGCTGCGCGCGCGAGATCGTCCGGGCGCGGATCGATGATGCGCGGCGTCGGCAGCCGCGTCAGGAATTGCAGCGCGATCCAGAATTCACGGAAGCTCATGGCTGGATGATCTCGACGATTTCGCCCCAGGGTGCGCCATCCCCGCCCTGCCCGGCAGCGAGCATGATGCGGGTCCCCGGATGAATGCGCAAACTCCACAATTGATGCAACGGCCAGCCGAGCAGATGGGACAGCGCGGCGCGAATGGCGCCGCCATGCGCGACCACCAGGACCGGCGCGGGTTCGGGACGGGCGAGAATACGATCGAGCGCACGCGCCACGCGCTGCTGCAGATCGGCCCAGCTCTCGCCATCCGGCGCTGATGCCGCGGGATCAGCATGGAAGGCGTCGAGCAAGGCGGCCCCGCCAGGTTCGGCCGCGATGTCGCTGCGCTTACGCCCCTCCCAGCGCCCGAAATCGAGCTCGCTCCAATCGGCGTCGATGTCCAGCGCACACCCGGTCCGTCGCGCATAGTCCTCGGCGGCTGCACGTGCCCGCGCCCGCGGCGAGCTGACGACGCGGCGCCAGATGCCACCTTGCGTCTGCCGCCGGAATTGGTCCCAGCCGGCATCGCTGAGCGGCGGATCGGTGCGGCCATCGAGGTAACCATCGCGGCCGGTCGTGCCATGGCGCAGAAGATCGATCCGCATCAGGATTCGCGTCCCGATACGGCGGCCTCCGCGAAGGTCGCCATGCCGTTGTGGAGCGCGCAGGCGAGCCGGATGATCGGGAGCGCCGTCGCCGCGCCGGAGGCCTCGCCGAGCCGCAGATCGAGATCGATCAAGGCCCGGGCACCGAGCGCCTCGAGCACCATGCCGTGGCCGCGCTCGGCCGAGCGGTGCGAGAACAGCAGCCAGGGCCGGCACGAGGGATTGAGCCTGACGGCCACGAGCGCCGCGACCGAGACGATGAAGCCGTCGACCAGCACCGGCCAGCGCCGCTGCGCGGCGGCGATGATCGCGCCGGTCATCGCGATGATCTCGAGGCCGCCGACGGCTTCCATCACCTCAGCGACCGGCGCGTCAGATGCAAGGCCATGCCGCGCCAGCGCATCGGCGATGACCTTCGCCTTCTTCGCCCGGCCCTCGGCGTCGAGCCCGGTCCCGCTGCCGACGATGTCGGCAGGCGCGCATGACAGCAGCGCGGCTGCCATCGCGGCGGCCGAGGTGGTATTGCCGATGCCCATCTCGCCGAAAATCAAGAGCTGCGGAGCATGGCCGGCCTGCCGCTCGACGGCCCGGTGTCCGACATCGCACGCAAATGCGACCTCCTCCGGCGTCAGCGCGCGTTCGACGCTGAAATCGCGGGTACCGCGCCGCGGCTTGTCGACGACCACCCCCCGCATCGGTTCAACGGCCAGGGTGCCGGCATCCACGACCTCGAGAGGACAGCCCAGGCTGCGCGACAGCACCGAGATCGCCGCCCCGCCGCCGGCGAAATTGCCCAGCATCTGCACCGTGACTTCGGGCGGATAGGCCGAGACCCCCCGCGCGGCGATGCCGTGATCCCCGGCGAACAGCACCACAGGGACGCGGTCGGCACCTGGCGTCTTTGAGGCCTGCAGCGCCGCAAGCGCGACCGCGACCTCCTCCAGCCGTCCGAGCGCTCCCATCGGCTTCGTCAGTTGCGCCTGGCGCGCCAGGGCCGCCTCGCGATGAGTCTCGGAGGGAGCCGCACATTCAACGCTGATCCATTCAGGGAGCACCACGGATCCTTTCAGCTCTGCTAAGTGTTGGGACGATTGCCACTGCGACACGGCCAACACAAGCGCATGGGCGCGGTCCCCTAGAGCGCAGGACGCGAACAAAGCAGGCTCATTGGCAGAACCTTGGCGCGCCCTATGCCTGATTGTCATCCACCTGTCATCGAACCGGTCGAGACGTGACTGCCCACCAGCCCGAAAGACTCGCATGGATTACTTCCGCCGCTTCACCTTCCTGTTCGCCGCGCCCGTCTTCGAGACCGACGACCTCGCCGGCGTCCGCTTCAACCAGATCATCGAGGAGATCCAGCGCTCGGGGTTCGAGGTCGTGCGCGCTCGCAAGCTGGAGGATGCCGAGATCGCCGTGCAGACCGATGCCGCGATCGGCTGCATGGTCGTGGAATGGGGCAAGAAGGGGCTGGAAGGCAAGACGGCGTCGCTGATCAACCTGATGCGCCGGCGCGGTCTGGATTTCCCGATCATCCTCCTGATTCGGCGCAAGCGATTCGAGGACCTGCCGGTGGAGGTACTCGACTTCATCGACGGCTACGTCTTCCTGTCGGAGGAGACCCCCGCCTTCATCGCCAAGAACCTGATCAGCCGGCTGAAGCAATATGCCGAGACGCTGAAGACGCCATTTTTCGGCGCGCTCGTCGACTATGCCGAGGAAGGCAACCAGCTCTGGACCTGCCCCGGGCACAATGGCGGCGTGTTCTACAGCCGCAGCCCGATCGGACGGGTGTTCGTCGAGCATCTTGGCGAGGCCGTATTCCGCGACGATCTCGACAATTCGGTGCTCGACCTCGGCGACCTCCTCACCCATGAGGGACCGGCGCTGCGCGCCCAGAAGGAAGCGGCGCAGATCTTCGGCGCCGAGAAGACCTATTTCGTCCTCAACGGTACCTCGACCTCGAACAAGGTGGTGCTTGGGGCGCTGGTCACCGACGGCGACCTCGTGCTGTTCGACCGCAACAACCACAAGGCCGCCCACCATGGCGCGCTGCTGATCTCGGGCGGGGTCCCGATCTACATCCCGACGGTGCGCAATCCCTGGGGCCTGATCGGCCCGATGCGCTGGGACCTGCTCGACGAGGAGCACCTCAGACAGCAGATCCGCAACAGCCCCCTGGTGAAGGACCCCGACGCGTGGCGCAAGGAGCGGCCGTTCCGGATCGCCGTGGTCGAGCAGTGCACCTATGACGGCACCATCCACAGCGCGGAGATGATCCTGAAGCGCATCGGCCATCTCTGCGACTACATCATGTTCGACGAGGCCTGGGCCGGCTTCATGAAATTTCACCCGCTCTATGCCGGGCGCTTCGCCATGGGACTCGGCGAGCTCGGACCCGACGCTCCCGGCATCATTGCCACCCAATCGACCCACAAGCAGCTCGCGAGCTTCTCGCAGGCGTCCCAGATCCACGTCAAGGACCGCCACATCAAGGGCCAGCGGCGACGGGTCGAGCATCGCCGCTTCAACGAAAGCTTCATGCAGCACGCCTCGACCTCGCCGTTCTATCCGCTGTTCGCGTCGCTTGATGTCGGCGCGCAGATGATGAAGGGCCGCTCCGGCGAGGTGCTGTGGGACGACACGATCCGGCTCGGCATCGAACTGCGCAAGAAGATCCGCGCGATGCGCCGCGAGTTCGAGGAGAAGGAGAAGGACCCGGCCAGGCGCTGGTTCTTCGAGCCGTTCGTGCCTGATCGGGTGTCCATTCCCGATGCGGCCAGTGCGGACGCTCGCCACGACGTGGCCTGGGAGGCGATCTCGACCGACCAACTCGCGACCGACGCCTCGCTTTGGCAGCTCGCGCCCGGCGCGGCATGGCACGGCTTTCCGGATCTCGCCGCAGGCTTCGCCATGACCGATCCGAACAAGCTGACCCTGCTGACCCCCGGCTTCGATCGGGTCACGGGCGGCTATGCCGAACACGGCATCCCCGCCCCGGTCGTCGCCCAATATCTACGCGAGAACCGCATCGTGGCGGAGAAGAACGATCTCAACTCGCTGCTGTTCCTGCTTACGCCGGGCGTTGAGGCGAGCAAGGCGGGCACCCTGATCAGCGGGCTCGTCGCGTTCAAGCGGCTCCACGACGACAACGTGCTGCTGGAGGATGCTATCCCGGAATTCACGCGCCGCCGATTTGCCAGATACGGCAAGGTGCGGCTGCGCGACCTCTGCGCCGAGATGCATCGGTTCTACCGCGAGGCCGACGTGAGCGCGCTGCAGGCCAAGCAGTTCCAGCCTCAGCACATGCCGGAGATCGCGATGTCGCCACGCGAGGCGGCGCGTGCGCTGATGCGCAACGAGGTCGACTACCTGCCGATCGATCAGATCGCGGGACGCATCGCGACAACGCCTTTCGTGGTCTACCCGCCGGGCATCGCCACCATCGTGCCAGGCGAACGACTCGCCGACCGCGCCAAACCGATGATCGACTACCTCAAGATGTTCGAGCGCGCCTTCAACACGTTCCCGGGCTTCGACGTCGAGATTCAGGGATTGTACAAGGAGATCGACGAATCTGGTCAGATTCGGCTCTACACCTATGTTTGCGCAGAGTAATCCGAACCATGGACAGCACGACGACCGCTCTCGAAACCGAACCGCCGGTCAACGTCCGGCCGTCACGTGACGAGGACGTCGAGGCGATGCTCGCGATCTACCGGCGCCACGTTCGCCGCGGGGTCGAAGACAGCGCCGCCGGTTCGGGGGCTCCGGAGCCGGATGACCTCAAGCAGCGGCGCAAGAACCTGCGCAATCAGCGTCTGCCGCATCTGGTGGCGACGTTTCGCGGCGAGGTCGTCGGCTACGCCTATGTGGTGCAGTTCAGGAAGCGGCCCGCCTACCGGTTTGCGGTCAAGCACTCGATCTACGTGCATCACGAGCATCTCAGCCGCGGGGTCGGCCGGCTGTTGATGCAAGCTCTGATCGACGCCTGTGCCGCTGCCGGATATCGCCAGATGATCGGCTACATCGATGCGGACAACACCGCTTCGCTCAGCATCCACGAGCGGTTCGGCTTCGTCCGGGTCGGGCTGCTTCCAGGGGTTGCGTACCGCTATGGCCGCTGGTCCGATACGGTGATGGTGCAACGCTCCCTCGGTCCGGGCGCCAGCGAGGCACCGCCTCCAGGGCTCGGCCGCTAAGGACCGCCGCGACCGGATGACCGCATACTCCCGGTTGTCCCGGCGCCGGTGCTGAAACCGATCTTCCAGGAGACCTCTTGCATTTAACGACCGAACGGTCATGATATATGAATGATGGCACGAAACACCTCAGCAAGGTTGCCGAGAGGCCGCCCTCGAGAGTTCGACCCGGAAACGGCCGTCGAGCGCGCCATGGATGTGTTCTGGTCGCACGGCTATCACGGCACATCGCTTCCGGACCTGCTTGAAGCGACAAAGCTGTCGCGCGGCAGTCTCTACACCGCCTTCGGCGACAAGCACGGCCTGTTTTTACGCTCCCTCGACCGATACATCGACGACGCTCTGGCCCGGCTCGATACCGAGCTCGACTCCCGGCAGAACGCGCTCGCGGGCCTGCGTGCCTGTCTCGACGGCTATGTCGGTCGCACCAGTGGTGCCAAAGGAAAGCGCGGATGTCTGGTCGTGGCGACGGCGATGGAGCTCGTCGCGCACGACGTCGAGGTCGAAAAGCGCATCCGGCGCTTCTTCACGACGATGGAACGGCGGCTGGCTGACGCACTGGCACGCGCGCGGGCCGAGGGCGAGCTGGCGGATGGAGTCGAGCCCTTGAGCGCCGCGCGCATCCTGTTGTGCCTGGTCGAAGGCCTCCGTGTCGTCGGCAAGACGGGGATCGATCGAACCGTGTGGCAAACCACGGTCGACGCACTGTTCGACCGTTTCACAAAGTAGGGGACAGCGTGAGTACCAAGTTCCACAAGCACCTCTATATCTGGACTGAACGGTCGTGAAAGAGGCGTCGATGTCGCCGATCGAAATCGCTTGCGCCCTGCTGGTGCCGCTGCTGTGGGGATTCCAGTTCGTTGTGATCAAGGTTGGCCTGACGGCGTTTCCTCCGCTGTTTTTTCTCGGCCTGCGCTTCGCGATCATCGCCGCGCTCGTGCTTCCGTTCGTCGGGCGCCTCACGCGGCGCGAGCTTGGGCCGGTCGTCGGGATATCGATTTTCATGGGTGGCCTGAATTTCGGACTGGTCTATGCCGGGCTCGCACACGGCGAAGCGGGTGTGTTGGCGGTCGCGTTCCAGCTCCAGACACCGTTCACGGTTCTGCTCGCTTGGCCGCTCCTCGGCGAGCGACCGCCGCTGCGGGTGGTCCTCGGCGTGGCGGTCGCATTCGCAGGCGTAGGACTCACGGTCGCGGCGCCGACGGTGCCGATCGAGCTCCTTCCGACCTTGCTGGTCATCGGCGCCGGGCTTGCCATGGCAATCGGAAACGTGCTCACCAAGCGTTACGGTCCGTTCGAGCCTCTGAAGCTCATGGCCTGGGTGTCGCTCTTCACCGTGCCGCAAGTTTGGGTGGCCTCGGCGTTGCTCGAGCATGGCCAACTCGCCTCACTGCACACCTCCCCGCCCCTGGCGTGGGTGGCCTTTGCCTACACTGTCGTGCTCGGCGGGATCGCCGGCTTTGGCTTGTGGTTCTGGCTGATCGCGAAATGCTCGATGGCACGGATTGCACCCTACGGGCTGCTCCAGACGGCCTACGCGATAGCCGGTGGCGTGATTTTCCTGCACGAGCCGCTGACCGCGCGCCTTGCCGCCGGCGCGCTGATTTGCATCTGCGGCGTGGCGATCACCCAAAGCCGATCCTTTGCGCGGCCCGGCGCCCGATCGCGCCCTGCGAGCCCGTCGAGAGCCACGCCGCCCGAGCCCGTTCATCAGTCGCGATCGACTCAAGGACGAACGCCATGACCAGTGACACCAGCCATTCCTCGCCCCATCGCCTGTTCGAAGGTTTCGCCAGGCTCGACCATGCGACCTCACGCACGCGCTTCAGTGGGGTCGTTGGCGGAAACGGGCCGCCCGTCCTGCTGTTGCATGGCTATCCGCAAGACCATGCCTGCTGGCATGCTGTCGCGCCGGCTTTGGCGACCCGCCACACGGTCATCGTTCCCGACCTGCCAGGCTACGGGAACAGCCAGACGCTCGATGCCGGGCCCTGGGACAAGCGCTCGGTCGGCATCGAGCTGGTTGCCATGATGCGAGCCCTCGGTCATGAGCGCTTTGCCGTCGTTGGGCATGATCGTGGCGCGCGCGTCGGTTATCGGCTGACGCTGGATCACCCGGATCACGTCCGCGCCTATGCCGCCCTCGCTGTCGTGCCGACCCTGGATGTCCGAGCCGCCGTGGACTGGCGGTTTGCCATGGGTGCTTTCCATTGGTTTCTGTTAGCTCAGCCCGGCGATCTCCCCGAACGCCTGCTGGCCTCCGATCCGGACGCCTTCCTGGACGCCACGCTCGAACAGATGGCCGGTGGGATCCACAAACTGCATCCCGACGCCGTTGCCGCCTATCGTGAGGCTTTCCGAAAGGCGTCCGTACGCCATGCGATCATCGAGGATTACCGTGCCGCCAATGGCCCCGATGTCGCGCATGATTTGGCTGACCGTGCCGCCGGCCGCAGGATCGCATGTCCGGTGCTGGTGCTATGGGCCGCAGAGCGTTTGGTCGCCGAGGGGATGGAGAGCGGCACGCTCACCGCCGCCGAAGTTTGGCGCCGCTGGGCCGACGACGTGCGCGGTGTCGAGATCGCCTGCGGTCATTTGCTGCCGGAACGGGCTCCCGACGCCGTGCTCGATGCCTTGACCCCGTTTCTTGAGGGAACGGGGTTCGCGTAGGGCGTCTCGAAGCGATGGCCTACGTCGCATCAGGACGGAAAGTCGGCCGACTTCACCCGGATGCGATCAGCGTGCAGCGACCAATCGCGCAGCGCCTGCTGCTCGCAGAATCTCTTCTTTGCAATTTCAGTGGCTTGGCCTTCACTCTCGGCATCAACTTCAAGCGTGCACTGACAGATCTCGCTCTCGCGGCCGTTCTCGCCGAGCACATCTTTCATGAAGTGAACGACATAGTGGGACATGGAACCTCCCTGCTGTTTCAGCAGTCCTTGAAGTCCATGTTACCGCGCTCGCGCCGTGGCTGTTGACCGATATCAATCGGTCGATGCAAATATTTGATGCAGCAACGGAACCGGCTCAGGCGCCGGCGGATGGCAGGCTCGCAGCAGCGATCGCGACGAAGTTCGAGACGGCGCGACGAACGCGACCGTGTGTTGCCCTCAGGATTGAATTCAGCCGACGCATCTGACCAGGTCCTTCTGCGCCGAGCGAAGGATCACCCCTAAGCTCATGGCGCAGAAAGGAAAATGATCAGCCTGGCGGCGGCTGTCGAGACGCGCCGGAAAATAGCAATGTCCGGTTCGTCGAAGCCGGCCTGGAGAGAAGATTCATTGCTGCATCACGGCTTCCGACGCATGAAATCTTCTCGGTCGCACCTGGCTACGCGGGCGCCACCCCGAACGTCTCGCGGAAACGGGCACTGTAGAGCGGCCACGCCTCCGGATTGATCAGGCGCGGCGGCCGCCCGCCGTCAAGCGCAGCGAGCAGCTGCTCGGCGGCGATCTGCCCCATGTTCTGCCGCGCCTCCCGGGTGACCCCGGCCGTATGCGGGCTCGCCAGGACGTTGTCGAACTGCAGCAGCGGATGCTCCGGCGGCGGCGGTTCCTTGGACCAGACGTCGAGCCCGGCACCGGCGATGCGCTTATCGCGCAGCACCTCGAGCAGCGCATCCTCGTCGTGGATGAAGCCGCGGGCTGTGGTGATGAAATAGGCACCCGGCTGCATCAGCGCGAATTCGCTGGGACCGATCATGCCCCGGCTTTCCCTGGTCAGCGGGCAATTGATCGAGACGAAGTCGGACTCCCGCATCAGTTCATGGAGCTCGACCTTCGTCGCGCCACGCGCGGCGATCTCCGCTGCGGAGAGATAGGGATCGTAGGCCAGAACGGTCATCCCGAGCAGGCCGCTGCACAGCGCGGCGATGCGGCGGCCGACCTGGCCGAGCCCGACGATGCCGACCGTGCGGCCCTGCACTTCATGCCCGATCAGGTCGTTGCGGTTGACGTCACGCTCCCGGCGCAGCCTGCGATCGGACTCGATGATCCGCTTCGACAGGGTCAGCATCATGCCGAGGGTGTGCTCGGCGACCGAATGGGCATTGCCGCCGGACTGGTTCACGACCAGGACGCCCGCCTTGGTGCAAGCGTCAACATCGACCGGGTCATAGCCCGCGCCGTTGCTGGACACGATCAGCAGATGGGGCGCGCGCCGCAACAGCTCGGCATCGACGTGGAAGTGCGGCGCAAGCTCATCACGGGCCGCGCCGACCTGGTAGGCATGCGCCGCGGCGAGGATCGGCGCGGCCACCTCGTCGGAACTGTCGTTCTCCAACCGATCGAGCCGGACATCCGGACGGGACGCAAGGTGTTCGCTGAAGATCGGATGCGCCAGATATTTGACGTAGAAGACGCGCTTCAAGTTCGCGGCCATGATCGGGGCGACCTCCTGGTTTCTTGTTGCTTGATTTCGGATTCGGGCGGCGGATGCCTGACCGGCCGGCCGACATGTTGACAATCAGGCCGGCCGCGTCAAGCTCGGTGGAGCGTCATCTCGGAAGACACGATGAGCGCCAGGGAGGAACAGCAATGGCCGCCGAAGCCGATGCGGCGCGATCAGCATCACCCGCGCCAAGCTGGCATGACATCGTCCTGCATACGCTCAAGCGCAACGCGGTCGACCTCGTTCCCTATGTGCCCGACCGCGTCCTGACCCCGCTGATCGAGAGCCTGCACGCCGATCCATTCTTCACGACGTTCGCCACCGCGCGCGAGGAGGAAGCCGTCGGCATTCTCTCGGGCGCCTGGATGGGCGGCCGGCGCGGCGCGCTGCTGATGCAGACCTCGGGGTTCGCGACACTGGCCAACGTGCTGGCCTCACTGGTCGTGCCCTGCCAGATCCCGCTGATCATGGTCGTGTCCGAGCGCGGCACGCTCGGTGAGTTCAACTATGGCCAGTCGCTGGTGTGCCGGACGATGCGGCCGGTGCTGGATGCGCTGGCCATGGAGCACCACACCATGACCCGCCTCGACGAGTTGGAGTTCGTCGTCGATCGCTCGATCAAGCAGGCCATAGCCACGCAGGCGCCGGTGGCGCTGATCCTGTCGCCCCTGCTCACCGGCGGAAAGGTGTTCGCATGAGCGCAGCCGAGACCGGCCATCACGTGCGCAACACAAAGGTCATGAACCGCTTCGATCTGACCTGCCGGCTGGTCGCGAAGCTGACACGCGAGGAAGCCGTGATCGGCGGCATCGGCAACACCAATTTCGATCTGTGGGCGGCGGGCCAGCGGCCGCAGAACTTCTACATGCTCGGCAGCATGGGCCTCGCCTGCCCGATCGCGCTCGGCGTCGCGCTGGCGCAGCCGCAGCGTCGCGTCGTCGCACTCGAAGGCGACGGCTCGCTGCTGATGCAGCTGGGCTGCCTGACCACGATCGCGACACGTGCACCGAAGAATTTGGCCATCATCGTGATGGACAATGGCGTCTATCAGATCACCGGAAGCCAGCCGACGCCGGCGCGGCATGCCGACATCGTCGCGATTGCCGCGGGGTGCGGCATCTCCGCCAGTCATTGGGCGGCGGACGAGGAGGATTTCGAACGCCTGGTCGACCTCGCGCTACAGGCCGCCGGCCCGGTGCTGATCGCGGCGCGCATCGACGACAAGCCGGGCGTGGGGGCCACGCGGCGCGATCCCGCGCAGATCCGGGAGCGCTTCATGCAGGGTCTGGGCGTGCGGCAGCCGATCTGAGCGCCGCCGGCCGGCAGCCCGCGGTATGATGAGAAAGCTTCGCTCGGAGCCACGTTAACTACATCGGCGGCTCAAGCGGCTGTGACCCCGGCTGATGGCCCGGATCATGCTATGCAGCGGGCATGAAAATCGTATTTCGCCTGTCGGCCTGGCTGCTCGCCGCAGCCGTTGCCTTCGCAACGCTGGGGCCCCCGAACTATCGGCCCCATTCCCATCTTGGACAGGATGGCGAACACGCCTTGGCCTTCATCCTGATCGGCCTGGCCTTCGGCCTCGCCTATCGCAGTCATCGGTTGCTGGCGACGACCATCGCGGTGGTGCTGATCGGTGCGCTCGAAGTCGCGCAGTTCTGGGCGCCCGGGCGTCACGCGCGCCTGGAGGATTTCCTCGTCGACGCCGCGGCCGCCTGTATCGGCTTCGGCCTTGCCGCCACCTTCGACTGGCTCGCCCGGCAGGTTCGCGCGCAAACGACCTGAGCGCAAAGAAAGGCCCCGCCGCGTCAGCAGCGAGGCCTCCCCTGTGTGACGGCGTCAGATCACTCGATGATCTTGATCACGCGGCGCGTGCGCGGATCGACGATCACCCGCCGATCATTGACGACCGCATAGCGATACTCGGTGTAGCGCGGCACGGGGCGCAGCTCGACCGTATCGGGCAAGGGCTCGCCCACCACGACGCGCTCGCGCACGACCACCGACGGCGCGCGCTCGGCATCGATCGAGGTGATCACGGCATTCGGAATCTCCAGGCCCGCACCGACGGCCGCTCCGACCGTCCCGCCGACCATGGCACCGACCGGTCCGGCAACAGCGCCACCGGCCGCAGCGCCGTTCGCGGCGCCCTCGACGGTCGTGGACTGGGCAAAGGCGGCAGTCGAGGCCAGCAGCGACGCGGCAACCAGCGAAACAGCAACACGTGTTCTCATCTTCGTCCTCCAGTGTGTTCAAGATGTCCGCTCAACACCGAGAGATCGCCTGCAGTTCCGGTTCCACGTGACCTAAAGTTCGTCATGCCGACGGAACGAACCACGCCGAGCCTGCGCCAGGGGCGCGATTGAAGGAGATCGTTCTGGTCCTATCCACGTTTCAAACAGCTGCGGCCGTGCGTTCGTAGCCTCGCGGCGGATCACGCCCGAGTGCTGCGATCGAGATGCCCTCGAATAGCGAGAGGGCGCAGGGAATGCCGGGTGAAGGCCTCACCCATGGCCCGCCTGCGAAAAAAATGCAGGCGGCAGGTACCACAGGTTCAGCCGTTCAACCGGCATTCCCCGCGCGGCGGTCTTAACGCTTCTTTCGTGCTCTCCCCGGGGACCGGCTGATTGACCCCGTCGCCTGCAATGCATGATCACAGGTTTGACCTCGGCACCGGGAGGCCAGGACCACACGACTTCGCGTCCGTGATGCGTCGTTCGTCCACATGCGATAAGCGCACGCTGCGACGCTCCACGGCCACCGCATCCCCGCCTCACGTGTCGTGACGATCGCGCGCAACGTCCCTCTCATCGAGGCGGGATGCGCGCATCATGCATGATTTCTGAAAAAAAGAAACAAAAATTTTTCGGCGGGCGCTCGCAGGTCCGCCTCCCTCTGATTTGGCTTGAGAAATGCTGCCCGTCGCGCTGACCGGGCGTCGCCGCGCATGACCCTGCAATGGTGCAAAAGCGCGCGAACGACCGGGCTGATTTGCCCGACGTGCAGGCCGACGAGAGCCGCGCACCGCTGTATTCGAACAGCGGCGAGGGCCAATGGTCATCAGCTCGGCGTTCTATACAGCGACAGCTATAACCCGAAGCGGACCCTGGAGGCCTAAGGACCGCCCGTCGCAAACCTGGCCACCTTTCGTGAACTCTCTAGGCGCGGCGGAACATTCCAGACGGAAACCGGTTCGCCCAGGTTCCCGGCGCGCTTGTAGCCGAACAGGCGTTCGTTGTGAGAGGGTCCGCTGATGTCACCGTCCGATCCAGTCAGGAGTGCTCACGATCGTCGTCAACGAAGGTTGCTCATCGTGTTGGCTTTGGGATTTGTTGCCTTTGGCGCCGCTGCGGCCGCCCTCTTCTACGTCTTGCAGCCCGAGACTCTCCGGATCGCCGTTGGACCGGCAGGGAGCGACGACCACCAGGTGGTCCAGGCGATGGCCGACGCTTTCGGTGAGGAAAGCAGGACGGTCAGGCTCTCCCCCATCACGACCGGAGGAGCGGCTGAATCGCTCGCCCTGCTGTCCGCCGACAAAACCGACCTGGCGGTCGGCCGCGGCGACCTTGGCATGCCGCCCGACGCGCAAACGTTGGCCATCCTGCGGAAGAACTACGTCGTCCTGTGGTCGCCCTCCGGACGACGCGGCAACGAGCCCAAGAAGAAGGCCACCGGCAAGATCGGAGAGATCGCGCATCTGGCGGGTCACAAAGTCGGCATCATCGGGAGGACCGGAGCAAACGTCGCAGTCCTCCAGACCATTCTGGAGGGCTCCGGCGTGCCCCCCGATAAGGTTGCCACGGCCCAATTTGGGACAGACGAGATCGAAAAGCTTGCGCAAGACCCTACCCTCGATGCGTATCTCGCCGTCGGTCCGCTCGACAGCAAAATCACGGCAAACGCCATCGCCGCGACTGCCCGAGCGCGCGGAGCTCCCACCTTTCTTCCAATCGACGCATCCGAGGCCATTGCTCTGAAGCACGCGCGCTATGAGGCCGAGGAAATTCCGGCCAGCGTCTTCAACGCGCAGCCGGCCTGGCCGGAGGACAAGGTCGACACGATCAGCGTCAACCACCTGATCTTGGCGAGAAAGGAACTGTCTGAAGCCAAGGCGGCGGCCTTCTATCGGCAGCTTTTCGCGGTGCGCGACACGATCACGCAAGGCGTGGCCGGCGCTTCGCACATCACGAAGCCCGACACGGAGAAGGAGACTGAACCCTCGGTGCATCGGGGCGCCGCGGCGGTCATCAACGGCACGGAGCGAACCTTTCTGGACAAGTACAGCGACTACTTCTGGTTCGCCCTGCTTGTTCTTTCCGGCATCGGTTCCGCCGCCGCCTGGCTGCGTCGCTATCTGAACCACGACGAACCGGACGACAACACCAGCTGTCGCAACCGCATTCTTGCCGCGGTGTCGGAGGTGCGCAATGCCGGGTCGGAAGACGATCTGCTGACAGTGCAGCGCGAGGTCGATGCGATCATCGGCGAGACCCTCAAATTCTACGATGATGGAGCAATCGAACAAGAGGACCTGGCCGCATTCGGTCTGGTCCTTGAACTTTTCAATCATGCCATGGCCGAAAGGCGAGCGACGCTGCAGAGCGCCACGGCCGATCAAACGAAGACCGCTCCAACCCTCGCCTCTCGGCGATAGGCGCGCCCGGCCAAGGTCCTCATCGGCGCCTTGAGTCGCGACGAGCTGCTGCAAGTTCCGACCCTGCCGGATACGGTGTTCGAACACATCGCTTCTGCATCCGCTCAGGCCTCGCCGCGGGCAGACGGGCTCGAAGTAAGCCCTCCCATGGCAGGAAGGCATCTTTTTGATCCGAAGCGGGCGCCGTCCCGGAGAGGGAGCGCACAGTCCTTTGCGAAACAGCTCGGTCCCGTCTTGCTGCAAACGACGTCCGAGATCGTGCCGGCCTATTCGAACAGCGGCGCCAGCTCCATCTGCGGCACCAGGACGAGGCCCTTGTCGGTGATGCGGATCTCCGGGATGACCGAGAGCGGGATCAGGTTGAAGCCCATATAGGGAATGGTGCAGCCGGCCTCGGTCCATTCCGCCTTGAGCAGCTTGACCTGTTCGGCCACCTCGGTGACGCGCTTGTCGGACAACAGCCCCGCGATCGGCAGCGGCACCATCGCCCTCACCTTGCCGTCGGCGACGACGCAGACACCGCCCTGTTGCGCGCCGATCGCGGCCACGGCGGCCTGCATGTCGGCTTCGTTGGTGCCGGCCACGATGATGTTGTGGCTGTCATGACCGACGCTCGAGGCGACCGCACCACGCTTGAGGCCGAAGTCCTTCAGCAGCCCATGCGCGACATTGCCGGCCGACTTGCCGTGCCGCTCGATCACCGCGACGAAACACAGGCCGTGGCGCGCGAACAGCGTGTCCCAATCCTTCGCCGGCTCGATCGCCACCTTGTCATGAATGAGTGTGATGCCCGGCAGCGCCGTCTTGATCGCGTTCACCGTGCAGGCCTTGGTCGGCAGCTCCGGCGTCAGCGTCATCTGCGCCGGCAGCTTGACCGTGGCATAGGCCGCCTTCGGGTACTGGTAGCGCTGCGACAGCGCCTGATCGAGACGCGGCGTGATCCGGCCCTGGTCGACCACGAGTTCGCCGCCATACCAGGTCGATTGCGGCTTCAGGCCGTCGTCGAGCAGCACGAGATCGGCGCGGCGGCCGCCGCCGAGGCCGCCGATTTCGCCGTCCATGCCGAACCGCGTCGCGCCATGCAGCGAGCCCATCGACCACGCCTGCTCCGGCGACATCCCGGCCTTCACGGCTTCGCGCACCACCCAGTCGAGCCCGAACAGCATGAGGTCGTCGGCGTCGCGATCGTCGGTACACACGGCGGTGCGCTTATGCGAGGCGCCGAGCTCGGTGATGGTGCGGATCGCCTGCGGCAGGCTGTGCCACGGCGTGGTCGGCGGTCCGCCGCGCAGGAAGATCCACACCCCGGCGTCGAGCAGGTCATCGGCGATGTCGCGGTCGATCGCCTCATGGGTGTCGGTCACGCCGCTCGCCGCATAGGCCGCGACGAACTCGCGGCCATAGACATGCCCCGACACCGGCCGCCCGCGCTTGAGCGCCGCAGCGAGAATGGCATGGCTGCGCTCGTCGCCCATGGCCACCGGCACGAAGTCCATCTTCTCGCCGAGCCCGACCGCCTCCGGCCAGCGATCGAACAGGCCGGCGATCTTGTCCGGCGTGAGATCGCCGCCGGCCGTCTCCAGCGCCGCCGAGGTCGCCGGCACGGTCGAGGGCACGGTGAGAAAGATCGACAGCGGCGCCTCGCGCGCGTCCTCCAGCATGGCTTCGACGCCGGCGACGTCCATTACGTTGCCGATCTCGTGGCTGTCGCAGAAGATCGTCGTAGTGCCGTTGAGCAGAGCGGCCTCGGCATAGGCGCAGGCCGTCACCATCGAGGACTCGATATGGATGTGCGGATCGACCAGGCCCGGCGCGATGATGCCGGCGGCCGCGTCGTAGATGGCGAAGCCACCCGCGAAGGACTTGTGAGCCCCGGCCGGCTTCACTGCCGCCATCCGCCCACCGGTGATCCAGAGCTCGCGACCCGGATGAATGCGCTCCGAATAGGTCGAGAGCACGCGCGCGCCGGTGATGACGAGATCCGGCGCGACGCGCCCCGAGGCGACATCGGCCAATCGGCGCGTCATGGTGTGCAGGGGGGCGACCGCAAAGCGCGTGAGTTTGGTCATGGCAGTCTCGCTGGCGTGTTCAGGTGATCCGGCACGATGGTTGCGCGCGATGCGGACGACCGCAAGCCCAAATAGGTCGGCAGAGCTGATTACGGCTTAAGCAGCGCATGGGCGAGCGGGCCATCCCCTCTCCCTGATCTTCATGGCATTGGCCGCGCACCCTACGGCCCGTCAGGCAACCAATTCGCCATGACCGAGGGGGGCTCACGCTCGGACTGCTCGCACTGCCGACCGATCTGCCGCGCATCCAGGTCTGTGCCTTGCGAGCGCTCGTCGATGCAGCCAGGGCGCGCAACCGGCAGCGTCATCAGGCCACGATTCTGATCAACGCCGCGCGAGAAGGTGTGGCGGTTCAACGTCGCCGAGCGGATGGTGCTGAAGGCGCCGCCGGTGATGGGTATTGTGGTCATAATGCTCCACTGCACGGTACCGCAATTTCGTAACCGACAGCATGACAGTCGTTTTAGCTCAGCTTAATGCAACCACCAGAATAGATGCTCGATAAGGTGGCTCATGTGAGACTTAACGACTTCCCTGAGCGCCATGAGCGTGCCGTCGATCGTCTGTCCTTTTATCGTGTCAGCAAATCGGACGCTGCTAATCCTCAATCCGTTGACAATTCTCCGCATCCATCCGACGCTCACAACACCCGACTTAAGCTTGTCTAATCCTCCCTTGAGGTCTTGAACGACCGCGTCACGCTCTTGCGGATGCTTGATGGAGTATCCGTTGTCCTGCTCGATCGCTTCCGTCGCTGCGCCAAGCTGTTTAGTGGCTTCCGTGACGACGGGGTCGGTCTGATCGAGTGTGATTGGCGCCCATTCATCGGCAGGCTCAGGATGGGCGGCCTCAGCAAACGAATCTGACGTGAATTCGGAGACTGCTGCGGCGGAATAGTCGGCGCTCGTGATTTTGAGATCCTGTGCGGTGCCGTTGACCTTGGGGAGAGCGGCCATAAGCCACTCGCGCCGGTCCCCCGACATCCTTGCCTTGTAGAACACGCTCGACGGCGTTTTCTCCCATTCGTCCAGCAACCTCTCGAAGTTCGGGCCACGATGCCAAAGTATTGGCCCGAAGGCATCTAAAACCAACTTGATCGCGCCTAGTCTTTCTAAACGC
Organism: Bradyrhizobium ontarionense; assembly: GCF_021088345.1. NCBI lineage: Bacteria > Pseudomonadati > Pseudomonadota > Alphaproteobacteria > Hyphomicrobiales > Nitrobacteraceae > Bradyrhizobium > Bradyrhizobium ontarionense. The sequence continues at coordinate 8,361,606 of NZ_CP088156.1, read as the reverse complement.
CGCAACGCCTCCTGACGAAGCGGAGCGCTCTCGACGAAATCATGCCATTCGCTATCATCATTTACTGCAAAGTCCCTGGCAAAACTTGACTCACCGTGCAGATCGCGCGGGTAATCGAAATGGATAAACAGCGCGAGCATGTAGTACTCGGGCGCCAACTTGAGAAACGTATCTCGATCCATGCTAGTTTTTCCACCTGGAAATGGGCGGGAGCTCAACCAGAAGGGACACTCCTGCCGCTCTTCTTGTTGAGGCGTTCTTCCCACATCTCCAATTGAATCAGGAAGAATGACGCCTGCCGCACGTACTCCTCGATCTCACTTTGACTTAGCCGCCGAGCGTGGGCGAGCACGTTTCGTCCTTCCTGTAGGGTGTCGAACAACTTTGCGAAGCCGCTGTCGATCTGCTTCTGCGATCGCAAATGTCTCACTACGTCCCTGGCGTGGAGCCTTCCCTTTTGAGGTGCCAGACCGAGCGCGATTCCTATGTTAATAAGCTTCAGTTCTATATCTTTGAATAGGACCATTGCCTGTCCTTCGTCCGCCGGCTGGGAACGAAGGTCTTTGAGCCTATCGATATGCTTACTCAGAGTTTTCGTCATCTCCTCTGCGGTCTCTTCAGGCTCTTCCTCTTTGGCCTGCTCGATCAGTTCCGCGCCCGTCGATAGCAGCTTATCGAACTTAACCGTTGCGCCCCCGAAGCTCAGTTCAAGTATCCGTTCGGCCAATGAGCCCAAGTGCTTGCGCACGGCAAACACGATGATCAGCACAACAACCGGCCACGCAAGATGGCCTACAATGTCCGCGATGAATTGGAGCCAGTTCATCGAGCGCCCTCAATTCCGATAGAATGATATTCTACCCGAAGCCCCCTGGCAAAGCCATTAGCCTGACTGTGCACTCAATTGCGCGAGCCGCCCGATCGATGGGGAGCTATCCCGCCAAGATCAAATAAGATGACGCCGCCCCGGTCATCCCAGAGCGGCGCCATCGCAGTCCTCAGCTTATCGCGTCCTTAGAGCAGCCCTGCCCCGCGCGCCCACTTGTACTTGGCGCCGAGCACCTCGACCGGCAGCTCGGTCGAATAGGCGTAGGCCGGGATGCCGTTCTGGTAGAGATATTCGGCGGCTTCCTCGACCTCGACGTCGCCGGCGAGCGAGGCGACGATCGGCTTGACGAAGCCCTTGGCCGCCATCTCGTTCTTCACCTCGACCATGTTGCGGGCGAACACCATCGGCGGGGTGACGATCGTGTGCCAGTAGCCGAGGATCAGCGCGTGGATGCGGTCGTCCGACAGGCCGAGCTTGACCGTGTTCACATAGGTGATCGGCGGCTCGCCACCGGTGATGTCGACCGGATTGCCGGCGGCGCCGAACGGCGGGATGAACTTGCGGAAGGCGGCGTCGAGATCCGCCGGCATGCCCATCAGCGACATGCCGTTGTCGACGACGGCGTCGGACAGCAGCACGCCCGATCCGCCGGCGCCGGTGATGATGACCACGTTCTCACCCTTGGGCGTCGGCAGCACCGGCACGCCGCGGGCGAATTCGAGCAGCTGGCGCAGCGAGCGGGCGCGAATGACGCCGGACTGCTTGAGCACGTCCTCATAGATCTTGTCGTTGCCGGCGAGCGCGCCGGTGTGCGACGAGGCGGCCTTGGCGCCGGCCGAGGTGCGGCCGGCCTTGAGCACGATGACCGGCTTCTTCTTGGAGACGCGCTTGGCGGCTTCAGCGAAGGCGCGACCGTCCTTGAGGTCTTCGCAGTGCTGCGCGATCAAATTGGTGTTGGGGTCCTGCTCGAAGAAGGCGAGCAGATCGTCCTCATCGATATCAGACTTGTTGCCGAGGCCGACGATCGCGGAGACGCCCATCTTGGCCGAGCGCGAGAAGCCGATGATGGCCATGCCGATGCCGCCGGACTGCGACGACAGCGCCGCGTGGCCCTTGACGTCATAGGCGGTGCAGAAGGTCGCGCAGAGATTGGCCGGCGTGTAGTAGAAGCCGTAGATGTTCGGCCCCATCAGGCGGATGTTGTACTTGTTGCCGATCTCGACGATCTCGGCCTGCAGCTCCGGAGCGCCGGCTTCGGCGAAGCCCGACGGGATCAGCACCGCGCCGGGGATCTTCTTCTCGCCGCACTCGACCAGGGCGCCGGCGACGAACTTGGCGGGAATCGCGAACACCGCCGTGTCGATCACGCCGGGGACGTCCTTGACGCTCTTATAGGCCTTGTAGCCGAGGATCTCGGAGGCCTTGGGGTGGATCGGGTAGATCTCGCCCTTGTAGCCGCCATTGATCAGGTTCTTCATCACGGAGTTGCCGATCTTGCCGTCCTCGGCGGAGGCGCCGATCACGGCGATCGCGGTCGGCATCATGATCCGCTTCATCGCGGTCACGATCTCCTCGTTGGAGCGCGGCGCCGGACGCGGCTTGTAGTCGAAATCGACGACGATGCGGACGTCGGCGGCGATGGCACCGGCCTTGGTCGCGAACACCGGGTTGAGGTCGAGCTCGACGATCTCCGGGAAATCGCTGACCAGCTGCGACACCTTGACGATGACGTCGGCGAGCGCCTCACGGCTGACCGGCTCACCGCCGCGCACGCCCTTCAGCATCTCATGGGCCTGGATGCCGTCGAGCATGGAGAGCGCGTCGTCCTTGGTCGCGGGCGCGAGCCGGAAGGTGACGTCCTTCAGCACCTCGACCAGCACGCCGCCGAGGCCGAACGCCACCAGCTTGCCGAACGATCCGTCGGTGATCGAACCGACGATCACCTCGGTGCCGCCGGTCAGCATCTGCTGTACCTGGATGCCTTCGATCTTGGCGTCGGCCTTGTACTTCCTGGCGTTGCCGAGAATGGTCTCATAGGCCGCCTTCGCATCGTCGGCGGTCTTGACGCCGACGATGACGCCGCCGGCCTCGGTCTTATGGAGAATATCCGGAGAGACGATCTTCATGACGACCGGGAAACCCATGTCGCCGGCCATCTTGGCGGCCTCGGCCGCCGATTTCGCCACGCCCTCCTTCGGCACCGGAATGCCGTAGGCGTCGCACACCAGCTTGCCCTCGGGGGCGGTCAGGCTGGTGCGTTTATCCGCCTTCACCCGATCGAGAACTTCGCGGATCGTGGCCTTGGCATTGGGAACGGCGGCGTCAGACATCGGGGCTTCCTCCTGAGGGACAGACACGTTTTATGGCATTTGGTATGCCAGAAGCAAACTTTGTCAAGCGCATCGAAGATGTGGAAACGCTGAAAAATCACGCAGCTTGACAGTCTGGCATTTGGTATGCCAAAAATCTTGGACGCAAAATGCTGTATACAGCCATCTCCCAAGGAAGAGGAGATCGGTCTTGTCTACACAGAAAACAAGCAAGGCATTGCCCATCATGGCCGAGGCCGACATTGCGATCGCTCGCATCGCCCCGGAGACGAGCTTCAAGAACAAGGCTTACGAAGCCTTGCGGGAAGCTATCCTGAAGATGGACATCTATGCATCGCCCGAGCCGGTGATGCTCGACGAGCGCGCGTTGTCCGAGCGTCTCGGTGTCAGCCGCACGCCGATCCGCGAAGCGATCGCCATGCTCGAGCAGGACGGCTTCGTCAAGACCGTGCCGCGCCGTGGCATCGTCGTGATTCGCCGGACCAAGAGCGAGATCGTCGACATGATCCGCGCCTGGGCTGCGCTGGAAAGCATGGCCGCACGCCTGATCACGACCATCGCGCGCAAGAAGGACATCACCGCGCTGCGCGACTACTTCAAGGATTTCGGCAAGGACCGCCCGCCGCAGGATCATATCGAGGAATATTCAAAGGCGAACATCGCGTTTCATCAGGCGCTGATCTCGCTGTCGGAATCGCCCGTGCTCGTCGACATGACCAGCGACATCCTGCTGCACGTGCGCGGCTACCGTCAGCTCACGATCGGACGTACCGACCGTATCGCAGCGTCCCTTCCCGAGCATCTCGCGATCATCGATGCGCTCGAAGAACGCAACACCGAGCTCGCCGAGAAGCTCGCCCGCGATCATACACTGGGGCTTGCGACCTACGTCGAGACGCACGGCCAGGAATTATTCAGCTGATCATCAGCAGGCAGGTTCAAAGAGAAGAAGACGCTGAACGCGCCTTCGACATAGACGACCAGGGAGAGAGGCGCATGGCGCAGACTGCTGTGAAGACCGAGGCACCGGATACCCACGAGGAGCTCACCGACGGCTTCCATCTCGTCATCGACGCGATGAAGCTGAACGGGATCGATACGATCTACAACGTTCCGGGGATTCCGATCACCGACCTCGGTCGCATGGCGCAGGCTGAAGGCATCCGCGTGCTGTCCTTCCGCCATGAGCAGAACGCCGGTTATGCCGCCGCGATCGCCGGCTTCCTCACCAAGAAGCCGGGCGTATGCCTCACCGTCTCCGCCCCCGGCTTCCTCAACGGCCTCACGGCGCTGGCGCATGCCACGACCAACTGCTTCCCGATGATCCTGGTCTCGGGCTCCTCGGAGCGCGAGGTCGTCGACCTGCAGCAGGGCGACTACGAAGAGATGGATCAGCTCGCGATCGCCAAGCCGCTGTGCAAGGCGGCGTTCCGCGTGCTGCATGCCCAGGACATCGGCATCGGCTTCGCGCGCGCCATCCGCGCCGCCGTGTCGGGCCGTCCGGGCGGCGTCTATCTCGACCTGCCGGCAAAACTGTTCGGCCAGGTCATGAACGCGCAGGCCGGTGCGGCCTCGCTGGTCAAGGTGATTGATCCGGCGCCGGCGCAGATCCCCTCGCCCGACTCGGTCAAGCGCGCGCTCGATCTGTTGAAGAATGCGAAACGCCCGCTGATCATTCTCGGCAAGGGCGCGGCCTATGCCCAGGCCGACGAAGCCATCAAGACTTTCGTCGAGACGAGCGGCGTCCCGTTCCTGCCGATGAGCATGGCCAAGGGCCTGCTGCCCGACCTGCACCCGCAATGCGCCGGCGCGGCGCGCTCCACCGTGCTCAAGGACTCCGACGTCGTCATGCTGATCGGCGCCCGCCTCAACTGGCTGCTTTCGCATGGCAAGGGCAAGTCCTGGGGCGATGCCCCCAAGAAGTTCATCCAGGTCGACATCGAGCCCAAGGAAATGGACTCCAACGTCGAGATCGCCGCACCCGTCGTCGGCGACATCGGTTCTGTCGTGTCAGCCTTCGCCGAGGCGATGGGCAGCAACTGGCCCAAGGCTCCGGTCGAGTGGCTGAGTGCCGTACAAAAGAAGCGCGAGGACAACGTCGCCAAGATGGCGCCGCGGCTGATGAACAACAACTCGCCGATGGACTATCACGGCGCGCTCGGCGTGCTGCGCACCATCATCAAGGAGCGTCCGGACGCGATCCTGGTCAACGAAGGCGCCAACACGCTCGACCTCGCCCGTGGCGTCATCGACATGTATCAGCCGCGCAAGCGCCTGGATGTCGGCACCTGGGGCGTCATGGGCATCGGCATGGGCTCGGCGATCGCCGCGGCGGTCGAGACCGGTAAGCCGGTGCTGGCGATCGAGGGCGACAGCGCCTTCGGCTTCTCCGGCATGGAGGTCGAGACCATCTGCCGCTACAATCTGCCGATCTGCGTCGTCATCTTCAACAATGACGGCATCTATCGCGGGACCGATCAGAACTCGGCGGGCGACGATCCGGCGACGACGGTGTTCGTCAAGGGCGCGCGCTACGACAAGATGATGGAAGCCTTCGGCGGCGTCGGCGTCAACGCCACGTCTCCGGACGAGTTGAAGCGCGCCGTCAACGAGGCGATGGATTCCGGCAAGCCGACCTTGATCAATGCCGTGATCGATCCCGCGGCCGGCTCCGAGAGCGGCCGCATCGGCAACCTCAATCCGCAGAGCGCGCTGACGAAGAAGAAGTAAGGGCCACCCGCAAGACATCACCTGCCCGCTCGTGCGGGATGACCATTCGTTACGGAGATCAACACATGACCAAGGCGCTCGAGGGCGTTCGCATTCTCGACTTCACCCACGTCCAGTCAGGGCCGACCTGCACCCAGCTTTTGGCCTGGTTCGGCGCCGACGTGATCAAGATCGAACGGCCGGGCGTGGGCGACATCACCCGCGGCCAGCTGCAGGACATTCCGAACGTGGACAGCCTCTATTTCACGATGCTGAACCACAACAAGCGCTCGATCACGCTCGACACCAAGAACCCGAAGGGCAAGGAGGTCCTCACCGAGCTGATCAAGAAGTGCGACGTGCTGGTCGAGAATTTCGGCCCCGGCGTGCTCGACCGCATGGGCTTCCCCTGGGAGAAGATCCAGGCGATCAACCCCAAGATGATCGTCGCCTCGATCAAGGGCTTCGGCCCCGGTCCGTACGAGGACTGCAAGGTCTACGAGAACGTCGCCCAGTGCACCGGCGGCGCGGCATCGACGACCGGCTTCCGTGATGGCCTGCCGCTCGTGACTGGCGCCCAGATCGGCGATTCCGGCACCGGCCTGCACCTCGCGCTCGGCATCGTCACCGCGCTCTATCAGCGCACCCATTCCGGCAAGGGCCAGCGCGTCACCGCCGCGATGCAGGACGGCGTCTTGAACCTCTGCCGCGTAAAACTGCGCGACCAGCAGCGCCTCGAGCGCGGCCCGATGAAGGAATACAGCCAGTTCGGCGAAGGCATTCCGTTCGGCGACGCTGTGCCGCGCGCCGGCAATGATTCCGGCGGTGGCCAGCCGGGCCGAATCCTCAAGTGCAAGGGCTGGGAGACCGACCCGAACGCCTACATCTACTTCATCACCCAGGCCCCGGTCTGGGAAAAGATCTGCGACGTGATCGGTGAGCCGACCTGGAAGACCGACCCGAACTACGCCAAGCCGGCCGCCCGTCTGCCGCGCCTCAACGAGATCTTCGGCCGCATCGAGCAGTGGACCATGACCAAGACCAAGTTCGAGGCCATGGACATCCTCAACGAGTTCGACATCCCCTGCGGCCCGATCCTGTCGATGAAGGAGATTGCCGAGGACGAGTCGCTGCGCAAGACCGGCACCCTGGTCGAGGTCGACCACCCGACCCGCGGCAAGTACCTCTCGGTCGGCAACCCGATCAAGCTCTCCGACAGCCCGGCCGACGTCACCCGCTCGCCCCTGCTCGGCGAGCACACCGACGAGATCCTGCGCCAGGTTCTGGGCTTCAGCGATCACCAGGTCGCGGAGATCCACGATTCCGGCGCGCTCGCGCCGCCGCGCAAGGAAGCCGCAGAGTAAGCGGCGACCTGGCGCCAGAGAAGACAGGCGCGGCGCGACCGCCGCCGCACATGCCTCCCATCGACATCAAGCCGCCGGCATCGCCCGGCGGCTTTTTGATTCGCACAGCGGGGGAATTGATCTCTCCCGCCGCACGTCGTCGGGGACCTTAGTTTCGGCCTACGATCACGCCTCTATCGAGAATGTCTGAAATCAGGGACGCAGCGGACATAGCGCAGTCGCTGGCGATTCGACTGCTTGTGAACCTAAGCGGAAGTCGCGCCCGGTTCATTCAATTGATCATTCTACACGTCAAAGGTTGCCGCAACCAATTCTAAAACCTATCCGATTATTCTCGGCTACCTTGTTGCATGTCCGTGCTGTCCGCGTCCTGCAGAGAAATCTCGGGACCGTCCGCGTGCCGGTCGATCTGGGTGAGCGCCACCTCGATCTGACCGTTCGCCGCTATGGGCATCCGGTTTGAGGCAGTTCACGCGAACAGCTTGTCGATGTCGTCCTGGGAAATCGCCACGCCCGGCCGCTTCGGGCCCTCCATCAAGTCTGGGGCGCTTTGGACAGCAAGCTCGGCGGCCATCCGTGCCAGCTCCTCTTTTCCCCACATGCGGACCAGCCTGTTGATGTGGTCCTCCATGAACTGCAGCGACTTGATCACTCGCGTGATCCGCTGCCCTGTGAGGTCCTGAAACGCGCAAGCCTCGAACACCTTGTTGGTGCTATCGACGATCTCATCGCTGACCAACGCGACAGTCGGGTCGTTGACGCTCTGCAACTTCGCGACGCTGGCGCCGATCGCCTCCATGCTTTCGAGGATCGCGTTCCCGGCTGCCTCCGTATTCTCGACGATCGCGTCGAGGGTGTCTGTCATCGTCGCGATACTGCCCTTGCTGTCACCTTGAAGAGCGGCGAATTCCCGCCGCATGCTGCTAATGTGGCCGAACATCTCGACCAGGTGCGTTTTCAGCACCCTCTCTTCTTCTGGCGCAATCATCAGAAATCCCCGACTTCAACGTTTCCTTATTAAGGGCTTCACGATGTAGTTGCAAACCTCGGCCTGCTGGTCTGCAATGACATTTCGGATTTCGATTCGGCGGCGACCAGGTCGCGACGCGGCCACAGAGATCGATCGCAACCTGGAAACGGTACTGTGGTCAGGGTAGGTGAAGATCAGCTGCTTCCCACTTTCGTTCAGGGCGTGGGTTGATTCACTTCAAAAGTCGTCAATTGGACCCGAAGCAGACCTTGTCGGCAAAGCGTTGATACCCGATCCCGGGCCCAAATCGATGCTAACCGATAGCTTTGCCTCAACATTAGTTTTAACTCTTTTTTCATGATCATAGGTAAGTCGGCTATCGCAATAGCCGTCCAATACAGGACCTAAGCAAAGTGGAACTTGATGGCGTTCTCTACTTGCTCGGCTTGATTTTCGGCTGGCCGCTTCGCTGTTTCAGGAGCTGGCTTGATCGACAGCCGCATCGCGAACCCTCGCAGATTTCCGTGCTACATAAAGCTGGTCGACTCGCTCTTGGGATTTCAATGTGCCTGATGATCCTGACGCCCTCGGCTTGGGTCATTCTGCGATGACGCTCCTCGCGTAAGTCGCTCCTGCCCCAAGACAGACCTTTCCGCGGTGTCTGACGATGACGGCTTCTGGCCCATCTCGGACTGAAGATCATTGATTGCGACGGGCTCTTTTTTGAGCGACAGCAGACCTCTACCCGAAGATCTGCCAGCACCTCTCCTTCTCCGGTGGAGACGAGCCCAGCAGCATCCCGAAGTGCAAGGGCCGGGAGGACTCGTTGTCCTGAAAGCGGGTCTGGCCTGCCCCGTCCGCCCAATATTGCACACCACACCGACATGCGCCCCGTGGTCGTGGTCATAACGGTCCCCCGACTTGCGAGGTGCTATGGGCGTCTTCCGACAATCTTGCGGTTGGACTACCTGCGGAATATTCCGCCCACCACGCTGTGCATTGCACCGCCGATCGCGCCTATTGGACCTCCGACATTCCGCGAATATCGCCCACGCCCCCCGGCGCGACGACGGGCTTCACGGTCGGATTTGGCAGCCTCCGTGGCTGCATCCATCAGGACCTTGTGCTGGGCGGCATTGAGGAAGCCGGTCGCGGGGTAGCCGCGCTCCTCCTGCCAACGCGCGATGACGGCGCGAGACGATTCGTCGAACGTCCCATTGACCTTGGTGCCGAACCCGAGCCTGGTCAGCCCGCGCTGCACTGCACGACGCTTCGCCTTGGTGAGGCCGATCTGGTTCTCGGTCTGCTGATTTGCTTCCTCCGAGGCGATCGTGGTCTCGGCGGGTGCGCTCGATCCACGAGGCGAACTGCTCAGACCGGCGTTCGCCACGTTCGGGCTCGCAACAATCGTCAGGATGAACAATGCCAGGATCAAGGCGCGCATGGCCCTTCCTTCGCCCCCAAATCTGCCGAAAATTTGTTTTCACCGGGAGAGAGACAGGCGACGAACTAAATTATCGACATCCCGCGGCGCCATCCCGCTTCGTTGCTGAGTAACTGCGGTCCGTCCTGCACGGTTCCCTAGGCTGGCGCCGATTGTTACATCGCATCGCACGCGGGGCATGGACCAGCGCAAACCTGGGCCGTCTTGGCGAAAGATGGTTTGAATGCCTCTTCAGGCAGCGAGATCTGCTGGTCTCGTCGGTGAGCCCTCCTCGAAGACTGACCCCGAACGACACCAAGCAAGCCCTCCGCCGCACGCATGCCGTCGTCAGGCGCGCTGTCCCGCGGCTTCGAGGATCAGCCCCGTGATGTCGTCGGGATGGGAGATCAGCGAGAGATGGCTGGCCTTCACCTCGATGGTCTTGGCGCCCATCCGCTTGGCCATGAAGCGCTCGAGGTCCGGATCGATGGTGCGGTCTTCGGTCGACACGGCATAGTAGCTCGGCTTGGATCGCCAGGCCGCGTTGGTGGTCTTGCCTGAGAGCAGCGCCTTTTGGAACGGCTGCTGGACGGCGTAGAGCACTTTTGCTTTTGCCTTCGGCAGGTCGCTCGCGAAATCGCGCAAAAATGCCTCTTCGCTGAGACGTCCTTCGTCGCCATCGAAGACAATACCGGCCGTCGCCGGCGGCGTCGGGTAGGTCTTGGCCAGAGCGGTGTAGTCCTCGCCCGCGTCCGGCGCACGCGCAGCCACATAGACCAGCGCGGAGACGTTCGGATGCACACCAGCCTCGGTGACGATCATCCCGGAGAAGGAATGCCCCACCAGCACCGTCGGGCCATCTTGCCGCGCCAGCACACGTTCAGCCGAAGCCACCGCGTCAGGAAGCGTCGTCAGCGGATTTTGTACGGCCGTGGCATTGAGCCCTGCCCCTTGCAATCGCGCGATCACCTCGGACCAGCACGAGCCGTCGGCGAACAGCCCGTGCACGAGCACGACGTTCCTCGCCTTCACTGGAGTTGAAGTTGCGGCCATGCCGGGTGTGGAGATCAGCGAAGCCGCAACTCCGGTCAGGAGAGCGGCAGAAAAAGTGCGTCTGTCCATCATGATATCTATCCTTCAGGGTTGGATGCGATGTCCGGTTCATGACGCAAGCGCGCACGCGTTCCGCGCGAGCCCTTCGCGGCCGGTGCCGGCGGCACCGGCAGAATGATTTCGGAAGCGACCTTCCAGTCGTTCCCGATGCGAAGCCAATTGATGATCATCAAAAACGGCCTGGCTGTTCCATCCTGCCCCGCATATGAGACCGTGATGTTCATCGACACATAGGACTCCGCGACGTCGCGCGTCAGGCCGACGACCTTGAGCTTCGAATAATCTGGCTCGAGCACGACCGGACCAGAGCTACCGATATCATGCAGCTTTTGATCAACTGCCTCGTTACCCCAAAAGCCGGCCCAGTTCCCCTCGGACTGGATCGCGCTCTTGGCCACCAACAGGGTCGAGGGCGATTGCCAGAACATGTCATGCAGAGCCTTGAAATCGTGGTCGTTGGCCAATTCCATCAGCCTACGGAACTTCAATTCGATCCCGCGGAGGGTTGCAGCATCCAGCGGCTCTTTGCCGACGGCAGGAGCAGACGCCACAGCCCCGGTGGAAAGAGCCAAAGCGGTGAGAGTGACGAACAGTGTCTTGTACATGCAGGACATTTCCTTCCAATGTCTGGCTCGCGTCATGACAACGCCCGCCGCGCCGCGATTGAAATGAGGGACCCACGTGCATCGGCCGAAGACGTCATCAGGACGTTTCAGCTGGCACATTCGCCTAGCAAGGTTGTGACTTTCGCATCGAGATTTCGAGCGACCGCTAGAGCCTCCGAGCTGCCATAACGCAGCAGATAACTCTCCATCTTGTCATAAGAGACATGCACGCCATCGGGACGTTCGTCGATGAGGATTGTGACTGGAGCGTAGGATCCAGCATCGGGAACGTGCTTGACCATGTCTTTCATGATGAGTGGATTGCCCACCACGAACCGCATGATCTTGGGCGTCTTGGATCCGGTTTCGCGACGCAGAATGTCGCCCAAATCGAATTCCGCGAAGAGCATGAGGTCCGTTCGGCCGAGGCCGCTTTCCACAATGCGCTTTAGTTCCGCGAAGGAGTGCGTAGCCCTCGTCGCCTTGAAAAATTCGACCATGTCAGGTTGCCCGACTGCCGACTTGAGCGCAGCCACGACAGCGTCGAACGGCTTTGAGCTCGTGAGGCTGAAGCGTTCCACCTCGACTTTTGCGATTGTCATTTGTCCTCCGTAACAACTGTCAGGGATAAAGTGCCTTGGTTGCGCCGTCGCGGTACGAGGCGTTCTGCATTCCTCTGAACCAGCGTGTGCACTCCCGGCGCGAAAGCGCCGGGAGCGATACCGTCACTTCGCGAGCGCTGCCTTTTCGATGACCTCAGCCACTTGCTTCGCATGGACGACGAGCGACGCATGGCTGCCGGCGACTTCCGTCGTCTGAGCGTGCATCCTGGCTGCGAACGACTTCTGGGCCTCGGGCGCGAGGACTTTGTCCTTCGTGCTGATGACATAGAAAGTCGGCTTGTCGTGCCAGGCCGCAATGTCGACGGGGGCTTCGAACGCAACGTGGTTCAGCGGAAGCTGCGAGTTGGCCAGGTGCGCGGCGATTTCCGGAGGAAGGTCAGCCGCGACGGCCGACGGAAACACCTTGGGATCGATATACAAATTACCCTTCGCGTCGGGATGGATCGCGTTGCCGCCTTCGGTCGGCGGCCCGGCCTTTGCCAGCGACGCCAGGGATTCACCGACCTCCGGCGCGAAGGCGGAAACATAGACCAACGCCGAAACCTTGGGATCGTTGCCGGCTTGCGTGATCACCACGCCGCCCCATGAGTGGCCGACCAGAACGGTCCTGCCGTCCTGCTTCGCGAGGGCCTGCTTGGTGGCATCAACGTCGGCGACGAGCGAAGTGAGCGGATTTTCCACCAGCGTGACGCTGTAGCCCTTCTTCGCGAGAATATCGGCAACGGGCTGCCAGCTCGTCTGATCGACGAAAGCGCCGTGCACGAGCACGATGTTGTGGGCTGCTCCCTTGGGCGGTTCGGCGGAATGGGCGGAGCCGACCAATGTCGATCCGGCCAGGAGTACGGTGGCGGCTGAGAGGAGGATATTTTGCATTGAATGTTCCTGTTGGCATGTCGGACGAAATGAGGTCCGGGGGAATGGACAGGCGTTTCCAGCCAGATCGCGGTTCTTCCATCCGCCGCTGGCGAAGTGGTTGCCGCACGTGACGGCGGCCCGTCGCGACATGAACTAATCCGCGGACTTTTCGGACGATAGGGATCGATCGTCCGGATGTTGTGTCCAATCGTCCACCCGGCTAACTTCGGCGGCATGGATATCCTCGCCCAAGTGCTCGATCGCGTTCGTCTCGGTGGGACGCTGCTCTTTCACTTCGAGCTCGGCCATCCCTGGAGTCTGGCGCTGCCTGCGCGCCCCTACGCGCTGTTTCACTATCTCAGCCGGGGCTCGGCGACCCTCGCGCTCGAACAGGGGCAGGAAATCCAGATGACGGAGGGCGATTTTGTCGTGATCACACGCGGCGAGCCCCATACGTTTTATTCGGATCGACGGGCCGAGCCTTTGCGGATTATGGATATCGATCGATCGTCGCCACACCTTGGCGTCGTTCGTCACGGCGGCCGCGCAAAACCGCTCGCAACCATGATATGCGGCAATTTCACCGTGTCGCGGCCGCTGTTTGGCAGCGTGATGGAGCTACTTCCGCCCGTGCTCCTGCTGAAGCCGACCGCGGACGGTGACTGGCTCGAAGCCATCCTGCGGCGCATGGTCAGCGAGTCCGCGCTCGAGCGTCCCGGCCAGCGCGTCGCGCTTTCACGACTGACGGAAGTGCTCTTTGTCGAGGCGCTGCGAAGCTGGATCGCGTCCCTCAGCCCCGGACAAGGCGGCTGGCTCGGGGCGATATCGGATCCGCATATCGGACCGGCGCTCAAGCTGATCCACGAAAACCCGGGGCGGACCTGGACCCTGAGCGACCTTGGCCAGCGCGTGGGGCTCGGCCGCTCGGTATTTTCGGCCCGCTTCACGAGGCTGGTCGGCCAGTCCATGCATCGTTATGTCATCGAACGCCGGATGGCGGAAGCGGCGTTCCTGCTTGAAACCAGCGACGAGCCGATCGCACGAATTGCGAGCCGGGTGGGTTACGAGACAGCGGCGGCATTTTCAAAGCTGTTTCACCGGCATCACGGACTGTCGCCGGGCCGCTACCGAGCCTCTCGACGCGCCGACGGAAGCCACGCGCAAATGGACGGTTCGGAATTACAAGTATCCGATTGAACGACGCCAAGCCGGCCGCTCGTCTGCCGCGCCTCAACGAGATCTACGGGCGCATCGAGCAGTGGACCAAGACCAAGTTCGAGGCCATGGACATCCTCAACGCGTTCGACATCCCCTGCGGTCCGATCCTGTCGATGAAGGAGATCGCCGAGGACGAATAGCTCGCGCAAGACCGGCACTCTGGTCGAGGTCGACCACCCGACCCGCGGCAAGGCCCTCTCGGTCGGCAACCCGATCAAGCTCTCGGGCAGCCCGGCCGAGGTCACCCGCTCGCGCCCCTGCTGGGTGAGCACAGCGACGAGATCCTGCGCCAGATGCTCGGCTTCAAGCGACCACCAGGTCGCGGAGATCCACGATCTCCGGCGCGCTCGCCCCGCCGCGCAAGGAGGCCGCGGAGTGACGCGGCACCCCAAGGCGCGATTACTATAATACCCATGAAGATCATAAGCCGCCCATTGGGCGGCTCATTCCGTATGAAAACCCTTATTTCGATTGGAATTCCAAATCGTTGCATATCTGCTGCAGCGCAAGATCCTCATGCCGCCATGCAATATGAAGCGTTGTATCTGGCATCTGGTATACGTAAATTCTTCTCAGTCAAAACGTCATGCCGCCAAACTGATGGAGACAAACAATGGCCAAGACCGTCGCCCTCCCCCTCGTCCACTCCGTGTCCCTGTTCGGCCGCTTCCTGGCCGCCCTCGACCGCGTCCTGATGTCGAGCGCGCGCGCCGCCAACCGCAACGGCGACCTGCCCTATTTCGGCCTCTGATTGCCAAATCGAAGAGCTGCAACCGCGGCCTCGGATTAGGCTAAAGGTCAACCTCCCGACTGATGGCTCCGGATTTACCGGGGCCATTTTTTTGTGCTTTGCTCGTTCCAGCAAATTGCCGAATTCGACGCCGACGAATGCAACTTAGGCGGGTCGAACCGGTATGCGACATATTGGCGCGTAACTCTGGAACAGCTTGAGCGCTGGCATAAGGCATACAAGGATGAGCTCCAGCGCCAATCAGAAAGTAAAAGCGCATGGGAGGACAAATGACGGACTTGGCTCACGCGGGAGCCCCCGCAACTGCAAGAGTAAGCGACGCCTATCGCTGGACACAGCTCGCTGTCGGCGTCGCTGCCATGGTGATGATTGCCAACTACCAATATGGCTGGACCTTCTTCGTCCCTGACATTCAGAAGGCGTTCGGCTGGGATCGTGCCTCCATCCAGTGGGCGTTTACGCTGTTCGTGCTGTTCGAGACCTGGCTGGTGCCGGTCGAAGGCTGGTTCGTCGACAAATACGGTCCGCGAATCGTCGTTCTCGTCGGCGGCGTGCTTTGCGCGATCGGCTGGATGATCAACGCCTATGCCACCAGCCTCAACGGCTACTATCTCGGCATGATCATCGCGGGCATCGGCGCCGGCGGCGTCTACGGCACCTGCGTCGGCAACGCGCTGAAGTGGTTCCCCGACAAGCGCGGCCTCGCGGCCGGCATCACGGCTGCCGGCTTCGGCGCCGGCTCTGCGCTCACGGTGGCACCGATTCAGGCCATGATCCGCGACTCCGGTTTCCAGACGACGTTCCTGTATTTCGGCCTCGGCCAGGGCATCATCATCGTCATCCTCGCCTTCTTCCTGTTCGCACCGAAGGAAGGTCAGGTGCCTGCCGTAGTTCAGAACACGAACCTCTTGCAGAGCCGCCGCAACTACAATCCGACCGAAGTGATCCGGCAGCCGATCTTCTGGCTGATGTACTTCATGTTCGTGATCGTCGGCGCCGGCGGCCTGATGGTGACCGCCAACCTCAAGCCGATCGCGGGTGACTGGAAGGTCGACAACATTCCGGTGACGCTCGTCGGCCTGACCATGACGGCCGTGACCTTCGCCGCGACCATCGACCGTATCCTGAACGGCCTGACGCGACCGTTCTTCGGCTGGATCTCGGACATGATCGGCCGCGAGAACACGATGTTCATCGCCTTCGGCATGGAAGGGATCGGCATCTGGGCCCTGTACATGCTGGGCCATGATCCGGTCTGGTTCGTGATCCTGTCGGGCTTCGTGTTCTTCGCCTGGGGCGAGATCTACTCCCTCTTCCCGTCGACCTGCACGGATACGTTCGGAACCAAGTTCGCAACCACCAATGCCGGTCTGCTCTAC
The DNA here is from genome assembly GCF_021088345.1 of Bradyrhizobium ontarionense. Taxonomy (NCBI): domain Bacteria; kingdom Pseudomonadati; phylum Pseudomonadota; class Alphaproteobacteria; order Hyphomicrobiales; family Nitrobacteraceae; genus Bradyrhizobium; species Bradyrhizobium ontarionense. The sequence continues at coordinate 8,345,437 of NZ_CP088156.1, read as the reverse complement.
ACGGCGAAAGGAACGGCGGCGCTGCTGGTGCCGATCGCCAACTACGTGCAGCAATCGTCCGGCACCTGGGATCAGGTCTTCATCATTGCAGCCGGCGCCAACATTCTGTCGTCGATCCTGGCGATCGCGGTGCTCAAGCCGTGGCGCAAGGTCGTCGTGCAGAAGTCCATGCTGTAGGCGACGCGGCCTCCTTTGCGCCGCAGCAGAAAATAAAATGGAACGATTCCAATCACCGAACGCTCGGCATTTTGCCGAGCGTTTTCTTTTGCTTACGTCACAAATACCGCCGGTTTGCAGAGCAGCATCAATGATGGGGTCGTGACGGCCATATTGCAGGCTGGAATATATTATACCAGTATACCAAGACGCGTAGACGGGCGCCGCGCTGGCCGCGGTGGCAACCTGGAAGAGAACGCGATTTTGGGAGGACTCATGGTTTCCAGCACAGAGGCAACACCGCCTGTCCCAGCACAGTCCAGCAGCTTTCGCTGGATTCAACTCGCGATGGGCATCGTCTGCATGGCGATGATCGCCAACCTGCAATACGGCTGGACGCTGTTCGTCGACCCGATCGACGCCAAGTATCACTGGGGCCGCACCGCGATCCAGCTGGCCTTCACCATCTTCGTGGTGACAGAGACCTGGCTCGTGCCGGTGGAAGCCTGGTTCGTCGACAAATATGGCCCGCGAATCGTCATCATGTTCGGTGGCGTCATGATCTCGTTGGCCTGGTTGCTGAACTCCTATGCCGACTCGCTCACCCTGCTCTACGCCGCGGCCGTGATCGGCGGCATCGGCGCCGGCGCCGTGTACGGCACCTGCGTCGGCAACGCGCTGAAATGGTTTCCCGACCGCCGCGGCCTTGCCGCCGGTGCAACGGCCGCCGGCTTCGGTGCGGGCGCAGCTCTCACCGTCGTGCCGATCGCCAGCATGATCGCCACAAGCGGCTATCAGAGCGCCTTCTTCACCTTCGGCCTCGGCCAAGGCATCATCGTCTTCGTGCTCGCCCTGTTCCTGCGTCCGCCGACCCATGCCGCGCCGGCCAGGAAGAAGCAACTGAACCTGCCGCAGACCAAGATCGACTACACGCCGCCGCAGGTGCTGCGCACTCCGATCTTCTGGATCATGTATCTGGTGTTCGTCATGGTGGCCTCCGGTGGCCTGATGACCGCCGCCCAGATCGCGCCGATCGCAAAGGACTTCGGGATCGCCAACGAGCCGGTCGCCCTCGCAGGCTTCCAGATGGCAGCGCTGACCTTCGCGATCTCGCTGGATCGCATCTTCGACGGCTTCGGTCGGCCGCTGTTCGGCTGGGTCTCGGACAATATCGGCCGCGAGAACACGATGTTCATCGCGTTCGGCACGGCGGCGCTGATGCTGCTGACCCTGTCCACCTACGGCCACATCCCGCTCGTCTTCGTGCTGGCGACCGCGGTCTATTTCGGCGTGTTCGGCGAGATCTACAGCCTGTTCCCGGCAACCTCCGGCGACACCTTCGGCAGCAAATACGCGACGACCAACAACGGCATGCTCTACACGGCCAAGGGCACGGCATCGCTGCTCGTTCCGCTCGCGAGCCTGGTGTCCGCCAAATATGGCTGGCAGGCCGTGTTCGTGATCGGCGTCGCACTGAATGCGACGGCCGCCTTGACGGCGCTGTTCGTGATCAAGCCGCTGCGCCGCGCCTTCATCCTCGGCAAGGAGGCCGCAGCCGCCGAGCCGGCGGCACAGGATGCCCGCCCGGCCTGATCGCCCTGCATCTTCCCACACCTTCGAGAGGCGCATCCCGATGCGCCTCTTTTTTTGCGCGCCGGCGTGGGCCTGGAGGTGATTTCGGTGGTCTTAAGCGCACAAAAACCATTCAAACCAATTGACTTCTGGCATAATGTATACCAGACTTCATCCACTCATTAAAACCAACGGGAGGGTGCCATGAAAGTCGGAGACATCCTGCGCAGCAAGACGGCGCGCGTGATCACGGTGCGAATGAACGAGACCGTCGGCGTGGCGGCGCAGCTGATGCGCGCCAGCAATGTCAGCGCCCTCGTCGTCAAGGACGTCGTCCGCACCGAGGGCAACACCGCCGCCGGCATGTTCACCGAACGCGATGTCGTGCGCGCCATCGCGGAGCACGGTGCTGCCGGCGTCACCCTGAAGGTCTCGCAGCTGATCTCGCCGCAGCGCCTGATCTCGTGCAGCACGGACGACACGCTCGAGCACGTGCGCCATCTGATGAACGTGAACCACATCCGCCATTTGCCGGTCATCGACGACTTCGCGCTGGCCGGCGTCATCAGCATGCGCGACGTCTCGGCCGCGTTCGACGAAGCCGCGGCCGCGGTGGCCGCCTGACGGCGGGCCCGCCTCTCGCGGAACCAGCGTTGCGCGTTCGGAGTCTTGTCGGGATGACGTGCCGCCTGATAGGCGGTGCGTCGCGGGAAACGGCAGAGTAAGGTCGCCGCTCCCTTTGCCCCGACAGGATTCCTTCGCGATGAAAGCCTACGTCTATGGCGCCGAGGGCGCCACGATCACCGACATCGCCAAACCGGCGCCGAAGGGCGCGCAGGTCTTGGTGCGCGTGCGCGCCTGCGGCCTCAACCGCGCCGATCTCGGCATGACCAAGGGGCATGCTCACGGCGCGGCCGGCGGCATCGGCACGGTGCTCGGGATGGAATGGGCCGGCGAGGTCGCAGAGCTCGGCCCCGACGCCAGAGGCGTAAAGGTCGGCGACAAGGTGATGGGCTCCGGAGCGGCCGCCTTTGCCGAATACACGCTCGCCGACCACGGCCGGCTGTTCAGCGCACCATCGAACATGAATTTCGACGAGGCCGCCACGCTGCCGATCGCGCTGACGACGATGCACAATGCCGTCGTCACCAACGGCGCGCTGCAGCCCGGCCAGAGCATCCTGGTCCAGGGCGCGAGCTCCGGCGTCGGCCTGATGGCGATGCAGATCGCCAGGCTCAAGGGCGCCTCGCTCGTGATCGGGTCCTCGACAGATGCGACGCGCCGCGGACGCCTGGCCGAGTTCGGCGCCGATCTCGCGATCGATTCCAGCGACCCCGCCTGGGTCGACCAGGTGCTGAAGGCGACGGATGGCCGTGGCGTCGACCTGATCATCGACCAGGTGTCGGGCAAGGTCGCCAACCAGAACCTTGCCGCGACCAAGGTGCTCGGACGCATCATCAATGTCGGCCGCCTCGGCGGAACCCACGCCGACTTCAACTTCGATCTGCATGCGGCGCGCCGCATCAGCTATGTCGGCGTCACCTTCCGCACCCGCTCGATCGAGGAGATCCGCGCAATCTTCGACGAGGTGAAGAAAGACATCTGGGACTCCGTGGAATCCCGGACTCTGCGGCTGCCGATCGATCGCGTCTTCCCCTTCGACGACATCGGCGAGGCTTTCGCCCACATGGAGGCCAACCAGCATCTCGGCAAGATCGTGGTGACCCTGTGAGCCGGATGTTCTGACATTTAGACGCAATCGAAACAGCGCGCGGCAAAGGCGATTTTGCCGCGCGATGCTGGCTTTCACGGCACTCTCTCGGCTGCTACATCCGCGCCCATGAAAGATGCCGTCTCTCACGCCGATTCCGGAAAAGGCCGCGTCGCCGCGATCTCGATTGCGGCGAGCGCCAGCATGGCCGCGGCGAAGTTCGCAGTCGGCATCCTCATCGGCAGTCTCGCCCTCATCTCCGAGGCGCTGCACAGCGCCGTCGACGTCGTCGCGACCGTCATCACCTGGATGGTTGTTCGGGTATCGGACCGGCCCGCCGACGACGAGCATCATTACGGCCATGGCAAGCTGGAAAGCCTGTCGGCGCTGGGCGTCATCGCCCTGCTCTATGTCCTGGCCGGCGGCGTGCTGGTCGAATCCTACAGCCGCCTGCGCGAGGCCACGCCGCCGCCGGCGCTGTCCGCCATTCCCTTCGTGGTGCTGCTGATCGACATCGCCGTCAACTTCTGGCGTGCCCGCGCGCTGCATCGGGCCGCGCACGAGACCCACAGCCAGGCGCTCGCAGCCGACGCGCTGCACTTCGCTTCCGACGTGCTCGGCTCGATCGCCGTCATCGCCGGCCTCGTCCTCACCGCGCTCGGATTCTGGTGGGGCGATTCCGCCGCCGCCGTCGCGGTCGCGCTGATGATATCAGTGCTCGGCCTCAGGCTTGCGCGCTCCACCGTAGAAACACTGCTCGACCGCGCACCGGAAGGCGCGGCCGAGAAGGCCAACGCCGCGATCCGTTCGGTAGCCGGCGTCGTCGATGTCGAACGCCTGCGGGTGCGGCTCGTCGGCGCGACTCATTTCGTCGACGTCACGGTGCAGGTGCCGCGCACCTATCCGATCGACCGCGTCCACGAGATCAAGCGCAAGGCGCAGGCGGCCGTCGACGCCAAGCTGTCCGGCGCCGACGTCACCTTCACCACGGTGCCGGTCGCCGTGAGCAATGAGAGCGTGCGCGAACGCATCATGGTGATCGCGCGCAATTCCGGGCTCGCGATCCATCACGTGACCGTCCACGACGTCGGCGGGCGGCTGATCGTCGCCATCGATCTCGAGGTCGACGGCGACATGAGCCTGGTCGCGGCGCATGCGATCGCCCACGAGCTGGAGCGCAGCATCCGCGACGAGTTCGGCGCCGACGTCGAGGTCGACACCCATATCGAGCCGCTCGAGCCCGAGCTGCCGTTCGGCGTCGACGCACCGACGCAGCGGGTCGAAGAGATCGACGCGGCCCTGCAGCGCTTCGCCGCCGAGACCGACATGTACGACGTGCACAATGTCCGCGTCCGCAACACCGAGGCCGGCGAGATCGTCAACTTCCACTGCCGCGCCGCGCCGTCGATGAGTGTGCTCAAGGTGCACGACAACGTCGACCACATCGAGCGCGGGCTACGCCGCGCCTTCCCGACCGTGAAGCGCGTCATCAGTCACGCCGAACCGCCGCACGGCTGAAGCGATTAAGTCATGCTGCGTTCCCGCTTCGGACTCGTCCCGCCGGCTTTTCGCCGCGACAATTCCGCATTGGATAAGATTTATTAGCTTTTGCCAAATCGTTGACTCTCGACAGCCCGACAAATCTGGATTCAAATCGACTTGATTCGGAAGCGGCTGGGGCTCTTTCGAAATTCGGGTATCCACGAAGTTTCGGGGGTCTACAGCATGGCGCGTGCGCATGCCGCGAACGCGTGCGTCCAATCTTCTGATTCGATCAAAGGGTTGGCGCAATCGATCGCGAAACCGGCCTATCAAAGGCTGTTGACTGCAGAGCCGGTATTGCGTCGTGCCGTCCCCACTTTGATCATCGCCTTCCTCGTCACCATCTGCCTCGGCGCCTTCGTCCAGGTGCTCGATCAGAGCCGGCAGAAGCGCGGCGCCACCAAGCGCGACCTCGCCGCGATCTCCGACCTGCTCGCCGACCGCATCGGCCACCTCGCGATGCGCTCGGACCGCATCGCCAACATCGAGCATCTGCAGAGCCTGCTGCCCGATCTCATCCCGGCCTGGGGCACCGCGCCCGGACGACACGTGATCGTGACCGGCGCCGACCTCCGCATTCTCGCCCGGGTTCCGATCGAATCCGGCCTCGGTGAGAACGACCGCATCCTCGATCTGATCTCGACCGCGCAGCTGCTGGCGACGCCGGGCCTGCAGGGCACTGTCACCGAGATCACGCTGCCGAACGGCCGTCCGGCGTTTGCCATCTCGCAACTGATCAAAGCGCTGCCCGGCCGCGTCGTCGTGATCCAGGAGAAGCTCGAGCCGATCTGGGGCTCGGACGCCGCGCTCTCGGTCACGCTCTCGGCCACCACCGGCTTCGTCGTCCTGATCCTCGGCTTCGCCTTCCACTGGCAGTCGACCCGCGCCCGCGAGGGCGACCTCATCAACGACGCGGTGCGCGGGCGCATCGACACCGCGCTGAACCGCGGCCGCTGCGGCCTGTGGGACTGGGACCTGTCGCGCGGCCGCATCTTCTGGTCGAACTCGATGTTCGCGATGCTCGGCCTCGGCAACCGCACCGACCTCCTCACCTTCGGTGAGGTCAACGCGCTGGTGAACTCCGACGACATCGACCTGTTCGCGATTGCCGATCAGCTCGTGGCCGGCGAGATCCACAACATCGACCAGAGCTTCCGGATGCGCCACACCGAAGGCCACTGGATCTGGCTCCGGGTCCGCTGCGAGCTGAGCCAGGGCGCGACCGAGTCCGGCCTGCACCTGATCGGCATCGCCGTCGACATCACCGAGCAGAAGAGCCTCGCCGAAAAGACCGTCGAAGCCGATCTCAGGCTGCGCGACGCGATCGAGACGATCTCCGAGGCCTTCGTGCTGTGGGACGCCAACAACCGCCTGGTGCTCTGCAACTCGCACTTCCAGAAGCTGCACAAGCTGCCGGACTCCGCCGTGATCCCCGGCACCTCCTACGAGACCGTGATCGAGGTCGGCAAGATGCCGGAGATCCGCACCCGGCTGCACGACAACAGCGGCCAGCAGGCGCCGGGCGCGCGCACCTTCGAGGCGCAGCTCGACGACGGCAGCTGGCTGCACATCAGCGAGCGCCGCACCAAGGACGGCGGCTACGTCTCGGTCGGCACCGACATCACCCGCATCAAGGAGCACGAGCAGAAGCTCGTCGACAACGATCTGCGCCTGCGCGCCACCGTGATCGACCTGCAGCGCTCGCAGACCGCGCTGGAGCGCCAGGCGATCGAGCTCGCCGACCTGGCCGAGAAATACTCGCAGGAAAAGACCCGCGCCGAGGAAGCCAACCAGACCAAGTCGAAATTCCTCGCCAACATGAGCCATGAGCTGCGCACGCCGCTCAACGCCATCATCGGCTTCTCGGAGATCATGGGCAGCGGCATGTTCGGCTCGCTCGGCTCGGAGAAGTACCAGGAATACTGCCACGACATCCTGACCTCGGGTCAGTACCTGCTCGAAGTGATCAACGACATCCTCGACATGTCGAAGATCGAGGCCGGGCGCATGAAGCTCGACATGGAGCCGCTCGATCTCGCCAAGACGCTCGCCGAATCCCTGCGCGTGGTGTCCGGCCGCGCCCAGGACAAGAGCCTGGTGCTCGATGCCGACATCGAGGGCAGCATCCCCGTGGTGGCCGACCGCCGCGCCACCAAGCAGATCATCGTCAACCTGCTGTCCAACGCGGTCAAGTTCACGCCGGATGGCGGCCGGGTGACGATGCGCAGCCGCGTGTTCGAGGACAAGGTCGTGCTGCTGATCGCCGACACCGGCATCGGCATCCCCGCACAGTCGCTGGCGCGGCTCGGCCGTCCGTTCGAGCAGGTCGAGAGCCAGATGACCAAGACCTATCACGGCTCCGGCCTGGGACTGGCGATCGCGCGCTCGCTCGCCCAGCTGCATGGCGGCTCGATGCGGCTGCGCTCCCGGATCGAGAGCGGAACGGTGGTTCGCGTCACCCTGCCCCGCGACGCCTACAAGGCCACTGCGACGATCTCGGTCGCGGCGTGAGACGCTGACGCCTGACTACGGCCGCCACTGTTCGCCGTTCGGAAATCGGCAGCTTCGTGCGCCTGACGGCGGCGTACCGCTGCAGAGCTGTATTTCGATCGGGCGACCTGCCCCTCCGCGATTTTTTTCGGGATCACAGGAACAGAATTCAACGACGGTCGTTTCGAAATCTTGCCGGCGCGGCAGGGAAGCGAACGATGTCAGACTTGATGACCCAGCCGGACAAGCTCCGGTCGGATGCGGCCGAATGTGCGCTCATCCGTGATCTCGCGACCGACCGCGACAAGCGCGAACTGTTCGCGCGCCTCGCCGAACATCTAAGCAACCTCGCCGCCGAGGTCGAGCGGACGGCGCGTAGACCGGACACCGGCCGGAGCTGAACATCCGCAGCACGCGCGACGCGGGCCCAAAGCACGATCCGAGGCGCGATCCGAGCTGCCATGCAGGGCATGGAGCAAGGTGCGGAGATCGTCGCTCGTCGGCCGCCACACAATCGCGCAACTCGGCTCGGCTATAAGACGTTCCGAGCAGCGTTGATTCGTCGGCGGACGAAACGACGGTCACGCCCGTGCGCCCAGGTGTCGATTTGCGTTTGATCCTCCCTTCCCTCGCGTGCATCGTTCTGTCGCTCGCCACGGCATCGCCGGCCGCTGCACTCGACCTGACCGGCCGCGCCAGCATCGTCGATGGCGACACGCTGGACATTCACGGCGAGCGCATCCGTCTCTGGGGCATCGACGCGCCCGAGAGCGCGCAAGCGTGCCGCGGCCGCGACCGCAGGCCCTATCGCTGCGGCGCGCTGGCCGCCAACACGCTCGACGCCTTCACGCGCAACAAGACTCTGCGCTGCATGCCGGTCGACGGCGATCGCTACGGCCGCATCGTCGCGCGCTGCGCCGTCGGCGGCATCGATCTCAGCCAGCTGATGGTGTCGCGCGGGCTCGCCATCGAGGAGCCGCAATATTCGCGCGGCCACTACGCTGCCGATCAGCTCGCGGCGCGCCGCGCCGGCCGCGGCCTCTGGTCCGGCCGCTTCGTCGAGCCGCCGCTCTATCGCAGCTGCATGCATGCCGGCGGCACGCCGGCGGCGTGTTCGGATAGCGGGATGGGATGGCGGTGAGGAGCCACCTTCCGTCATTGCGAGGAGCGCAGCGACGAGCAACGAAAGCGTAGGTGGGTAAAGGCGCCCTGCTCCGCCCGCGCCACAAATCAAAATGCAACGGCGCCGTGCCCACCATCACGACCACGCACGCCGCCGGTAGGCACGGGCCGCAACACCTCAATTGCCACGTGCTGACCTCTCGCTGTACGGTCGCGCACCGCAAGACCTCAGCTGGACAGCGACGATGACAGACAAAAAGACCAAAGTGGCGATCCTGTTCGGTGGGCGCTCTGCGGAGCATGACGTCTCCCGGGCCTCGGCCGCCAACATCTTTCGCTCGCTCGATGCCGGCCGTTACGCCATCACGCTGATCGGCATCACCACCGATGGTCGCTGGGTGCTCGCCGACGCCGTCAACGACGGCACCAGCGCGGCGCTCACGGTGCCTGGGGACGGGCCACAGATCGTGCTGCTGCCGGCCGGCCAGGGACGCGCCCTGGTGCTTGGTGACGGCGCGGCCGGCGCGCGCGAGCTGGCGTTCGATGTCATCTTTCCGGTGCTGCACGGTCCCAATGGCGAGGACGGCACCGTGCAGGGTGCGCTCGAACTGGCCGACGTCGCCTATGTCGGCGGGCGCGTGCTGGGATCGGCGGCCGCGATGGACAAGGACGTCGCCAAGCGGCTGCTGCGCGATGCCGGCCTGCCGATCGTGCCGTTCGTGACGATGACAGAAGCCGCGCCGGTCAGCTATGAGAACGCGGTCGGCGCGGTCGGATCATCCGAGCTGTTCGTCAAGCCGGCCAATCTCGGCTCGTCGGTCGGCATCTCCAAGGCGCGCAACGCCGATGAGTTCGACGCCGCCTGCCGCCTCGCGCTGCGCTTCGACCGCAAGATCCTGATCGAGAGCGCCATCGCCCCGGTGCGCGAGATCGAATGCGCGGTGCTGGAACATGCCGACGGCACGGTCGCCGCCTCGGAGCTCGGCGAGATCGTGCCGGCCGACAGCCACGGCTTCTATTCCTACGAGGCGAAATACACCGACGCCAAGGGCGCCTCGCTGCACGTTCCGGCGCAGGTCGAGCCGGCGCTGGCGGCGCGCATTCGCAAGCTCGCCGTCGCGGTGTTCGGCGTGTTGTGCTGCGAGAGCCTCGCGCGTGTCGACTTTTTCGTCAGCGGCGACGAGGTCTACGTCAACGAGGTCAACACGCTGCCCGGCTTCACCAATATCAGCATGTACCCGAAGATGTGGGAGGCCACCGGCCTGCCCCAGCCGGCGCTGATGGACCGCCTGATCGCGCACGCGCTGGCGCGGCATGCGCGGATCAGAGGGCTGGCATCGCAGCGATAATTTCGGTGACAGTGCACAAGACTGAGCAAGGCGCCGCGCGGGGCTTCGCCGCGCTCACTCCTCCGCCGGCTTCGGCCCGCGCTTCGCCGGCTTGAGCACGCGTCCGGTCAGCTTTTCGATGCGGGCGAGGAAGCGGTCGCTGCCGACCGGCCGGCCGATGCTCTCGGCGGCACGCAGGCGGGCGAACAGCTCGTCCTCGTCCTCCGGCGCGCGGCTCAGCAGCCCGGCGATGTCGGGAAACATCTTCTTCACCGGCGCGCGCGCGGTCAGGCCGTCGTCGCGCCCGCGCAGATGCGCGCGCGTGCTCGACCATTGCCAGTCCTGCGCCCGCGTCACCAGCCGCGCCCGCACCGGGTTGAGGCTGACGTAGCGCAGCGCCGCCGCGAGATGCGCCTCGTCCATCGCCACCGCGCCGAACCGGCCCTGCCAGAAATGCCCGCTGCGCTTGCGGCGCGCTTGGATGATGCCGGCGTAGATGCGATGCACGCGCGACAGCGCCCGGCGCAGGCCGTCGGCATCCGACGGCACCAGGATCAGATGCACGTGGTTCGGCATCAGGCACCATGCCCACACCGCGACATCCGCCGCCTCGCAATGGGTCGCGAGCAGGTCGCGGTAGAGCGCATAGTCGTCGTCGCCGAAGAACGTCCGCGCGCCGCCATTGCCACGCTGCGTGACATGGTGCGGCAGACCGGGAATGACGACACGGGCAAGGCGGGCCATGCGCCATCATGCGCCGCCGGACGGCCGATGTCAAATTGAGTGCACTGTCACCGTAATTTAGTCCCCGCGTGAATGCGCGAGGAAGAAGCGCAGCATCTCGCGGGTTGCGTCCGGGCCTTTCGGATCGGTGTAGGAGCCGGCCGGGCTGCCGCCCGACCAGGCGTGAGCGGCGCCGTGAATAGTCCAGTGCTCCGATGTCACCTTCCCGCTGGCCTCCGTCAGCATCGTCCGCGTAAAGGCATGGCCGCCGGGCACCCGCCCGCGCACGACCGACGATGTCCCGCGCATGGCTGTGGTCGACTGCGCGACGATCCGGTCGCCATTGGCGGGATGCACGGTGCTGTCGCGGTCGCCATGGAAGACGATGGTCGGCACAACCGATCTCTGATCCGCCATGTGGCCGGAGCCGGCGCCTTGACGCATGGCCATCAAGGCCGAGGGGAGATCGCGCGCGGCCCCGCAGGCGAGGCCCGAGTGGACGCCGACCGCGGCGTAGAGATCGGGATAGGTCGCGGCCATGATGGCGGCGGCGGCGCCTCCGGCCGACAGGCCGGCGACATAGACGCGCCCGGGATCGATCGCATGGTCACGCATCACCTGGCGGGTGATGCCCGCGATCAGCGACGGCTCGCCGCCATCGCGCTGCTGGTCGCCGGTGCGAAACCAGTTCCAGCATTTCGACTGATTGGCGCCGCTCGGCTGCTCGGGATAGACGATGAAGCAGCTCTGCTCGTCGCCCGCGAAGTTCATCCGTGTGCCGGCCGCAAAATCGTCGGCCGACTGGGTGCAGCCATGCAGCATGACGACGAGCGGAAGCTGACCTCCCTCGGCCCGGCTGGGGATCAGCAGCTTGTAGGCCCGGCGTCCCGCCGCATTGCTGAAGCTGGCCTGGATGAACCTCGCGCCCTCGGGAGTGGTCTCACGCGCCGAAGGCGCGCGCAGATGCGGACCTCGCAAGCTGAACCCCGGCAGCTCACCGAGATCTTCGCGCCGGGGGGGTCGCTTGCGCGCCTGAGCAGGCTTGGCCTGAGTAGACTTGGCCTGAGTAGACTTGGCCTGAGTGGACTTGGCTTGGGTAGACCTGGCTTGCGACGGCTTAGCCTGCGTGGCCTGAGCTTGCGTCGGGGCGGCCTGCGCGGATGGACGGTCGCGCTCGCTGACGCGCGTCGCCTCTCCCTCGATGGTCGGCGGCGAAAGCCGCGCCGGCACCGATCGCGCGGGACCGGCCGATGCCGCGGCCGGCGCGCTGTCGCCACGCAGCATGCGTTGCAGCAACGCGGTGGCCTCGACCAGTTGGCCGGCCCGCGTCAGGCGAGTCGCTTCGCGCATGATCTCCTGGTTCAGCATCGAACTACCTCATTCTGTCGGCGAGAGCGGCCTTGACCGCGGGGGTGGCATGCAGCGCGCCCAGCACCGCAACCGAGGCGATGGTGGCGCGGGCCAGTTCGGGCGTCACATCGGCGGCGATGGTCGCAAGCCCGAGGACGTTGATCTGCAGCATCTGCCCGGCGCGCTGCGCCGCTTCGAGATCGGCACGGCTGTAGTTCCGCAGGCCGAGGTCCAGGCTGTTGCGCACCGTCGACTGCTTGACCACGTCGCCGTGCCGGTCGAGCTGGTTACGGATCGCGGTGCGGATGAAATCGGTGCGGTTGGAATAAAACCCTTCCCGCACCATCAGGTCGACCTGGCCGAGATCGACATAGCCGAGATTGACCGTGATCTTCTCGGTGTCCGGGACTTTGGCGCGGAGCGGGTGGACATTGTCGGGCATCGGCGACATCCATTTTCACCATCCACATGGATGGTGCATGGATGGCATATGGATGCTGTCGAACGACATTCAAGGCGCGGTTGTGAGGTTCCGCCAGGGGAACCGCGCCCGATTGATGCCCAGCAGTCGTTCGTCCATGGAGTTACGGTAACAGCGGCGCCCGCCGTTTCGGCGCGCCATTTTGGTGACAGTGCACTTAACTGCCGTCCTGCATCGGAGCTTCGATGCAAGCCAGCGTCATTGGTGGTCGCGCCTCGATCCCGGGCAGCGTGACCTCACCGCGGCGGCATCTTGTCGAATGTCGGCAACGCCGGATCGAGATGATCCCAGGCATATCCGGCCGCGGTCCACGACACCAATTGCGGCTTGTAGCGGCCGGGGTCGTCGAGGCTCGCCGGCGGGACGATGAACACGTCGGGCATCGCTGGGAATGTCAGGTGGAGGTGCGAACCGCAGGTCGGGCAGAAGGCACGCCGCTTCACGGTGCCGCCGTCGCCTGTGGTCTGCCACTGCGACACGTTGCCATCGATCTTCACCTCCGCCGCGACGAAGGTGAGGTGCGACTGATGCCCGGTGCCGCTGTCGCGCTGGCATTGCCGGCACTGGCAGTCCAGCATGACGGCCGGCTCGCCCGAGATCTCGTAGCGGACCGCGCCACAGGCGCAGCCACCGACATAGGATGTCGTCATGTCGTTCTCCATTTGCTTCAATGCAGCTTTTGCGGCGACGCCTGCTCGGCAGCGACCCGATCGAGATTCGCGACCACCTTCTTCCAGCCTTCGCTCATCTTGCGGTAGGCGGTGTCGTTGTTCGGCAGCACGAAGCCGGAATGGACCAGGCGCAGGCGCGTGCCGGTGTCGGTCCTGGAGAGACTGAAGGTGACCACCGTCTCCAGTGGCGCGCCGTAGCCGACATTGCCCTCGTGACCGCCCCGCCACGCATAGGACAGCCGCTCGTTCGACACGACCTCCAGCACCTCGCAATGAATGGTGCCGTCCCATGCGCCGGCCGGCGTCGTCTGAAAGGTGAAATGAGTGCCGACGACGGGCGCGAAGCCGGTGGGCGCCATCAACCAGCGGCCGATCAGTTCGCCGCTGGTCAGGGCCTTCCAGATCACCTCCGGCGCATGCGGGAAGATGTCGTCGACCACGATGGCCTGCGTGTCCGGCTTGACGGCTTGGTTCATGGATCGATCTCCTTCAGCAGGTGTCTCAGATCGGCAAAGCGGTCGCGCCAGAACACACCGTAGTGGCTCATCCAGTCGGCCAGCGGCGCCAGGCCGCGAGGCTCGGCGCGGTAATAGACATTGCGCCCCTCGGGGCGCTCGCAGACGAGGCCGGCCTGTTTCAGGGACTTGAGATGCTGCGAGATGGCGCCCTGCGTGACACCGCTGCCGCGGGTCAGCTCGACGACGGTGATCTCGTCGGAATCGACGATCCGCTCGAACACCGCCCGCCGGGTGGGGTCGGCCAAAGCGCGCATGACGGCAGTGACGGTCTCGGCTTCGATCATGGGAAATTGAATAGCGAGCGCTAATTGATTAGTCAAGACTAATTTATTAAAGCGCCTCCCTCCCCCGGCCATTCAGGCCGCGGTGCATGGCCGCGCGAATAATTTAGTGCACTGTCACCGTAATAGGCCTTGCGGCGCCGAATCGCCGAGAACGCCCCCCAGCTGATTGCGAATCGACGAGAATAGGACAACCATCGCGAGCAGTGGAGCGCTTCTGTGGAGGATTGCACTTGCAAAGCAGCGTCGGCTCGCGTGCCTTTCAGAATGCCAGGCTGCAAAAGCAGGCCAGGAAGCGGGCGGACGCGCTGTTGCCGGCTGCGGTCAAGGCCTACCGCGAGGGCCGGCATCCGGAGGCTCAGGCGCTGTGCCAGCAGATCCTGCAGGACCTGCCGCATCATTTCGGCGCCCTGCATCTGCTCGGCGTCTCCGAAAGGGACTGCGGCCGTTTCGACCAGGCGGCGCTCCTCTTGACGCGTGCGGTCGAGATCGATCCGCGCTTGGCCGAAGCCCAGTCCGATCTGGGCTTGGCGTTGTTCCGGCTCGGCCGCTATGAGGAGGCCCGCGCCCGTTACGAACGCGCCATCGCCCTGCGGCCGAACTTCCCGACCGCGCATACCCATCTTGGCAATACACTGACGAGCCTCTTCCGGTTCGAGGAGGCGATATCCGCGCATGACCGCGCCATCGCGCTGAAGCCCGACTATGGCGACGCCTATGCCAATCGCGGCATGGCGCTGCTGCTCTCGAGCCGGCACGAAGAGGCCGGCTCGAGCTTCGATCGCGCGCTCTCGCTGCAGCCGCGGTTGCTGACGGCCCTGTTCGGCAAGGGCCTGGTCAGCATGAACTTAAGGAATTTCGATGCTGCACTGGCAGCGCTGAATGCGGCGCTGGCCATCAATCCGCATGCAGCCGCCGTCATCGCCCAGCGCGGGCGGGTCTATCAGGAGCAGGGCAAGTTCGAGGAGGCGGAAGCCGAGTTCGACGCGGCGCTCGCCCTCGAACCGCTGCTGGAAGACGCACTGCGCGGCAAGGCCACGGTGACTCTGGTGCGCGGCAATATCGCGCTGGCGATCTCGTTCATCAACAAGATGCTGGCGCAGAACCCGAATTCGGAGAGCGCCTGGACCCTGCTCGGCGTCTGCTCTGCGATGCAAGGCGACATCGCCACGGCGATCGCGCACTACGACCGCGCGCTTGCGATCAACCCGAGCCATGAGGACGCGATCACCAAGAAGATCTTTGCGCTGGATTTCCTGCCCGACGTCAAGGTGAAACGTCTCCAGGCCGAACGGAAATACTGGTGGCACGCGATCGGCTCGCGATTGCCACGTCTTCCGCTCGGCGAGCGGGATCTCGACCCCGACCGGCGACTTGTCGTGGGCTACGTCTCGTCCGATTTCCGCGACCATTCGGCGGCTCTCGGCTTCCTGCCGATCCTGCGCCATCACGATCACCAGGCATTCGACATCGTCGCATATTCCTGTTCGCCGGTCAGGGACGCCAAGACAGAGCTGTGCCGTTCGCTGGTCGATCGCTGGGTCGACGCCTGGCTCTTGACCGACGACAAGCTGGCCGACCAGATCCGCGCCGACAAGGTCGACATCCTCGTCGACCTCTCAGGACATTCCGCCGGCCACCGGCTCACTTTGTTTGCGCGCAAGCCCGCGCCGATCCAGGTCTCCGCCATCGGCAGCGTCACCGGAACGGGGCTGCCCGTCATGGACTATCTGCTGGCCGATCCGGTGGTGATTCCGGCCGAAGTCCGGCCTCTGTTTGCCGAAAAGATCTACGACCTGCCGTCGCTCATCACGATCGAACCGCCGCCCACACTGCCGCCGTCGCCGCTGCCCATGCTTCGCAACGGCCACGTCACCTTCGGCGCGTTCAACCGCATCGACAAGATGTCCGAGCCCGCTCTGACGCTATGGGCGAAGCTGATGGCTGCAACGCCGGGCTCGATCATCGTCGTCAAGAACCATTCGATGAGCGATCCCCTGCTGCGCGACGGATTGATCGCGCGCTTCGTCGCCCACGGCATTGCCACGGACCGCGTCCGTTGTGCCGGAAAGACAACGCGCGAAGAGCATCTTGCGATGTTCGCCGAGATCGACATCGCGCTCGATCCGTTCCCGCAAAACGGCGGCATCTCGACCTGGGAGTCGCTGCAGATGGGCGTGCCTGTCGTCACCAAGCTCGGCGGCAGCCCCTCCGCACGCGCAGGCGGAGCGATCGTCAAGGCGGTCGGCCTCGACGGCTGGGTCGCCGACGACGATGAAGGCTATCTCGCCATCGCGCTGAAATTCTGTTCCCGGCCAGCGGAGCTTGCCGCGCTCCGCGCCCAGCTGCCGGCCATGGTGGCGAATTCAGCCGCGGGGAACAGCGCGGTCTATACGCAGCATGTGGAACAGGGATACCGGACGTTCTGGCGCGACTATTGTGCGCGAGCGACGACGAGCTGAGTTACGGCACTATCGCCGTAATTCCAATTGACCGAATCTGGGTGAAGATGCGCTCAGCGCAACCTGGAAACGTATTCGCATTCAGCAATTGCGCCAGTTGCAAGAACTCTATAGCAAAAGTCTGATGAATAGCGGTTTCTAAGAACGTCGAGATAGTAGGCCCGCCCTGCCATTACGACTTGATTGTCCTGTTCACGCATAGAACCTAGCAGGTCTTTCGAGGCAACTTCATCGGTGACCAGAGTAGTAAAACCGGTGGCATCAGATTTATTGGTAGGCGGCACGGTTGCCCCTCTCCACTGAGGATCATGGATATCCGGTAGTGACGAGATATACTTCGCCGCGTCCTCCAAAGCGGTTCTTCCGGTCCAAATCTTTCCCAGCGTATAGGCGCGCAGAGCGGGAGTCTTGCCGTAATTTACGTATCTGATGTTCCAAAGCCCCTTCTTGTTTACCGCAAGCGACGGCACGTTGTCGTTCTCTACCATCAAATAAGGACGGACTTCGGCGGCTGAGCGCTCGCTTGCTATTTTCACCTGCCAACCGCTGAAAGCCATGGAGCCAGAGGCGATCAAGACAGCAAGAAAATCAAGCCAGTGCTTGCTAGTTGACGTGGATCGCGTCGAAGTTGACGCCGATGCGTCTTGTCCGGTGCCTTCTCTGGCCATAATCGTCGCAGCGTCCTGGTTCTTTGTAAAAGAGCATCACAACGCCATGGCGCGTCAATTGAAACGCACTATTTTACGTCGATAAACTCCGTGGGCCATCATCATGCAAAAATATGTCGACCAGCTTGACACTCTAGTAGGCTCGCGCATTGCAGATTCATCAGCAGTTTAAAATCAAGTTGGCTCCACTCGCCGGCAAGCGACAAAAAAACTAAACGCATCGCCCGGCCACGCTCGCTCTTCCTACCCATATCCATCACACCACCGTCGCGACCACATAGATCAGCACGGCTGCGCCGAGGCAGCGCCGCCAGGGGTTGACGCCGCGCAGGACTTCGTCGAACGCCCAGACGAACAGGCTGGCTTTGACCAGACAATCCAGACTGGCGCCTGTCTGCCCCGGCGGATGCCAAACCCATCCCAAGAGGCTGCCCACCAGCACGATCCACAGCGCCGGGTTCGGCATCTGCGCGATCGTGATCTCGCCCGTCGCGCGATTTCGGAAGAACCAGTTCAGAAACCGCGACATCGCACCACCAGCGTTCGTTGTGGAATAGGTCACTTCCCCAGAGGATCTGGACGACCAGGATATTCGCGGCACGACCAGGGAGACGGGTCGTGGAGCGCCCGATCGCCGCGACGTGCGCGGGCCATCGGCTCGCGCCGCCGCCACGTCGTGCACCTTCGCTCCTTCTCAGCAAGGCCCAGCACGACGCCTCGTCACGCTCCGCCACTCTCCTGCCCCACAGCGGCGGCCTTGCGCTGCAGGATGCGTCCCAAGCCGCGGGAGATGAAGGGCCGGACCGGGAGAAACATCCGGTAGCCCAGCTCCAGGACCGCCAGCGCGCCCGGCAGCGATGCCACGCGCGCCGCCCAGCGCCACCTAGGCAACCGCCTCCAGACCTCGACGAAGGCCGCCGCGCCCGAGAGCACGCGTCCGTCACCGGCGCACACATGGAACCGCTCCAGGGCCTGCCGCTGGGTCAGTCCCGCCGGAGGTTCGGCACCTGTTTGGGAGACGTCGACGAAACACAGTGCGCCGGCCTGATCCGTGCGGCTGTAGTAACCGATCTCCGCCCGGCACAGCGGGCAGGATCCGTCGAAGTACACGGTCGATCTTGCAGGCTCTGGCTCCACGCGGACCTCCTCGAAAGCCGATCTTAGTCCCCGGTCATAAACGTCTCGGCAAGCGCTTTGGGTCTTCCTCCTTCCAAAATGCCTTGGCTCCTCCGCCCGTCTCTCCCTAGTCGATCGCTCCACTGACATTGCGTGCGCGTGAACCATCGCGCCTCAATTCGAGACATGCCGCGAACTGCGCGTTCTCGACCGCCCCGGCGGAAATTTTCTATTTCTATTTTTCAGAAGTCGTGCTATAGACCAGCATCCCGCCTCACTTGAGGGACGTTTCGCGATCGTCACGAGCGTTGGGTGCGGGATGCGGTGGGCGTGTCGGGTTGCAGCGTGAGCGATCATGCCGACGAACGATCCGATGCGCACGGCGAAGTCGTGTGGTCCTGGCATCCCGATGCTGATGCCAAGTTCGCGTCGCCAATTGACGAGCGCGCGGATGACGGGGGCAAGAAAGCCGGTCCCCGGGGAGATCACGTATAAGCCGTAACGCCATCGCGCGGGGAAGGCCGGATGATCCGGCCCGTACCTGTGGTTCCTGCCGCCTGCATTTTTTTCGCAGGCGGGCCATGGGTGCGACCGGCACCCGGCCTTTCCCGCGCCCTCATCTTCGAGAGGGCGATGAGACGAGCAACACTCGGACGCGAAAGCGGGTGCGAGGATGAGATGCTGCGCCTACTGAGATGCTGTGCCTACAACCTCCGCTGTCGTCCCGGGCAGGCTGCGACAACGCGGCAGCGTTGGCGTGGCGCCGACCCGGGACCTATACGCCGCGGCGGCCATGCGAGGCACGCTGGAGCTTCCAGCTTTGTCGCCAACCTCCGCCGGTGGTTATGGATCCCGGCGTTCGCCGGGATGACACCTGATGTGGTCGCGGACAGCTTTGCTTTTTTCGAGAGACGGGAACGCACGCACCAACCTCCGCTGTCGTCCCGGGCAAGCCTCGACAACGCGACAGCGTTGGCGTGGCGCCGACCCGGGATCCATACGCCGCGGCGGTCCTGTAAGGCACGCTGGAGCATCCAGCTCGGGCGCCAACTTCCGCCGGGGGGTTATGGATCCCGGCGTTCGCCGGGATGACAGGGAATGTTCGGCGACCACGGCGGCTCAGATGCGCATTTTTTGAACCTTCCCTCTCCCCGCCGGAACACACCCAAACGCCTCACTCCCGCCCAATCCCGCAGAAAAACCGACTGAATCACCCCTCCTGATCCGGTACACTCGCCGCGTGACCCACCGCCCCACGATTCTCGTCTTCGACTCCGGCCTCGGCGGCCTCAGCGTCTTGCGCGAGGTCGTGCGCGCGCGGCCGGATGCCCATTACATCTATGTCGCCGACGACGCCTTCTTTCCCTATGGCCATCACAGCGAGCAGGCGCTGATCGCCCGTGTGGTGCCGCTGATGGGCGAGCTGATATCAGCGCACCGGCCTGACCTGATCGTGATCGCCTGCAACACCGCCTCGGTGCAGGTGCTGGCGCCGCTGCGCGCCGCCTATGCCGTACCGTTCGTCGGCACCGTGCCGGCGATCAAGCCGGCCTGCGCGCAGTCGAACACCAAGCGCGTGTCGGTGCTCGGCACCAAGGCCACCGTGGCCCGGGAATACACCCACGCGCTGATCCGCGATTTCGCCGGAGGCTGCGACGTCACGCTGGTGGGCTCGCCGGAACTGGCCTCGCTGGCCGAGGCCGCGCTCAGCGGAACCGCCGTCAGCGACGCTGCGATATCAGCCGAGATCGTGCCCTGCTTCACCGGCGACGCCGCCGATCCCGCAGGGCGTACCGATACGATCGTGCTGGCCTGCACGCATTATCCGCTGCTGCTCGACCGGCTCGAGCGCCTCGCGCCGTGGAAGGTCGCCTGGATCGATCCGGCACCGGCGATCGCGCGCCGCGTCATCGACCTGCTGGGAGCGCCAACCGGTAGCGCCGACGATGGCGGCGCGGTGATGATCTTCACCTCGAACAAGCCGCATCAGCTCAGCCGGGCGCTGACGCCCTTTTTCGGCGGCCGCGTGCCGGCCTGAGGGAGATTGCGATGTCTGCGACGCGACAGCCGCTCAACCGCCTCAAGCAGGCCTGGCGCGACAAGCAGCCCACCTTCGGCGCCATCGCCACCATCCCGAGCATCCAGACCGTGCGCATCATGGCGCAACAGCTCGACTGGATCATCGTCGACCTCGAGCACGGGCCGATCGATCTCTCCACCGCGCATGCGATGATCACGGCCACGGCCGGCACGCCCTGCGTGCCGCTGGTGCGGATCGCCGCCAACGAGCCGCATCTGGCCAAAGCGCCGATGGACCTCGGCGCGCTCGGCATCAACTTCCCGATGATCTCGAGCCGCGCGGACGCTGAGAAGGCGGCGCGCAGCGTCCGCTATCCGCCCCGCGGCGACCGCCTATGGGGTCCGTTCCACGCGCCGTTCCACTGGAACGTATCGATGGCCGATTACATGGCCACGGCCGACGACGATATGGTCTGCATGGTGACGATCGAGCATGTCGAGGCGGTCGAATGCATCGACGAGATCATGGCCACGCCCGGCATCGACATCGCCGTGATCGGCCCCGGCGACCTCGCCACCTCGATCAACAAGCGCGGGCAACTCGAAGACCCGCAAGTGAAATCCCTGATCGCCCGCGCCGAGGCCGGCATTCTCAAGTCGGGCGTGCCGATCGGCGGCGCGGCGCGCTCGGCCGAGCAGGCCAACGCGATGATCGCGCGCGGCTACGTGGCGCTGGCGCTCGGCTTCGACTGGTCCTTGTTCCAGCGCGGCATTGCCGCAAGCTTCGAGGGGATCAAGCGCTGATTCGGCGCCGATATGGCGCAGGCTTCAGGTTCCAAACGAAAAACAACATTGGGGGAGAAGACCATGATGAAGAAGACGATTTTCGGCCTGTCGCTTTCCGTGCTCGGGCTCGGCGCCGCCCTGGCGCAGCAGCCGGCCATCAAGCGCACGATGCTGCAGAAGACCGATTTCCCGGACGGCTATACCATCGTCCAGGCGATCGCCGAGGTCGCGGCCGGGGGAGCCGCGGGCCGCCATACCCATCCCGGGGTCGAGACCGGCTATATCCTCGACGGCGAGGCCGAACTCGTCGTCGAGGGCCAGCCCGACCGGCACCTCAAGGCCGGCGATTCGTTCCAGATCCCGGCCGGCGTTGTCCACGACGCCAAGGTTCACGGCGACAAGAGCCTGAAGGTGCTCGGGGTTTACGTCGTCGACAAGACCAAGCCGCTCGCCTCGCCCGCGCCATAGAGCAGCGCTTCCGTAAGCCGGCGCCCGGTGGTATCAGCAGCCGCCGCCGGGACCGGACAAGGCCAAGCAGACCAAACGGGAGGTCGGGTTTCAGGATGCGCGGAACGACCAGGACCATCTCGCTGCCGCGCCGCCTGATCATCGATCTGATGCGCGCCTCCGCGGGCGTGCCGTTCGTCTCGCTGGCGCGGACCCTGAACGTCCGGCCGCTGCTTGAAGCACGAAGCCTCGCCGCCCGCCCGCCCGGCTTCGCCGCGATCTTCGTCAAGGCGTTCGCGCTGGTCGCCCTGGAAGAGCCGACCCTGCGCACGCTCTATGCCAAATGGCCGCGACCCTGCTTCTACGAGCTGCCGCGCAACGTCGCGATGGTCGCGATCTCCCGGATCGAGGACGGCCAGCCTTGCGTGCTGCCGCAGCGGGTCGGCGACCCCGACCAGCTGTCGCTGGCCGAGGTCGATGCCATCATACGTCATGGTAAGGAAGCACCGATCGACCAGGTGCCGATGTTCCGCAAGATCATGCTGACCACCCGCCTGCCCTGGCCGCTGCGCCCGATCGCCTGGCTGGTCGGGCTCAATTTCGGCCGCCAGCGCGCCAATTGGTTCGGCAATTTCGCCGTGACCGGGGTCTCGGCCTATGGCGGCGGCGAATTGCACGCGCTCAGCCCCGGGCCGTACATCCTCAGCTTCGACGTGGCCAAGCCCGACGGCACCATCGGCGCCATGATCCGCTGGGACCACCGGGTGACGGACGCGGCCCTGATCGCCCGGACCTTTGCGCGGCTGGAACAGGTGCTGAACGGCGAGATTGCGGCCGAGCTCAGGGCTTCGCGCGCCGCCGAGGCCAAACCGGTCCGGGCGATCGGCGGCTGAGGGCACGGGGCTCGCGGGCCGATTGCGACATAAGACGGCCGTTGAGGGTGAAATTGAGCTTCAAGAGCGATTTGACCGCAAAATGTGGCGCTAGCGGTTTGACAGCACGGCGGTTTCTCCCTTAGAACCCCCCTTGCTCGCGGGCCGCTTTCGGCCCGCGTTGCGTTTCGCGACCCGTGGCCTTGTCCCTTCATGCTTTGGGGATGGGCCTGTCGGTGAACCGGGTTTCCCGGACACACAGGAGGGCGCGTTTCCTCAAACCCGAACGACTTGAAGAGGACGCGATGACTAAGCGCAGTGAGGCGAAGTACAAGATCGATCGCCGCATGGGCCAGAATATCTGGGGCCGCCCGAAGAGCCCCGTCAACCGCCGTGAATACGGCCCCGGCCAGCACGGCCAGCGCCGCAAGGGCAAGCTGTCCGACTTCGGCGTGCAGCTGCGCGCCAAGCAGAAGCTGAAGGGCTATTACGCCAATATCTCCGAGCGCCAGTTCCACGGCATCTATGTCGAGGCCGGCCGTATCAAGGGCGACACCGGCGAGAACCTGATCGGCATCCTCGAGCGCCGTCTCGACACCGTGGTGTTCCGCGCCAAGTTCGTCGCCACCATGTTCGCCGCGCGCCAGTTCATCAATCACGGCCACATCAAGGTGAACGGCCGCAAGGTCAACATCTCGAGCTATCAGCTCAAGCCGGGCGACGTGATCGAGGTCAAGGAATCCTCCAAGCAGCTCGCCGTGGTGCTGGAAGCTTCCCAGCTCGCTGAGCGTGACGTGCCCGACTATATCGAAGCCGATCACGGCAAGATGACCGCGAAGTTCATCCGCATCCCCGCGCTGTCGGACGTGCCGTTCGCGGTGCAGATGGAGCCGCATCTGATCGTCGAGTTCTACTCGCGCTGATCTTGACCGGACGAACGTCCGCTCCCATCTGATATTCCGAAAGGCCCCGCTTCGCCGGGGCCTTTCTTTTTGCGGTTTGAGGAACGAGCGACCGATTCCCGAATGCAACAGGTGCCATGAAATCGCCTCAAGCCCCGCTGACAGCGAATCCATCCCGTGATTCACTGTCCGCAGTTGTAAAGTAGCGGGGCGTTCGCCATGGAGTTCAACAGGCGCAATATCATCTTCGGCGCGTTGCCGGCCGATGCGGTCGGCACTCCGCCTCTGCCGCCATTGCGGGCGCCACCGTTACGCGCCCGGCCCTCGGGGATCCGTTACCGGTTCAACGACGGCCTCTATCCCTCGACGGTCTTCGATCATCTCGAGCGCTCCTGCTGGCACGTCCAGTCCGATGCGACAGCCCATGTGATCCGCCACCTCGGAACCGGGCTCACCTTTGCCGACGCGCAGCTCCCTTACGATCCGTTCGCGCTCGAACTTCTCCATTGTTTCGACGACACCCGTGAGCTCACCGACGAATGGCAGACGATGCTGGTCGGCTGGGCGGCGGTGAACATGGGCTGGAACATAAGGCGGCAGCGCCCGGTCGGCGCCAGCGGCGCGCTTCAGCTCTCTCCGTCACGGCAAAGCCCGCTCGAGTCCTGGGTTTTCGATTGCACTGATGCGCCGCCGCTGGTCGCCGAGCCGATCGAGACAAGACGGTCGCGGCGGCCGGATATCTGGCTCAACCCACCGCTTGCGGCGTGATCAAAGGAGGAGCGTTTTGCGGGAGCGGTGCGAGTTGGGTAAGGTCCGGCTGTGAAAGCCGAACGAGGACTGCCGATGTCTTACACCCCGCCCCCGCGTGATCCCAAGGCGCCGCCCGTGCGCGTCAATCTGTTGTCGGACACCCAGACCCGTCCGACGCCAGCGATGCGCGAGGCGATGGCGCGGGCAGAGGTCGGCGACGAGCAGAGCGGCGACGATCCGACCGTGCATGAGCTGTGCGGCCGCGTCGCCGCGCTGCTCGGCAAGGAAGCCGCGGTGTTCATGCCGTCGGGCACGATGTGCAACGTCGCGGCGACCTTGGTGCATTGCCGGCCGGGCGATGAGATCCTGGCGCACGAGACCGCGCACATCATCTCGCGCGAGGGCGGCGCGCATGCCGCGCTCGGCGGCTTCCAGGTCACCCAGCTGAAGGGTCCCGACGGCCAGTTCACGCCGCAGACATTCCGCGCGGCGCTGCATCCGCGCTCGCGCTACCAGCCGCCGCAGACCGTGGTGAGCGTCGAGCAGACCGCCAATATCGGAGGTGGCACGATCTGGAAGAAGACCGCGCTCGACGAGATCGTGCAGATTGCGAAAGCCCAGGGCATGGCGACGCACATGGATGGCGCGCGGCTGCTCAATGCGACGGTGGCTACCGGCATTCCGGCCGCAGAGATGACCGCGGGCTGGGATTCGGCCTGGATCGATTTCTCCAAGGGACTGGGCGCACCGATCGGCGGCGCGCTCGCCGGCAGCGCCGCCTTCATCGACGAGGTCTGGCGCTGGAAGCAGCGGCTGGGCGGATCGATGCGCCAGGCCGGAATCGTCGCGGCCGCCTGCATCTACGCGCTCGATCATCACGTCGATCGGCTGGCCGAGGACCACGCCAATGCACGGGCGCTGGCGCGCGGGCTGTCGCAGATCCAGGGCGTCGAGGTGCAGGAGCCAGAGA
Source organism: Bradyrhizobium ontarionense (assembly GCF_021088345.1). NCBI lineage: Bacteria > Pseudomonadati > Pseudomonadota > Alphaproteobacteria > Hyphomicrobiales > Nitrobacteraceae > Bradyrhizobium > Bradyrhizobium ontarionense. Next base: position 8,320,500 of record NZ_CP088156.1, on the reverse strand, counting down.
CCAATCTCGTGTTCTTCAAGCCCGACGGCGCCGGCGTCAGCGGCGACAAGATGGTCGGCGAATTACGCAAGCGCGGCGTGCTGCTCGCAATGATGGACGGCCGCATCCGCGCCTGCACCCATCTCGACGTCAGCGCAGGAATGATCGAGGAGACGGTCGGCCATGTCAGGGAGATCGTGCGCACGGCATGAGGGTTACGGCGCGAGTGCCCCATAGACCAGCTGCCGCAGCTCGCGCGCGATGCGGCCGCGCTGCGAGGGGGCCTGCATCATGACGATGACGAACAGGTCATCGGCGGGATCGATGAAGAAGAACGTCCCGCCGACGCCATCCCAGCCATACTCGCCTGATGGCACCAGCGACTTCTCCGCGAGGCGGACGGAAAAGCCCAAGCCGAAGCCGCTGTCGGCGCCTGGAAAATAGAGGTCGTCACGGAGAATCCCCACCCCCACGACATGGTCCCGCGTCATCAGCGCGATCGTCTCAGGCTTCAGATAATGGCGGCCCTCGAGCTCGCCGCCGTTCAACAGCATCTGCGCGAACCGCGCGTAGTCGGAGATGGTGCTGATCATGCCGGCCCCGCCCGACTCCCAGCGTTTGGGCCGAAGAGGATCGTCGAGGCCCGCGATCGGCCGATCGAACCAGTCGCGCGGCGACGGCTCGGCGACGCGGCCGCGCTGGCTCTGGTCGGCGAGAAAGAAAGCGGTCTCGCGCATGCCGAGCGGACCCAGCAGCCGTTCTCTCTCGAACTCATAGAGCGAGCGGCCCGAGACGACCTCGATCACGCGGCCGAGCACGTCGGTCGAGTGGCCGTAGTCCCACAACGTGCCCGGCTGCTCGGCCAGCGGCAGCCCGGCGAGGCGTTCGACAAAGGTCGCGTTGTCGATGTCGCCGTCGAACAGATGCGCATTGGCATAGAGCCTGCGGACGGCCGTCTCGCCGTAGAAGCCGTAGGTGATGCCCGAGGTGTGGCGCAGCAGGTCGAGAATGGTGATCGGACGCACAAGCCGAGTATCGCCGACCTTCACATCAGCAAAGCTGGGAATGTATTTCGACAGGGGATCATCGAGCCCCAGCCTGCCGTCGTCGACCAGCATCATCGCGGCCACCGAGGTGACCGGCTTCGACATCGAGTAGACGCGGAAGATCGCGTCCTCCGTCATCGCCGCGCGGGTCGCGGGGTCGCGATAGCCGAAGCTCTGCAGCAGGGCCGGACGGCCGTGCTGCTGGACAAGCACGACCGCGCCGGGAATGTTGCCGGCGGAGACCTCGTTGCGGAAATAGTCGGAGACGGTGTCGAGGCGCGGCCGGTCGAGATCGCGCGGCGACGGTCCGCCTGCGCGGGCCAGGGCCGGCAGCATGGGCGCCGCGAGGAGCACACCGAGCACGGTGCGTCGAGAAACCAGTTGCTGCATGCTAACTGCCCCGCCGCAGGCCGGTCGCCGTCACCTCGCCGAACCCGAGCGAGCGCGGCTCACCATGGCCTCGCTCAGCGCCTGATCATGCAGCTCGGCGCTCTGCTCCGAGAAACAGCAGAACACGATCTGGGCGAGCGACGTTTCCTCGCTGATCGCCTCGATCGACGTCGTGACCGCAATCGACGCGGCACGATCGGCGGGAAAGCGAAAGATGCCGGTCGATATCGCGGGAAACGCGACGGAGTCCAGGAGATGCGTGTGACACAGCTCGATCGAGCGGCGGTAGCACGAGGCCAGCAGGTCCGGCTCGCCGCGGTCGCCGCTCTGCCAGACCGGGCCGACCGTGTGGATCACGTGCCGGGCCGGCAGCCGGTAGCCCTTCGTGATCTTGGCCTCGCCGGTCTTGCAGCCATGGAGCATGCGGCACTCCATCACGAGATCAGGCCCCGCGGCGCGGTGGATCGCACCGTCGACGCCACCACCGCCGAGCAACGAGGAATTGGCGGCGTTGACGATGGCGTCAACGCTGAGCCTGGTGATGTCGGCGACGATGATCTCGAAACGGGTCGCGCCGATGGTGCGGACCGGATAGCTCAGGCAGACGCTGCCGTGCCGACCGGGACGCCCTTGTCGGTGAACAGCTGCTGCAGTTCGCCGCTCTGGAACATCTCGCGCACGATGTCGCAACCGCCGACGAATTCGCCCTTCACGTAGAGCTGCGGGATCGTCGGCCAATTCGAGTAGGTCTTGATGCCGTCGCGGAGCTCGGCGGACTCGAGCACGTTGAGGCCCTTGTAGCCGATGCCGACGTGATCGAGGATCTGCACGACCTGTCCCGAGAATCCGCATTGCGGAAACTGCGGCGTTCCCTTCATGAACAGGACGACGTCGTTCGACTTCACTTCGTTGTCAATGAATTGCTCAATGCTCATCTTCGCTTCCTCTGGGGCGCCTCAAGGAACGCCTGGGGCTCGGTGCCGATGGATCGCGCGCGGACCACATTGGCCACGGCCGACCGTCACCACCCAGCATGTGTAGCGCAAACCGTTGTTCAGCCAAAGTAAAATGCCAAGGAGCGGCGATCGTGGCGCCGACCCGCCGGAGCATAGGCTGACGGCAGCAATATAATGCCTCCGGGAGGGTTTTATCCCGAAACCGAGCCCCCATTTAGGACGAACTGCCCGAAGGAACTTGTTCCGCCGAACGTCGTTTTCTCCCCTCTCACGGAGACCCTCGTGACCAGTTCAGCCTCCGCCACAGCTCAGCTCCCCACCACAGATGCGCTACGGACCTGGTCTGGTCCCCTCCCCGGGAGCCTGATCGAGCGGTTTTTGGCAGTCCGGGACGAGACGGAACGCCGTGCGGCGCCGTTGAGCCCGGAGGATCAGGTCATCCAGTCCATGCCGGATGCAAGCCCGGCCAAGTGGCACCGCGCTCACACGACCTGGTTCTTCGAGCAGTTCGTGTTGGGCGAGCACTGCCAGGAATACCCGCCCTTCCATCCCGACTATGCGTTCCTGTTCAATTCCTATTACGTGAGCGCGGGCCCGCGTCACACCCGTGGCGAGCGCGGCCTGATCACCCGTCCGGGGGCCGCGGACATCGCGGCCTACCGGCAGCATGTCGACGCAGCCATGGTCAAATTCCTGGGCGGCGCCGACGCGGCGACATTCGAGGCCGTGGCGCCGCTGCTGGAGGTGGGCCTGAACCATGAGCAGCAGCATCAGGAGCTGATGCTGACCGATATCCTGCATGCGTTCGCGCAGAACCCGATCGCCCCGGCCTACGATCCATCCTGGAGCTTTCCAGTCCGGTCCGGCACGGGCGACGATTGGATCAGCCTCCCCGAAGGCATCCACACCGTCGGCCACGCCGGGGACGGCTATCATTTCGACAATGAGAGGCCGGCCCACCGGGCCCTCGTCGGGCCGGTCCAGATCGCGCGCAACCTCGTGACCAATGCCGATTGGCTCGCCTTCATGGACGACGGCGGCTACCGGACGGCTACGCTCTGGCTCATGGACGGCTTCGCCACAGCCACGCGCGACGGCTGGCAGGCCCCCGGCCACTGGTACAAGGTCGAGGGCGAGTGGCGCATGATGACGCTCGGCGGATTGCGCTCCATCGACCCGAACGCCCCCGTTTGCCACATCAGCTACTACGAAGCCGATGCGTTCGCGCGCTGGCGCGGCAAGCACCTGCCCACCGAGATGGAATGGGAGATCGCGGCGCGCGGCAATCAGCTCAACGACGCCTTCGGCATCGTCTGGCAATGGACCCGCAGCGCCTATAGCCCGTATCCCGGCTACCGCGCCGTGGAAGGGGCGCTCGGCGAGTACAACGGCAAGTTCATGGTCAACCAGCTGGTGCTGCGCGGGTCATCGCTCGCGACCCCTGCCGGCCACAGCCGTTTCAGCTACCGCAACTTCTTCTATCCGCATCATCGCTGGCAATTCACGGGGCTCCGGCTCGCTGACTACGCCTGAGCCAGTATCAATCCCTAAGCCCGACAAACGCGCCTGTCTGCGCGCGTCAGGAGAGTATCATGAACGTGTACGCGCCCGCCCTGGCCAACGCCCATCTTCCGGACGAGACGACGTCGGCCTTCGCGAGTGATGCGGTTGCAGGTCTCACGCAGCACCCCAAGCTGCTGCCGCCGAAATATTTCTATGACGCGAAGGGGTCGGACCTGTTCGAGCAGATCACGCGCTTGCCGGAGTACTATCCGACGCGCACCGAGCTCGGCATCCTCAGGGATCGCGGGGCCGAGATCGCCAAGATCATTCCCGACGACGCCGCGTTGATCGAGTTTGGCGCCGGTGCGACCACCAAGGTGCGGCTGCTGCTGGAAAGCTGCCGCTTTGCGGCCTATGTTCCGGTCGATATCTCCGGAGACTTTCTGACGGAGCAGGCCGACAGCCTGCGCCGGGATTTCCCCGACCTCGCCGTGCACCCGGTCATCGCCGACTTCACCACGACGTTCAAATTGCCCGATGCCATTCATGGCAAGCCGAAGGTCGGCTTCTTTCCGGGATCGACCATCGGCAATTTCGAGCCGCATGAGGCCTGCCGCTTCCTCCGCTCCGCGCGCGAGATTCTGGGGGCCGGAGCACTGATGGTCGTCGGCGTCGACCTCGAAAAGGAAGAGCGCATCCTGCATGACGCCTACAACGACGGAGCCGGCGTGACCGCGCGCTTCAACCTCAATCTGCTGGTGCGGATCAACCGGGAGCTGGGCGGCAATTTCGACCTGTCGGGCTTCGTCCATCGAGCGATCTACAATCGCGAGCAGCACCGCATCGAGATGCATCTGATCGCGCGGAAGCCGCAGACGGTTCGTCTGCTGGGCACCACCGTCTCGTTCCGCGCCGGCGAGAGCATTCACACCGAGAACAGCTACAAATACAGCATCGAGCGGTTCGGAGCGCTGGCCCGGGGTTCGGGCTGGAGGGTCCGGACGGTCTGGACGGATGCTGCGAAAATGTTCTCCGTTCAGGCGCTGGTCGCGGAGGCATGAGGCTCCGGCTTCGACCGGAGCGAGAGCGCCTCCCACAGCGCGACGATCGCCAGCAGCGCGCTGGTCAACGCGGAGAGAACCAAGGGCGACAGCTCGGTTGCGAACCATCCGAGCCCGATCAGCGCCAGCATGGCGACGCCGTGGGACAACTGCAGGAAGCCCCGGATCTCACGCTTGAACAGGATGGCCCCGAGCAGGAAGACGAACGGACCGCCGATCGTCGTTGCCACCGTGTTCGGGTCTGAGTGACCCAGCGGGTGCTTGAGGACAATCTCGTCGGAAACCGCCGTCAGGATGATGCCGGCCACGATCGGCATGTGGAGATAAGTGTATGCGGAACGGGCGACGCGCCCGGATTCGTTTGAATGCGAGATCAACGCGGAGCCGGCCTCGGCTCCGCGGTTGAAATAGATTCCCCACATGGCCACGCAGCCGACGAACGCGCAGACGAAGGCGGCGACGCTGGCCGCGGTCCAATCGATGTCAGCAAACGTCGCCCCGGTCATGACGATCGACTCGCCCAGCGCGATGAGGATGAAGCCGGCGCAGCGTTCCGCCATGTGGCCGCCCTCGATGGTCCAGTCCTCCAACGTCGAGGCGCCAAGGCCAGGGATCCAGAACCGAACCGACGGCGAGGCATATTCGATGGCGATGGCAGCCCCCCAGAGCATCAGCCGCTGCTCGCCCTCGGCAAAGGCGCCCAGCAGCCAGAACACTGCGGACGCGCTCAGCCAGCACAGGATACGGGTAGCATTTGCCCGCGCCTCGCGGCGCGGCGCGGGTGTCACCAGAACCCAGAACAGCGTCCGGCCGACCTGCATCGCGGCGTAAGCGCTGGCGAACCACAATCCCCGATCCTCGAACGCCCGGGGCATGGCCATCGACAGCACGAGACCGGCCAACATCAGGCCGAACAACAGCAGGCGAACGGGGGTTTTCTCGGGATCGAGCCAGTTGGTGACCCAGGCGGTGTACACCCAGACCCACCACACCGCGAGAAACAGGAGTCCGGTTTCCAGCGCTCCGGGGAGCGTGAAACGACTGAGCAGAAAATGGGAAATCTGCGTTACGGCGTAGACGAAGACGAGATCGAAGAACAGCTCGACGGACGTGACCCGGCCATGCTGGTTCGGCTCCAGCACCCGGAAGAGCGCACCGCTCGAAGTCCCGGCCGCCATCCTTGCTCCTTGCGGTGAGTGCTGTCCTGTCTGCCTGATGCCGTCAGTGCTGGTCAGGCACTCCGGTCTGAAGGGCGAGCGCGTGCAGCACGTCGCCCATCTGGCCACGCAGCGACTGATAGACGAGCTGATGCTGCTGCACGCGGGACTTGCCGCGGAAGGATTCGGAGATCACGGTCGCGGCATAGTGGTCACCGTCGCCGGCGAGATCGCGAATCGTCACCTGGGCGTCGGGAATGGCGGCCTTGATCATCTGCTCGATATCGCGGGCATCCATGGGCATCCCAATGTATCTCCTTCTGTGCTCGGTCCGGAAGCACCCGTCCGTGAGCACGCAGTTCGCCGCCCTTCAGTGCGCCGTCGAACGCGGCGAATCAAGGCGCTCTCGCGCGACCGTGATAAGCAAATTTACCCCGAACCGCTTTCGAGGTCACGCCAGGAACCACTATATACTGCCTAAGGACAAAAAACGCTGGACCGGGTGCCGCACCCTGGTGTCAGCCATGAGGGCGATGACATGAAGCTTCCAGGGCCGGATCACCCGATCACGATTACCCCCCACCCGAAGCGCGTCCGCGTCCTCGCCGACGGCGTTGTGATCGCCGAGACCACGCGGGCGCTCTCGCTGAAAGAAGCCAGCTATCCCGCAGTCCTGTATGTGCCGCGGGACGATGCCAAAACTCAGCTGTTCCAGCGCACCGAACGGGTCACCCATTGCCCCTACAAGGGCGATGCCAGCTATTTCAGCATTCTCGCCAATGGCGGGACCCTGGAGAACGCGATCTGGAGCTATGAGACGCCGTTCCCCGCCATGGCGGAGATTTCGGGCTATCTGGCGTTCTATCCCGACAAGGTGCGGATCGAAGAAGCAAGCGCCGACTGACGTGCAGCCGAGGCGGACGCCGTGCCGTGGGCTTTTTCAGCCAAGCAAAACGGCGGACGCCCCGAGTGACCGCGCGGTCCAACTACACCCTGAAGATCGTCAGTCCCAGGATCAGGAGCACGAGGAAGATCACCAGGAAGACGTAGAACAGAATGCGAGCGATATCGGCGGAAGCTGCCGAGACCCCTGTGAAGCCGAGAATACCGGCGACCACCGAGATCACGAAGAACAGCAGCGCCCATTTCAGAAGAGTCACGATACATTCCTCCACTCATGCGCCGCCCCGGCGCGTTCCGCTCCACTAACGACGGGAATGGGAACCGGTTCCTGGGGTTAGCCTTGCCGACGAAGTTTGCGGCTTCGCGCCGGCTGTTCGGTAACATCAGGCTCGGCGGTCCGTAGCTACGGTCAGGATCGAAAAATCAGCGGGCATGTGTGAGATACCGGCTTGCGGGGCGTCGCGCTTGCTGGTTTGCAGCATCGTCAGCACATTGGACAGGACAGCGGCGCGGGGGGCACATGGTCATATCGGTTACGCAGTCGGCGGCAGCGGCAAAGGTCGAGCTTCAGGCCCGCCCCCGCGCCAGGGCGCGCAACGCAGCGCTCGACCACGCCCGGACATTCCTGACGCTGGTGGTGCTGCTCCACCACGCCGTGATCCCCTACACCTATTTCGGGCACACCGATCCGACGTCCTTCCTCGGCTTCGACTGCATCGTGCTGGCCACCGACAGCTTCTTCATGGCCATGTTCTTCTTCCTGTCGGGCCTGTTCGTGTGGTCGGGCCTTGCGCACAAGTCGACGCTGCAATTCCTGCGCGACCGGTTGCTGCGCCTCGGCCTGCCGTTTGCCATCGCGGCGCTGACCATCATACCGATCGCCTATTATGCGATCGAGCTGCGCGCCAACCCGGACACGACGTTCTCCGCCTTCTGGTGGAAGACCGTCACCGTCGGTCCGTGGCCGAGCGGACCGATCTGGTTCATCTGGGTGCTGCTGACGTTCGACACCTCGGCGGCCCTGCTGTACCGCGTCTCGCCGCGCCTGCTCGAGCCGATCAATCGCCTGTCGCAGCGCGCCTTCGACAATCCGCGCGACTTCTTCTTCGTCTTTCTGCTGATCACGGGCGTGCTCTACATTCCGTCCCGGCTCTATTTCGGGCCGACCTACTGGTTCGAACTCGGCCCGTTCTCGGTCCAGGTCAGCCGTGTGCTGCTCTACGCCGCGTATTTCTACGTCGGCGCGGGAATAGGCTCGGCCAATTTCGAGCGTGGCCTGCTGGCCGCGGAAGGCCAGATGTCGCAGCGCGGGCTCGGCGCCTGGATCGTGGTGACGCTCGTGCCCTACGCGTTGTTGTGGGTCCTCATCACGATCAAGCGTCAGGTGCTCGGCAATCCGCCCGATCTGCCGAACTGGTACGAAGGGGCCTATGGCTTCTTGTTCGTGATCTTCAGCGCCGCGATCATGTTCGCGATCCTGTCCTACTTTCTCAACAACCGCCGCTCGGAATTCTCGGTGCTCGACCGCATGCAGGCCGATGCCTACGGCATGTTCCTGGTGCATTATCCGATCGTGCTGTGGATCCAGTACTGGCTGTTCGACCTCAATCTGCCGGCGATCGCCAAGGCCACGATCGCCTTCGTGGGCACCGTGCTCTTGAGCTGGGGCGCGACCTGGATGCTGCGGCGGATTCCGGGCGCGACGAACATGTTGTAAATGGAGCGCCGTAGCCCGGGCGAGCGAAGCGCGCCCCAGGACAGTGATCCAGATTCCGGACGTCGCTTCGCTCATCTGTGCGACGGCGTCGATATAGACCGTCGCCGTGAAGCGGATGGCGGGTTAGGCCGCCGTCCCGCCCATGTAGCCCGGCAGCCAGCTCTCGGACCGGACCTTGAGCTCAGCAATCTCGACCGACGCCTCGCCGGCGATCGCAAGCGCGGTGCCGCCGGTGGTGCCGATCCGCGTGCAGGGCACGCCGGCACCGCGCATCTTGGCAAGCACGCGACCCGCCTCGGTCTCCGGCACCGTCACGAGATAGCGCGCCTGATCCTCGCCGAACCAATAGGCGTGCGGCACCAGCGCGGCGGGCGCCGCGAGCAGCCGCGCGCCGATGCCTGACGCCATCGCCATCTCGGCGAGCGCCACCAGCAGGCCGCCGTCGGAAAGGTCGTGCGCCGCAGTCGCGGTGCCCGCATGGATCATGCCGCGCACGACATTGCCGTTACGCTTCTCGGTTTCGAGATCGACCGGAGGCGGAGCGCCCTCCTCGCGGCCGCAGACGTCGCGCAGATAGACCGACTGGCCGAGCCAGCCATGGGTCTCGCCGACGAGCAGGATCGCCTCGCCCTCGGCCGTGAAGGCGATGCTCGCCGATTTGGTGAAATCGTCGAGCAGGCCAACGCCGCCGATCGAGGGCGTCGGCAGGATCGCGCGGCCGTTGGTCTCGTTGTAGAGCGAGACGTTGCCGGACACGACCGGGAAGTCGAGCGCGCGGCAGGCCTCCGAGATGCCCTTCAGGCAGCCGACGAACTGACCCATGATCTCAGGGCGCTCCGGATTGCCGAAATTGAGATTGTCGGTGATGGCGAGCGGCCGGCCGCCGACCGCGGTGATGTTGCGCCAGGCTTCCGCGACCGCCTGCTTGCCACCTTCAAACGGGTCGGCTTCACAATAGCGCGGCGTGACGTCGGCGGTCAGGGCCAGTCCCTTCGGGCCATCCTGCACGCGGACCACGGCGGCATCGCCGCCGGGACGCTGCACGGTGTTGCCGAGAATGACGTGGTCGTACTGCTCCCAGATCCAGCGCTTGGAGCACAGGTCCGGCGTTGCGATCAGCTTCTCCAGCGCCGGGATGATGTCCATCGGCGCCTCGACCTCGCGGGCATGGATCACCGGTAGCGCAGGCGACGCCACATGCGGCCGGTCATAGAGCGGCGCCTCGTCGCCGAGCTCCTTGATCGGAAGGTCGGCCATGACGTCGCCGCCATGCTTGACGACGAAACGCTTGCTCGGCGTGGTGTAGCCGACGACGGCGAAGTCGAGCCCCCATTTGCGGAAGATCGCCTCGGCTTCCTTCTCCTTCTCCGGCTTCAGCACCATGAGCATGCGCTCCTGGCTCTCGGAGAGCATCATCTCATAGGCGCTCATGCCGGTCTCGCGGGTCGGCACCGCATCGAGATTGAGATCGACGCCGAGATCGCCCTTGGCGCCCATCTCGACCGCCGAGCAGGTCAGGCCCGCCGCGCCCATGTCCTGGATCGCGATCACGCAATCGGCCGCCATGATCTCGAGGCAGGCTTCCAGCAGCAGCTTCTCGGCAAAGGGATCGCCGACCTGCACGGTCGGGCGCTTCTCCTCGGAGGCATCGTCGAACTCGGCCGAGGCCATCGAGGCGCCATGGATGCCGTCGCGGCCGGTCTTGGAGCCGAGATAGACGATCGGCATGTTCACGCCGGAGGCCGCCGCGAGGAAGATCTTGTCGGAATCGGCGAGGCCGACCGCCATTGCGTTGACCAGGATATTGCCGTCATAGCGGGTGTGGAACCGGGTCTGCCCGCCGACCGTCGGCACCCCGAACGAGTTGCCGTAGCCGCCGACGCCGGCGACCACGCCGGACACGAGATGGCGGGTCTTGGGATGCTCGGGTGCGCCGAACGATAGCGCATTCAGGCAGGCGATCGGGCGCGCGCCCATCGTGAAGACGTCGCGCAGGATGCCGCCGACGCCGGTGGTCGCGCCCTGGTAGGGCTCGATATAGCTCGGGTGGTTGTGGCTCTCCATCTTGAACACGACCGCCTGGCCGTCGCCGATATCGATCACGCCGGCATTCTCGCCCGGGCCCTGGATCACCCAGGGCGCCTTGGTCGGCAGCCCGCGCAGATGAATGCGCGACGATTTGTACGAGCAATGCTCGTTCCACATCGCCGAGAAGATGCCGAGCTCGGTGAAGGTCGGCACCCGCCCGATCAGCTTGAGGATGCGCTCATACTCGTCGGGCTTCAGCCCGTGGGCGGCGACGAGCTCGGGGGTGATCTGCGGTTCATTACGCATGGAGAAATGCCTCTGCCCCGTGGGCCGCTGGTCCCGTGAAGCCTGCTTCATAGAAAGATAGGCGGGAGGGTAAAAGGCCTTTTACGGCCCTATTCCGCCCTGTCCAGAGCTTTGGCCTGGACCCGCCAGCCGGGATATTTGCAGATTGGCGACCAATCGGATTTAAGATGGTAAATCAACAGTTAAAGGCCCTGACACGTGCACGACCTATCCCGTTCCGCCTTCGAGAACCGCCCGGGCATCCACGTCGCCACCGACGGCGAATTCGCCGGCTGGCGGACCTGGATGCGCGACAGCTATGAATCCCACACCGGCCCGTTCTGGCACCGGATGGAGGACGACGGCTCGATTCGCTGCGCCTTCCGAGTCGAGAAGAAGCATTTGAACGGCGGCGGCAACGTCCATGGCGGCTGCCTGATGACCTTCGCCGACTACTGCCTGTTCGCCTTCGCCGCGCGGATCATGCACGGCCCGGGTGTCACCGTCTCGTTCTCGTCCGAATTCCTCGATGCGGCCCGCGAGGGCGAGCTGGTGGAGGCCACCGGCGAGGTTACCCGCGCCGGTGCCTCGCTGATCTTCCTGCGCGGCATGCTGCATTCCGGCAAGCGGCCGCTGTTCTCGTTTTCTGGCACGATCAAGCGGGTGAAGCGGCGGACGCCGGAAACGGCCAGCTCGCCGTAGCACCGAACGAGAAGCAGGAGGGTGGGCAAAGGCGAATTCGTGGCCCATCCTCGCGCGGGCTCGCAGTGGCGCCGTGCCCACCGTCTTGCACCAAGCGCGTCGCGCGACGGTGGGCACGCTGCCGCCTGACGGCGGCCGCTTTGCCCACCCTGCCACACCTTGCTCTATCACCCCGCGAGCTGCTTCTCGGCGATCGCGATCCACTCGGCCTGCGCCTTGCGCACGTGGCGCGGGGCACGCTTCATCTGGATCAGGAGCTCGGTGAACACGATCTTGGCCTCGGCAATCCGGCCGACCAGCTTGAGCAGCATGCCATAGCGGACCTTCGCTTCGCTGCCCGGCGCATAGTCCAGCAGCGCCTGATACTCCTCGAGGGCCTCGTCAGTGCGGCCGGCCTCCTGCAGCGCCCGCGCATACAACAGATGCGCCTCGGCGGAGTTGTAGTCCGGCCAGCTCTTCTGCAGCTCGTCGAGCGTTGCCAGTGCGTCCGCGGGACGTCGGCGGGCGAACTGCGCCTTGGCCTTGCCGAGCGCGAACAACGGCTCGTGGCCCATCGGCAGGCTTAGAATATGATCGTAGTGGTGCTCGGCCTCGTCATAACGCCCGACCACGACGCATTCCTCGGCCAGCGCAGCGCGGTTGGCGATCGTGTCCGTGACCGCCAGGCGGTCGGACAATTCGCGATAGTATTTGTCAGGATCGAGCTTGCTCGCGACGCGCTTGCGCGCCTTCTGGACATCGTGGCTGCCGAGCCATTCGGGGACCAGCTCGACGACGATATAGGCGAGCGCGCCGATCATCGGCACCATCAGGATGATGAAGGCCCAGGGCTGGAGCCGTTCGGTGCGCGAGGCATGGTAGATCAGCGAAATGTCGAGAAGCAAAACGACAAGTGCGACAGGCACGGTAGATCCCCACTCACGGCCAGAACTTTACACGCCGACGTTGATAGCGTGGCCGGCCAGGATCGACAATCCCCGCATCTTCGCAGGCCGCATTGCCGGCATCCGTGTGACGCAGCGGCGCCACGGTGGGTTCAAAGGGCGCACGTTCGGTGATGTCGAAGAGATCAGCGCACCAGACATGGCTGTCCACGAACCTGGACGAGCGGCAATGTCCTCGCGCGACGGGCCCGTCAGCGCGGCGGAGTGTCGAAGCCGAACAGCTCGGCAGGGTTCTCGACGAGCAGCCGCTGCCGCAACGAATCCGACGGCGCGATCTCTGCCACCAGATCGACCAAGGCGGCATCACCGGGCATCGGACCGCTGATGTTGACGTGCGGCCAGTCGCTGCCCCACAGCACGCGCTCCGGTGCGTGCTCGGCCAGACTGCGGGCGAACGGCACCACGTCATGATAGGGCGCGCCCGCGAGCGAGATGCGGTCGGCGCCGCTGAGCTTGACCCAGACTCGCCCGCTGTCGAGCAGGCGAAACAGGATCTCCCGGCATGCCCCAAGGTTCTGGCTCAGATCCGGCCTGGCCATGTGGTCGATGACCACGCGGGCTTCGATCGCCGCAATCAGATCGGCGTAGCGCATGAGATCGGCGCCGGTGACATGGATCGCGACATGCCAGTCGAACGGCCTGACCAGCGCAAGCACGGCCTGCATGCGCTGCGGCGCAGGCGCGCCGCCGAGATGGGCCAGGAAGTTGAAACGCACGCCGCAGACCCCCGCTACATCGAGGCGCCCGACCTCCTCGGCGGATACGTCCGACCCGAGCACGGCGACGCCGCGATAGCGGCCGCGCCCCGCGGCAAGGGCATCGAGCAGCGGGCGATGGTCCCGGCCATGGCCCTGGCTGTGCACGATGACGGCACGGTCGAAGCCGAGACGATCATGCAGCCGGCGCAGCGCGGCTTCGGGCGCCTCCGGCGGCGTGAAGCTGCGATCGTCCGGCAGCGGAAACCGATCGAACGGCCCGAAGATGTGGCAATGCGCGTCGCAGGCGCCGGCAGGCAGCACGCGGCGCCCGGTCTGGATCGAAACGTCGGATATGGCAGCGCTCATGGTCTCAGTCACAGCGGGCGCTCATGCCGCCGTCGACAACGATCTCCGTACCGGTGATGAAGCGCGCCTCGTCGGAGGCGAGAAACAGCGCGGCATTGGCGGTGTCGCGGCCATCGCCCATGAAGCCAAGCGGGATGCGGGCCTGCCGCGTCTGCAGCAGGGCCGCGACGTCGCCGCCGGCACGCTGCCCGGCGAGACGGGCCTCGACCATCGGGGTGTGCATCTGGCCGGGCACGACGGTGTTCACCCGCACGCGCTGCGGCGCGTACTGCACGGCGACGACGCGCGAGAACTGGATCACCGCGGCCTTGGCCGAGGCGTAGCCGACCTGCGCCGCTCCGGTCCAGCGGATGCCCGAGGTGGAGGCCGTGTTGACGATCGCGCCGCCGCCCTGCGCGGCCATGTGCGGCAGCACCGACTTGCAGGTCAGGAAAACGCTTCTGAGGTTGAGATCGAGCTGCCGATCCCACCCCTCCTCCGTCAGTTCGACCGGGCCGCCCGGCGCCGATCCGCCGACATTGTTGACGAGAATGTCGACCCGTCCGAACGCGGCGATACAGGCATCGACCATGGCGGCCACCGCCGCCGCGTTCGTGACATCGCAACTGTGAGCCTGGATGATGCCGCCTTCGGCATGGGCGCGGGCCTGCGTCTCTTCCATGCGTTCGGCGTTGCTGTCGACGGCGAACACCCTGGCGCCCTCGCGCGCGAAGATGACCGCGGCGGCCCGGCCGTTGCCCCAGCCGGGACCGACGCATCCGGCGCCGGTGATGATCGCGACCTTGCCGTCGAGGCGCTTGGTCATGCTTGTCTCCTCATGACATGAGCTCCGGCGTTTCGCCGTCCGGCAGCCCGATGTCGAAGGCGTTGAGGGTGAGCGCCACCAGCGAGTAGTAGCCTGCGATGCCGACCAGATCGACCACGCCGCGCTCGCCGAGGATGCCGGCCGCAGCCGCATGCAGATCATCCGGCACCCGGCCGGTTGCGAGCAGCACTTTCGTGTAGTCGTGAACCAGCTTCGCCGTGCCGTCGGTGAAATCCGGCGCGCACCGCTCCGCGATGGCGCTGATGACGGCCGGGTCGATGCCCGCGGCGAGCGCGTCGCGCTTGTGGGCATACCACTCGACATGCGAGGTCCAGTGCCGCGCCGTCACCAGGATCGCGAGCTCGGACAGAGCGGGTGGCAGTGATGTGTCGTAGCGCACGAACTCGCCGAGCTTCTGGGCGCGGCGTCCGAGCTCCGGACTGTGCAGCCAGGCCCGCAGCGGCGCCGGGACGCGACCACGTTTGCCGGCGATGGCCTCCTCCGCCACCGCGCGCTGCGCGTCATCCATGTCGGCGAAAGCAAGGTCTCTGATGCGCATGCGATCGCTCCCGGTCAAGACGCGCATGGCAGCGCGGGCTGTCCAGCCGGCTGCGCGAGAAACGCGAGAAGGCGTCGCGCCATCTCGGCCGGCGCCTGCACCTGCATCAGATGACCGGCCTCATCGATCCTCGCAAATTGGGCGTGCGGGATCACGCCTGCCAGCGCCGCGACCTGCGTTTCCGGCCGCAACAGATCATGCGCGCCGGCGAGCAGCAGGCAGCGATGCGGGATGTCCCGCAAGCGCCCGAGCAGGTCGACCTTGGCGAAGGCGAGATTGTTGTGCGCGTAGCCGACCGGATCGTTGCCGAGAAAGCGGCCGAGATAGGTGAGGTAGGCGTTGCGATCGCGCCGCAGCTCGGGCGGATAGGAGCGATCCAACGTCTCGGCGGCCACTGCGCGCATGCCAGAACGCATGCAGAGTTCGGACCGCCGGGCCAGATAGTGCACGCGATCCGCATCGACGCTGAGCGCGGGCGCGCATAGCGCCAGGGAGGACACGCGATCCGGATAAGTCAGCGCGAAGTTGACGGCCACCGCAGCGCCCGCGGCGACGCCTGCGATGTCGACCGGTCCCGCGATTCCGAGCGCTGCGAGCAGCCGGTGGAGATCACCGACGTGATCACCGAAACTGAAGGACGATCGCGGCTTCTCCGACAGTCCGGCCCCGCGCAGATCATATCGCAGAACATGCCGATCGTCCCGCAGCGCTGACATGAAGGCATCGAAGCTGTCGAGGCTGCCGCCGAGCTCGTGCAGCAGCACGAGGGTCCGCGCTCCCTTACCCGTCGCTTCGTAGCGCAGGGTCAGTCCGTCGAGATGGATCCAGTTCATGGGCAAAAGGCTCGTCTCATCCTGGTGAGTGCCGGCTGAACGGCACTGTTTGACTCGTCATGGTCAGCTTGCAATAAATTGCGGCAGGCGGCGGCGCGGAGGACACGGCCATCGACATCCGCGAGCTTCGTTACTTCGTGCAGGTGGCGCGCGCGGGCAGCCTGAGCCGGGCGTCGGCGATGCTCAACGTTGCACAGTCTGCCCTGAGCCGGCAGCTGATGAAGCTGGAACACGAGCTCGGCGTCGCGCTGCTGGTGCGACACGGCCGTGGTGTCCGTCTGACCCGCGCAGGCACCACGTTTCTCGAGCACGCGCACGCCGTGTTGCTGCAGATCGATCAGATGCCGGGCGCGGTCCGCTCGCCCGACTCGAGCTTTGCCGGCCACATCGTGCTGGGGGTGCCGCCCGTCGCCGGCCTGCGCATCGCGCCATCGGTGGTGGTCGAGCTGCGCAAGCGCTGGCCGCAGGCTTCGGTGCAGGTCCGCGAAGGCATCAGCTCCTCGCTGGAAGAATGGCTGCTCGACCGCCGGCTCGACATTGCCGTGCTCTACAATCCACCGCCGCTCGACGGCATCGAGCTCGCACCGATCCTGCACGACCGCATGGTCGTTGCAGCTCCACCGGATCAATCGGGCGAGACGGCTTCCGACACGATCCGTTGGCGCGAGCTGGCAGGATTGTCGCTCATCCTGCCGAGCCTTCCGCACAGCAACCGGCGCCTGATCGAGCAGGCGGCGATCCAGAACGGCGCACGGCTCAACGTCGCCTTCGAGGTCGACAGCGTGAGCATGACCAAGGCCATGGTCAAGCGCGGCCTGGGCGCGACGATCCTCGCCTATGCGGCGGTGGCCGCCGAGGCCGAGCGCGGCGAGCTCAGCATCCGGTCGATCGAGCGGCCTCCGTTGATCTCGACCGTCTCGATCGGCATGCCGCGCGAGCGCCAGCCGACCTGGCTGGCGGAGCAGTTGCGCGCCTTGGTGCGCGACGCCATCGCGCAGAGCGTCGGCGACGGCAGTTGGCCCGGCGCGACGATGATCGACGACTACGTGCGCTGAGCTCATTCGCCGGCACCGACGATGGCCGCGCGTGCAGCTTCTGCGTCATCCTCAACAGGCGCAGCAGCGCCGCGCGCCAGATAGGCGTCGAGCTTCGCCGTATCCAACGCATTCTCCCAGCGCGCGATGGCAAAGACCGCGACCGTGTTGCCGACCACGTTGGTGAGCGCGGTGCAGGTCGCCATCAGCCGGTCGATCCCGAACAGGAGGCCGAGGCCGTTCAGCGGCAGCACCCGCACGGACTGCAGCGTCGCTGCCAGCTTGATGAAGGCGCCGCCCGCGACCGTCGTGCCGCCCTTCGACGTCAGCAGCATCACGGCGAGCACCGCGACCTGCTGCCCGTAGGAGAACGGCGTATCGGTCGCCTGGGCGATGAAGCCGACAGCGATGGCCATGTAGATGCCGGTGCCGTCGAGATTGAAGCTGTAGCCCGCCGGCAGGACAAAGCCGACGATGGAGCCGTCGCAGCCGGCCTGCTCGAGCTTCTGCATCAGGCGCGGCAGCGCGACTTCGCCGGAGGCCGTGCCGAGCACCAGCAGCAGCTCCTCTCTGATGAGCCGCAGCAGCTTGAAGAGAGACAGTCTCATGATGGCGCAGACGGCACCGAGCACGACGACCACGAAGACGACCGCGGTGACCCAGTAGAGCAGCACGACCTTGCCCAGATAGAGCAGCGTGGCGCCGCCATGGGTGCCGACCGCCGCGGCCATCGCGCCGAAGGCGCCGATGGGCGCCAGCTTCATGATGAACCCGAGCATACGAAACAAGACATCCTGCCCCTCCTCGATGCCGTGCAGGATGGCCGAGTCCTTCTTCAGGCCGACGCTCAGCGCCGCACCGACCATCACCGAGATCAACAGAACCTGGAGAATCTCGCCCTTGGCGAATGCATCGACGATCGTGGTCGGAATGATGCTGAGAAAGAAGCCGACAGCGGTGAAGCTGCTCGCCGAGTTGGAGATGCGCGTCACGCTTTCGTTGAGCGCGAGGTTGCCCGCATGCAGCCCGTCGCCGGGCTGGACCACATTGACCGCGATGAAACCCACCACCATGCCGAGCGTGGTCAGGATCTCGAAATACAGCAGGGATTTGAAGGCGAGGCGGCCGAGCTGCCGCATGTCGCGCACGTGGGTCAGTCCGAGCACGACCGAACAGAAGATGATGGGTCCAAGCATCATGCGCAGGAGCGCGATGAAGCCGTCGCCCAGGGGTTTCATCTGCGTGGCCGCCTCGGGCGCCATCAGACCGAAGACGATCGCGAGCACGATCGCGACCAGCACTTGCACGTAAAGCTGGCGGATGATCGCCATGGCTCGTTTCACTCCCTTATGGACGAGATGAATCCTCGTTCCCGTTTGTGAGCGAACTAGAGCAGACGCGAGCGTGCTATGTCCAAATCAATCTTTAGATGGCCTTCTATGCTGGAACGGCATGGCTCGTGGCCGCGCCGAGGCATGCAGCAAATGGAGTGAGACGACATGCCGTCGGCGCAGCAAAAGGGCGGAAGCGCGTGGCGCTCCCGCCCTTGGCCGTTCACATGCAACAACTGCTATTGCTGCTGGTCGATGACCTGCACGACCTTCTGGTCGCGCGGATCGATCAGCACCACCTGGTCGCCGATCGCCAGATACTGGTAGTTCGCGAGCTCCGGATTGGCGCGGGCGAGCTCGTCGGGCACGCGGCGCAGGCTCAGGCAGCTCGATCCGGAGGACGATGACGATGACGACGTCGTCGATCCGACAGTGCCCGTTTCCGTGGCCGCGCGTCGCAGGATCTGGCGCTGATCGTCGGACAGCACGATGCGGGTCGAGCTCACACCATAGCCACCGCGATCATAGCCGTGATCGGCGCGCACGCCGTTCTGCGGAATGACGTCGACGATCTCGCGGCTCTGTGGATCGATGATCGCGATCTCGTCATGCACGACCGTGTACTCGTAGCCGCGATATTCCGGCACGATGGTCACGATGTCCGAGGGCAGCGGGCGAGGCCGCACGCGCTCGGGCAGGCGCTCGCCGACATTGATGCGGATATCGATGTCGGTGCGGGCGCGGTCGAAGTCGCGATCGTGGCGCAGCTGATCGATGACGCGCGTGCGCTGCTGATCGTTGACCGACACCGCGGTGCCGGGGCGTTTGCCGTCGGGCTGGGTCTGGTTGCCAGCCTGGTTGGTCGCATCCGGCTTCCGCGCGTCGCCGGTGGCCGGACCGGACTTCGGATCCTGCTGCGCGGCCGACTTGTCGTCGCCACGGTTCGGCTGGGTGACCTGCTTGCTGCGGTCGGTGTCCGGCTTGTCCGCGGTTTTGTCGGACGCACGATTGCCACGCTCGTCCCGGCTCTGACCGGCCTTGTCGGCGCTGTTGCGATCCGCCTCGCGGTCGGACTTGCGATCGGTCGCGCCCGACTTGCTGGTCTCGGCGGCGCGATCATCGGTCTTGCGCTCGTCGGCGTGCCCCTGCTGCTTCTCCTGGGGCTTGTCCTGAGCCTTGTTCTTGCCGTCGGCCTGCTTGTTCTCGGCGCCATCCTTGGCGTCGCGATCGCGCTGCGCAGAGGTCGGCCCGCGCTCGCCCTTGGACTGCTCCACGCCCTGCTTGCCCTCTGGTACCGAGCGCTCCTGGGCCTGTTCTCGCACGGGCTCGCGCGCGGTCGGCGGCTCGGCGCGACGCGGCTCCTGCGCGCCCTGCTTCGTCTCGGACGCAGCGCGTTCGGCTGCTGCGGGCCCGCCTTTGGCCTCGGCAGCCGGACGGGCCGCCTCGCGCGGAGCCGCCGCAGGCCCGCCCTCATGCTTCATCTCGGATTGCGCGGATGCGGCACCCGATGCGGTACCGATCGCCAGAATGATTGCGGCCGTTCCCAGCCAATGTTTCGTCATCATGTCAGAACCTCCTTGGTCCCTGCCCCAGTGGGAATCGGGCGGACAACGCAAACAACCGCCCGGCGTTGCCGGGCGGGGCGAGAAAAAACCTACGGAACGATTTGGAAGAACAGCCTTAGGCTGCGCGATCGAGATGCGCCACCAGGCCTGCGAACAGGCCGCGGCCGTCGGTGCAGCCCATGATGTCTTCGACGTGATTCTCGGGATGGGGCATCATGCCGAGCACGTTGCCGCTCTCGTTGACGATACCGGCGATCGAATGTGCGGCACCGTTGATGTTGCTGAGGTCGCCGACCTCGCCTTCGGCCGAGCAGTAGCGATAGAGCACGCGCCCGTCGCCGTTGAGCCGCTTCAGCGTCTCCTCATCCGCCGCATAATTGCCCTCGCCATGGGCGACCGGCACGCGGATGACCTGGCCGGCATTGTAGCCGCGGGTGAACGGCGAGTCCGACCGCTCGACCCGCAGATGCACGTCCTTGCAGATGAATTTGAGCTTGTCGTTGCGCATCAGGACGCCCGGCAGCAGGCCGGATTCGCACAGGATCTGAAAGCCGTTGCAGACGCCGAGCACGAGGCCTCCCTTGGCCGCGTGATCGCGTACCGCGTCCATCACCGGCGCCCGCGCCGCGATCGCGCCACAGCGCAGGTAGTCGCCGTAGGAGAAGCCGCCTGGGACGACGACGAGGTCCGTGCCCTTGGGCAGCGCCGTCTCGGCGTGCCAGACCATCGCCGGCTCATGGCCTGAGATCATGCGCAGCGCGCGCGCCATGTCGCGTTCGCGATTGATGCCTGGGAAGACGAGGACGGCGGATTTCATAGCGTGGGAACATCGCTGAGTTCGAGGCGCCGCTCGATCCTGTCGAGACGGCCCTCGTGGCGAACCAAGGTGGCGTGAATGCCGGAGAGCTCCTGGTGAACTCCGGTGATCTCCTGACGAAGAGCGATCTGAGCCGTGCGCGAGGCCTGGGCTTCCAACTTGAGCTCGTCGATCTTACCGTCGACCTGCGCGAGTCGCGCCTGAATCGACTTCAGGATCTCATACATGAGCTCGTTGGTGACGGCAGCCATGCCCTACCCCAGCAGCTCCACCCGATAGTTTTCGATCACCGTATTCGCCAGCAGCTTGTCGGCGGCCGCCTTCAGCGCGGCTTCCGCCTTGGCCTGGTCTGCGCCGGCGAGCTCGATGTCGAACACCTTGCCCTGGCGCACGCTCGCGACACCGTCGACCCCGAGCGATTTGAGGGCGCCCTCGATCGCCTTTCCCTGGGGATCGAGGATGCCGGATTTCAGCGTCACCGTGACACGCGCTTTCACGTCTTCAATCCCTTAGCTCTTGACCAGAACCGGGCCCGAGCCCGCCGGGCGCTCGTTCTCGATGAGGATGCCGAGCCGCTTGGCGACCTCGGTATAGGCCTCCAGCAGGCCGCCAAGATCACGGCGGAAGCGGTCCTTGTCGAGCTTCTCGTTCGACTTGATGTCCCACAGCCGGCAGGAATCAGGGGAAATCTCGTCGGCGACGATGATCCGCATCATCTCGTTCTCGAACAGCCGGCCGCATTCCATCTTGAAATCGACCAGGCGGATGCCGATTCCCAGGAAGAGCCCGGTCAGGAAGTCATTGACGCGGATGGCCAGCGCCATGATGTCGTCGATCTCCTGGGGCGTGGCCCAGCCGAACGCGGTGATGTGCTCTTCCGACACCATGGGGTCATTGAGCTGGTCGTTCTTGTAATAGAATTCGATGATCGAACGCGGCAGCTGGGTGCCCTCCTCGATGCCGAGGCGCTGCGACAGCGAGCCCGCTGCCACGTTGCGCACGACGACCTCGAGCGGCACGATCTCGACCTCGCGAATCAGCTGTTCGCGCATGTTCAGACGGCGGATGAAGTGGGTCGGCACCCCGATATCGTTGAGGTGCTGAAACAGGTACTCCGAGATGCGGTTGTTGAGGACGCCCTTGCCTTCGATTACCTGGTGCTTCTTGGCATTGAAGGCGGTAGCGTCGTCCTTGAAGTGCTGGATCAGGGTGCCCGGCTCCGGACCTTCGTAAAGGACCTTGGCCTTGCCTTCATAAATGCGACGCCGACGGCTCATTGGGATGTACCGTGTTTTGTTAAAATCCATGAATTGCTGGGCTCCGGATGACTTTAGGACAGGACCACGACGGAGCTGCCGCGAGGGCCTGGACCTCTAAGGAAACAGAACAAGAACCGGGCCTGGTGGAAACCTATCTGATTGGTGCCCTGAGCACAATCGATCCGCATCCTCGCGACCGACTTTTACCATTCTTCGCTGCGGCCTCGTGCCGGTTGTCTTAGCGAGTTGTTCCAATTATTTAGGCACGCGGACACCCGCCCGCAACCGCCGTACGGTTAACCCTCTTCGGCAACACTGGAAGTTCCGGCCATGACCACATTCGACAAGCGCGAGGAAGCCTTCGAAAGGCAGTTTGCCCATGACGAGGAGCTGAAATTCAAGGCAGAGGCCCGCCGCAACAAGCTGCTCGGGCTGTGGGCGGCCGAAAAGCTCGGTAAATCCGGCGCCGACGCCGACACCTATGCCAAGGAGGTCGTCGCGGCCGATTTCGAGGAGGCCGGCGACGGCGACGTGCTGCGCAAGGTGCTGGGTGACCTCACCGCCAACGGCGCAGCCATCACCGAAGCCGAGGTCCGCGCCAAGATGAGCGAGCTGCTGGCGACGGCAGTGGCCCAGGTGAAGGCGGGATAGCGTGAGAGGCGAATAGCGAATTGGGAGTAGCGAATGGGGATGTCCTTCCCCTATTCGCTACTCGCCATTCGCAACTCGCCTATTCCTCTTTAAATCCGTATTCCGGCACGTTGCCGCTGGCGCCGTAGTATTTGTACGGCAGGAACTTGCCCGACATCGTGATCTTGACGCGGTCGCCCTTGGCATTGGGCAGGCGCTCCATCACCATGTCGAAATCGATCGCCGACATGATGCCGTCGCCGAACTCCTCCTGGATCAATTCCTTCCAGGCCGGACCGTTGATCATCACGAGCTCATAGAAGCGGTAG
Source organism: Bradyrhizobium ontarionense (assembly GCF_021088345.1). NCBI lineage: Bacteria > Pseudomonadati > Pseudomonadota > Alphaproteobacteria > Hyphomicrobiales > Nitrobacteraceae > Bradyrhizobium > Bradyrhizobium ontarionense. Next base: position 8,297,603 of record NZ_CP088156.1, on the reverse strand, counting down.
ATCAGCGGATCTGTCGGCGGCATCTGGACGCCCTCGCCGCGCATCGGCGTCTCGTTGAGCATCGTGATCTCGGACTTCGAGAGGCCGAACAGCTCGCCGGCATTGGCGGCCTGCGGCTTGGTCAGCTTCATCTGGCCGAGCACGGCGCCGACGATCAGCACCTCGGAATAGCCGCCGATCTGTTCGCAGATGTACTTCCAGCTCCAGCCCTTCTCGCGCTTGATGTCGAGCAGCTTCTCGGTGAGGTCGGATCGTTTCATGCTTGGTCTCCCTTCTCATCGTCATGGCCGGGCTTGTCCTGGCCATCCACGTCTTGATTGCTGTGGTTTGCCTCACGAAAGCGTGGATGGCCGGGCCAAGCCCGGCCATGACGCCTGTCGTGCCTCTGACGTCGGCGCCTCAAAGCCGGACGTCACCGTCAATTCGGGCTTGCCGATCCGCACCGCCGGCACCTTGCGCGGGTCGTGACCGGGCGTCTCGGCGGTGAACGTCTTGCTGCGGCTGACCAGGAAGTCGATGATGTGGTTGCGCAGCGCGTAGTACAGCGGATGGCGATGCAGGTCGCCGCGCAGACGATCCTTCGGCAGCGGGTTCTCGACGATCTCCGCCAGCACCGCGCCGGGTCCATTGGTCATCAGCACGATCTTGTCGGCGAGATAGATCGCCTCATCGACGTCGTGGGTGATCATGAACACGGTCTGCCCGGTCTCGACGCAGATGCGGCGCACCTCGTCCTGCAGGGTGCCGCGCGTCAGCGCATCGAGCGCCGAGAACGGCTCGTCCATCAGCATGATCTTCGGCGTGATCGACAGCGCGCGGGCAATGCCGACGCGCTGCTTCATGCCGCCGGACAGCTCGGAGGGACGCTTGTGCTCGGCGCCGGAGAGGCCGACGAGGTCGATGTATTTCAGCGCATGCGCCTTGACCCTGGCGCGATCCCATTTGCGCCATTTCGAGCTGACGGCGTAAGCGACGTTGCCGAGCACAGTCCGCCACGGCAGCAGTGCGTGGCTCTGGAAGATGACGGCGCGATCGAGGCTCGGGCCCTCGATGGCCTGGCCGTCGACGATCACAGCGCCCTCGCTCGGCACATCGAGACCCGCCAGAATGTTGAGCACCGTGGTCTTGCCGCAGCCGGAATGACCGATCACACAAACGAATTCGCCGCGACCCATCGCGAGCCACAGGTTCTCAAAGATCGTCGTGCTGCGCGATCCGTCGTAGCGCTTGGCGATGCCTTCGATGGAGATGAATTTGTCAGAGGTCATCGGCCACCCTCCACAACGACGGTGCGCCCCCTCTCCCCGTTCTTCACGGGGAGAGGGTTGGGGTGAGGGGCAGCCCCACGATCGGTGCAAGCGGAGAATGTGCGTAAGAGGCAGACGCGCCGGAAGCGCGAGTCGAGAGACCAGTCCCCCCTCACCCGGATTGCATCTTCGATGCAATCCGACCTCTCCCCGCAAGCGGCAGGGCGATCGCATATAGCGATCTCTATCTTGCGCCCGTCTGTTTCCACGTCGTCATGGCCGGGCCTGACCCGGCCATCCACGTCTGTTTGGCCCGGAAAGAAAGCCGTGGATGCCCGGGTCAAGCCCGGGCATGACGAGTAACTAATTGGCGCGCTCGCTCGTCGCAACCGCCTATCCCGGTCAAATGCGATCGCCCTGCCGCTTGCGGGGAGAGGTAAGGGCGCAGCGCCGTTTTGGGTGAGCATCATCCTCCTACTCCGGAAACGTCACGAGCCGCGAGACCCGCGCCAGGATCTGGTCCAGCGCCATGCCGACAAGACCGATCAGCAGGATCGCGATGATCACGTTGGTGATCGAGAGGTTGTTCCACTCGTTCCAGACGAAATAGCCGATGCCGGTGCCGCCGACCAGCATCTCGGCGGCGACGATCACGAGCCAGGCGATGCCGATCGAGATCCGCATGCCCGTCAGGATCGTCGGCGCCGCTGCGGGCAGGATCACCGTGAAGGCGCGGCGGAGATTGCCGACCTCCAGCGTCCGCGCGACGTTGATCCATTCCTTGCGCACGCTGGCGACGCCGAAGGCGGTGTTGATCAGCATCGGCCACACCGAGCAGATGAAGATGACAAAGATCGCCGACAGGCTGGAATCCTTGATCGTGTAGAGCGCGAGCGGCATCCAGGCCAGCGGCGAGATCGGCTTCAGGATCTGGATGAACGGATCGAGCGCCTTGCTCATCAAGGGCGACATGCCGATCAGAAAGCCGAGCGGGATCGCGATCGCGACTGCGATCAGATAGCCGAGCATGACCCTGCCGAGCGAGAATGCCAGCTGGATGCCGAGCCCCTTGTCATTCGGGCCGTTGTCATAGAACGGCCGCCGCAGGTGCTCCCACAGCTTGGCGCCGACATCGAGCGGGCCGGGCATCGCCGACTTGCCCTGCGTCGCAGTCAGGCCCATCAGCTTGGCGTATTCCGGGCTCATGTTGGCAGCCGTCCCCGTGCCGCGCGTGGCGAGGTGCCAGGCGCCGAGGAACACGGCGAGCAGCACGATCGAGACGACGGCGGCGCGCAGCCGGAGTGAGGCGGTCATCAGTCGCCACGCCTACAGCTGTCGTCCCTGCGAACGCAGGGACCCATAACCACCGAACTCAGTTGACGGATAAGACAGTCGCTACCGCCCTTGCCCCAAGAGAAGTCACGGCGTATGGGTCCCCGCTTTCGCGGGGACGACACCGGTGGTGTGGTCAGCAGAGTCGCGCGCATCCGCATCATCACGACGCCTTCTTGATCTTGAAGCTCGCGACATAGTCGTCCGGCTTGGTCGGGTCGAACGGCTTGCCCATCACCGAGAACGACTTGTAGGAGTCCTTCGGCGGCGAGAGCCCCATCTCGGTCATGACCTTGCGGGTATCGGTAGCGAGATAGATCTGCTCGGCGACCGCCTTGTAGTCGACGTCGCCCTTGATCTGGCCCCAACGCTTCATCTGGGTCAGCATCCACACCGCGAACGACTGCCACGGGAACGGATCGAAATCGACGCGCTTCGGATCGGTCTTCACGCCGCCCAGACCGTCGGCATAGGTGCCGGTCAGGACCTGCTCCAGCACGGTCACCGGCGCGTTGATGTAGTTGGCAGGCGCGATGGCTTCCGCGATCTGCTTGCGGTTCTCGGCCTTCGACGCATAGGCGGTGGCATCGACGATGGCGCGGGTCAGCGCCGCAAAGCTGTTCGGCGCCGCCGTGATGAACTCGCGGCTCGCGGCGAAGCTGCAGCAGGGATGACCGTCCCAGATCTCCTTCGAGAGAATGTGCAGGAAGCCTGCGCCATCATAGATCGCGCGCTGGCAGATGTTGTCGGGCGCGAGGAAGCCGTCGATGTTGTCGGCGCGGAGGTTCGCGACCATCTCCGGCGGCGGCACCGAGCGCAGCTGCACGTCGGTGTCGGGATCGATGCCGTGCTCGGCGAGATAATAGCGCAACAGATAATTGTGCATCGAGTAGTCGAACGGAATGGCGAACTTCATGCCCTTCCAGTCCTTCGGGTCGCGCTTGTCCTTGTGCTTCATCGCCAGCACGATGCCCTGCCCGTTGATGTTCTCGATCGCGGGCACGGTGAACGGAATCGGCTGTGCACCAAGGCCGAGCGAGATCGCGATCGGCATCGGCGCCAGCATGTGCGAGGCGTCGTATTCCTTGTTGATCGTCTTGTCGCGAATGACCGCCCAGCCGGCGGTCTTGACGACCTCGACGTTCAAGCCGGCTTTGGCGTAGAAGCCGAGCGGCGCGGCCATGATGATCGGCGTGGCGCAGGTGATCGGGATGAAGCCGACCTTGAGATCCTTCTTCTCGGGCGCGCCTGACTCCGCAAATGCCTCCGTCGCCGTCTTCAGCGGGAAGAACTGCGAGACCGCGGCCAGGGCCGTCGCGGCACCGACCGACTTCAGGAACGCGCGACGGGTGGCGGCTTCCGGAAACACCGCGCGCAGCACCGCCGAGGCCACGACGTTCTCGTAGCGCTTCTCATGGGACTCCACGACCGGCTCACAACGCAGCGCCGGCACGGCGCGCTCATGTTCGGCCGGACTGCGATGCTGGCCGCAGATACAACCGGCATTCACGCTGGACCCGGCATCGAACGGATCATCGAAAATCGACATGTGCTGCGCCCCTTTGTCACACCTGCGCTATCAGCGCCTTCGAACTGCTCATCCGGCCGCATTTTTCGGCGGCCGGACGTGCACATCATGCAGCTTCTATGCCGCCTTGCTGGTCAGCGCCGGCATCGGCAGACCTTCCTCGATCGGCAACGACGGGTCGCGCGACCACTCGTTCCACGAGCCGAAGTACATCCGCACATCCTTCACGCCGGCGTTCTTCAGCGCCAGGAAGGTGTTCGACGCGCGCGCCCCCTTGAAACAGTAAAGATACACCGGCGTGTCGGTGGTGATGCCGACGGTGGCGCATTCGGCGAGGATCTCGTCCTTCGACTTGAAGCGCGGGCCTTCTCCGGTGGGCTTCATCATGCGGTACCATTCCAGCCAGACGGCGCCGGGGATGCGGCCCTTGCGCGGGCAGAAATCCTTGCCGTAGGGCGAGGACGAGTCGCCGATCCACTCGTCGACGTCGCGCACGTCGAGGATCGCGATGGCGGGATTGCCGACGGCAGCGAGCATCGCTTTTGCGTCGATCAGGATGCTGCCCGCCTCCGGCACGATGCTGAACGATGCCTTCGCCGGTGACGGCACGTCGGTCGTCACGGGCATGCCCGCCGCGACCCAGGCCTCGTAGCCGCCGTGCAGCACCTTGACCTTGGGATAGCCGAGCATCGTGAGCAGAAAGTAGCCGCGGCATGACTGGCCGAAGCCGGAGTTCATCGACTGCTCGTAGACCACGGCGGTTTCAGCACCGGACAGACCGGCGGCGCCGAACGCGTCGGCGAACTTGGCTTTAAGCTCCTCCATGCCTTCCGGCGTCGACGTTGCGAGATAGGTAAAGATTTCGTGGACGTTGACGGCGCCGGGAAGATGTCCCGCACCGTAGGCATCCGGATTACGCGTGTCGATCACGACACACGGCTCTGTCTTGATGAAATCAGCGAGTTCACCGGCAGTAATCAGAACGTCCGTCATGGCAGGCCTCTCCTGGTTGGATTTGTTGGTTTGCCGTTCTCGCCGGCGTCAGCCGTCGGCGAGCATCTTGCGCAGCTGCTTGGTCGCGGGTGTCACGATCGCGACGAAATAGGCCTCGCGCAGGCGACGTTCAGCGCGATTGCCCTTGATGTAGCCGCGGGCTCCGCAATGGAGCATCGCGGCGTGAGCCGCAGCAACGCTGGCCTCGCCGGCCCGCAGGCGCAGCGCGACGACCTTGCGCCAGTAGGTCTCGTCGGTGTTGAACGGATCGCTGGCGAGGATTGCGGTCTCTCTTGCGAGCTCGTCGGCGAGCGCGCTGAAGTCGACCGGCTGTTGCGGCAGATAGCGGTTGACGTGGCCGAGCGGCGCCTCGACCTCCTGCATGATCTTGATGCAGTCCTTGATCAGGCCGAGCGCCATGCCGGCCTGCAGCAGGATGAAGCCAGCGCGGATCTTCTTCACGAACGGGCCGGCCGGATCGGCGAGGATCAATTCATCCGGCACGAACAGGTCGCGGAACTGGATGCCATAGGTGCCGGTGCCGTCCATCGCCAGGAACGGCTGGCACGGCTGCAGGGTCACCGCGGGATCGGCGCAGTCGGCGACGAACATGACGATCTCGCCGGGCGCGTCCTCGCGCTCGAAGATCGTGCCGAACATGTGGTCGGGCCCGAGATTGGAGACCCAAGGCAGCACGCCGCGTACGACGTAGCCGCCCTCGACCTTCCTGCCCCTCAGCTTGAGCTTCTCGATGCCGAAGAAACTTTTCATCGGGTTGGAGAGCCCGGTGCCGCCGAGCAACTTGCCGCTCGCCGCGTCGTCAAGCAGGCGGTCGACGAGGGCCTTGTTGGTCGAATTGGCGATGTACCAGACCAGCGTGTTCTGGCACCACGCCATGAAGGCCGAGGCGCCGCAGACCTCGCCGATCGCGCCGATCGCGTCGATGGCGCAGTTGAGATCCGCCGCGTCATTTTCCGGCACATGACTGCTCCACGCGCCGACCTCGCCGAAGCGGCGGAGAACGTCGGCCGGATACACCGTCCCGGCGTCGATTCCGCAGGCCAGCGGCGCGAGCTCCTTGCGCGCGATCGCCGCGACCTGCTCCACGGTCGACGGCACGGGCATCACGCCCGCACCATCGATCGCCAGATGCTGTCCGAGTGAACCCATGACGTCCTCCGCTACGCGTGACCTCGAGCCAGGCTCAGACGCCGACCTCGAGATTGACAGGCCGCGTGAAGGTGTTGGCGACGGGCGACCACTTCTTCACGTGGTCGACCAGCGCCTGGACCTCTTCTTTGGAAATACCTTCGCACTCCATGTCGACCTTGACGCGGACATCGGTGAAGCCGACCGGCTTGTCGCTGACGTCGCCGGTGCCCCAAACGGCGGTGATGTTGAGATCGCCTTCGAGCTCGAGTTCGAGCTTGTTGACGGTCCAGCCGCGATGCACGGCGTTGGCGTGCAGGCCGACGGCGAGGCACGAGCCGAGCGCGGCGAGCGAGGCTTCCGACGGATTGGGCGCGCTGTCGTCGCCGAGCAGGCCCGGCGGCTCGTCGACGATGTAGGGCGCGAGGTTGCGGATGTAGTTGGCGTGACGGAACTTGCCCTCAGCCACGGTCTTGCACTTCAGGGTCTTGATGACCTTGGGGTTGGCCTTGCCGTTGGCGATGAGCTGTTCGAGCCCACCTTTGTCGATGGGGGCGAGGCAGCCTGTCAAAGCCGTCTTCTGAACCACAGCGGTCATCTCATTTCTCTCCCTGGGATCGAGGATACCGAACGGTCTGTTTCCTGCACGAAGTGTGCCAGCGACGCCGAAATTCAAAAGGCAGAGTGATCTTCGCGGCTTATCCGATTGCGGCGGAAGGCGGCCCACCCTCTCCTGCCCAAGAGCGATGCAGAATGCTGCCGGCCGCGATCAAAATGAGCGCAGCGCTGCCTCATCGGCATCAGCAGCCTTGCTGACTCGGGCGCACAGCGACTAAGCTTGCGCGCATGGGCAAGTCAGCTGCGGGCAAACAAACGGGCAAGAAGCAGGCGATCGCACGGACGATCGCGGCGGTCGACGACGAGTCCGCGCGCGGCCGCCTGCTGAATGCGGCAACGCATCTCTTCTGCAAGAACGGCATCAACGCGACCGGTATCGACGCCATCATCAGCGAGGCCGGCACGGCAAAGACCACGCTCTACAAGCTGTTCGGATCGAAGACCGCGCTCGTCACCGCGGTGCTCGAGAGCGAAGGCAGGCAATGGCGCGAATGGTTCATCGCGGAGATCGAGTCCGGCGGCGGCGACGCCGAGACCAAGCTCGCGCGGATCTTTCCGGCGCTGAAGAGCTGGTTCAGCGAGGAGCGCTTCTACGGCTGCCCCTTCATCAATGCCGTCGGCGAGCACGACAAGGATCAGAAACAGTTCCGCACCATCGCAATGCGCCACAAGAAGGTGGTGCTGGCCCATATCGAGAAGCTCGCCGGCGAGATGGGGGCTGTGGAGCCTGAGAGCTTCGCGCATCAGCTCGCGCTGTTGATCGACGGCGCGATCGTGGCGGCGATGGTATCGCGCAATCCCGAGGTCGCGGACACGGCCGGGCTGGCAGCCAGCGCGCTGTTCGAGCCGGCAAAGCTGAAGGCCGGCAAGCGCAGCAGCAAGGCAGGCACGCAGCTCGCCGCTGTATGAGCCGGCCTGCTCTGCCAGGCTCCGCAGTCGCTGCCTAGCGGAAATAGTCCATCACCAGCCTCACGTCGGCCGCATCCGCGGCTGCGCCGTTGAGGCTGGCGTCGATGACGCGGCGGCAGGCCGACACCGCGGCCTCGTCACCGAGCTCGTTGGCCGCTTCGAGGACGTGCCAGGCCGCATCGACGGCGCCGCGGTCGGCCGGCATCTCGTGACCACCGAGCCGTCGTCCGTCGCGCAATTGGAAGACCTGATCCTTCATCCGCGATCACCTGTCGTTTCACTGCGGGCTCACTCAATGCGCAAGGGCGCGCGGCGTGCTGCTCTTGGCGGGATTCTTGCGCGACTGGTAGAATTCGAGCACGCTGCGCGAGGTCTGCACCTGGATCTTGGCATAGTCGCGCTCCAGATCCTGCAGCTCGCCGGCGGTGATGCGATTGTCGCGGGCGCCGAGGAAGGCGAGCGCCATGGTCGTATCCCAACAGAAGTCGAGCGCTCGCGCCAGCATCAGCAGCATCTCGCGATCGCGATCGAACAACGCCCGCTCGACCACATCGACGGACAGGCCCGACAGCAACGCGAGGCCGATCGTCACTTCCTCGACCTTGTGGGCCGTCGCGTAGCCGGCGATGCTGCTCTCGTGCAGATTGCCCAGGCGATGCTGAATCGACACGGTGCGCTTGGCGACGAAATAGTTGCGCGAGCCCGGGCCGAATTTCGATTGCAGATCGCCGGCGATGTTGGCCACCGAGCTCTGGATCTCGCCGACGAGCTCGGGCCGCTCGCCGGACAGCCGCTTGCCGACATCGTCGGAGGCTTTCGCGATCAGCTGCTGAAACAGGTGGCGCGGAATGTCGAGGCGGCGCCCGAGATGCTCGGCCAGGATCGAGTCGTTCTCGGCCCGCTGCACCATGTGCAGGAAGCCGGCGCCGGAGAATTGCGCGCCATGATTGCGCGCCACCGCCGTGGCGACGTCACGATTGCCGCGCGTGGCCAGCACGTCGGTGACCGCCGGGCTCAGCGTCTTGCGCTCGGCAATGGCCAGCAGGTGCTCCTGGCCCTTGGTGCTGGCATTCTCGACCAGTGTGGCGTCGTCGAGCCGCTCGGACTCGCGCAGCACCGGACCGGCGACCCAGATCTCGTCATCGAAGGCGAGCTTGCGGATGACGCTGGCCGGCGCATATTCGATCCTGGCGAGGCGATCCGCGAGCTTGGCGCGCGCTTCGGTCTCGATCTCGTCGGCAAGCCGCCCGATCACCTCGCCGAAGGTGGCGATCTCCTCCTCGCAATAGCGTCCCGCGATGAGAAGATCCGTCGCATGCCACAGCGCGCGCTCGCGGCTGTCCGCGGTCCCCCGCGCAATCGCCTCTTCGAGGTCTCGCAACACCGATCTGGTTTCGTTCATGATGAAAGCCGCACGCCGCAACTGAGGAAAGGCAATGCAACACGATAGCGATTGAACGCGAGATTTCCGTAACTTCACGGAACACGATTTGACCGTGCATTTTCGTTAAATTGCGCAGCGATCTCTTAAGGTCCAGCCAACACCTCACGCCGCGAACGACGCGCGCGCCGGAAGGTGATCACGGCATGACGCTGAGAACGCGCGCCTCCGCCTTGGCGACCGATCGCTCGCCCGATGTCGACGGGCACTCGGCGAGGGCGCGGTCGATCAGCCGCATGGCGGCGACCTCGCGGCCCTGGTCGAGCATCAGCTCGCCGGCAAACAAGCTCGCCTCGCAACGCCGTGTCCTGCGCATGGCAGGAGCACCGCGGTCGGCCGCCGCAAGCACAGCCTCCGTCGTTTCCTGCCCGAGGAAGAGGCGGACGAGCGGCGCCGGCCATTTGCTCATGTCGAGCCGCATCGCCCCGTCGGCGAGTTCGCTCGCCAGACCGGCACGGCGACGCGCCAGATCCAACCACAAGGCCGCATCGGCATTTTTGGGATCCATCCCGCTGAGCCGCCTGAAATCGTCCTGCGACTGCTCCAGCAGACCGGCCTGGAAACTTGCAATCCCCAGTGCGCGATACGCTCGCGCGCGGTAGCTGTCGCGCCCGAACGCCCGTCCGGAGCCGGACGTCGGCGCCGGCTCGCTCTCGCGCAGATCGGGGGAAGCGCGATTGAATGCGGCAAGAGGATCGGCCGAGGACTGCTGAATGACGATCTTGTAGTCGTCGATCGCATGGTCGACGTCCCCCTTGCGGAGATAGGCCGCGGCGCGCGCGAAACGGGCCTTGATCACATGCGCCGTGGCCGGCTTGCCGTGCTCGATCACCACGGTGCAACCGGCAATGCGCTCGTCGACGCCGAGATCGGCCGCGGTGGTGCACCGCTTCGCGGCCGACGCTTGGGCACTCGCCGACAAGCCCGAGATCAAGCCGATGATCAGCACACAACCGAAAAACAAACGCCATCGTCGCGTAGCCATGAATGCCCCCTTGGTATTGCCTGTTGTGCAGCGATTTAACCAAAGCCGATCGGTCGAACCACAATCTGAAATTGCATTCACAAATCATCCTTCAGCCGGTGTAAACGGGATCGCAGACTCGGCCGCCCATGTGTGCGGGATCATCTCCTCAGCGTTGTGAGCTGCGCTCTGAGGTTCAATCGGCGATTGTGCTGCCGAGTCATGCTTGGTCGAATCGACCAACGCCCGTTCATGGAGGAAGCGCCGAACTTTCGGTCAGCGCCGTGGTGCCGACGATGCGATCGCCGACGCTGATGACCGGGGATGAGTGAAGCGGCGGCCCGTCACGGCGGCAGATGGAAACGGACGATCGGCGACTTCGCCTCTGCCTACTTCGCCTCGGCGATCATCGCGACCAGCCGCTTCAGCTCCGCCTCCAGGTCCGCCTCGACGTCCACCGTGCGCACCTCGACTACGCGATAGTCGCGACTTTCGAGCCAGGCCCGCCGTGCGGCACGATCGGATACGACGCCGTCGCTCTCGTCACTCCCGACCAGCTCGATCGCGAGGCGGTGGATGAAGGAGACGAAATCGGGAATGTGGCGGCCGACCGGGGTCTGGCGCTTGAACTGGCCGGCGAAGCGGCGGTCGCGCGACAGCGCCTGCCACAGCGACCGCTCGGCGTCGGTCGGGTTGCGGCGGAGCAGCCGCGCCAAAGCGCCCAAAACATATCCTAAAATCGGACTATATTATATACATAGTCCGATAATCGGACTATGATATTCCGCCAGCGGGCGAGGCGGACATGGGGAAGCTCCACACCATCGGTAAGACGATCATCACCCGTCTACGCCAATGACCATTTGCCTCCCCATTTTCACATCTTGCACCCCGATTTCGAGGCGCTGATCGTGATCGAAACGTTCGCCACCTACGCCGGCAGCCTGAAGGGGACGGCAGGAAGAGACGCGATGAGTTGGGCCGTCGAGAACATTCAGGCGATCAAGACGGAGTGGAACAGGGTGAACCCGCGATGGCCGATCCAATGAGGCCGGGAAAGTGAGGAAAGATGGATACGGAACTTCCGCGCATCGAGGCGGTGAAGGCCGATGCGCCTTTGATGACACTGAGGGTCCGGTGGCGAGGAAAACGGGTGCCGGACGAGGTGAACCTGAGCGGCTGGATTGCCACGGGCGGGGATATCCTCGCGCCGCTCCGCGATCCCCGGGCTTTTTCGCGCGCCGCGATTTCCGACTATGGCGCTGCCGTCACCTGGGACGATGGCGAGGGTGACCTCGCGATAGACGCGCTGCACCTGAGCAAGCTGGCTCAAGAACAGAAACCGCTCAGCAATACTGAGCTTCGGACTTGGCAGAGCCAAATGCAACTCTCGAACAATGAATGTGCCGATCTCGTCGGGGTCAGTTTGAGCACCTGGAATTTGTATCGGGCCGACGCGAAGATCCCGCATCTTGTTGGTATCACGCTGCGCGCGGCGCTTCGCGACCCGCTGGTCATGCAGGCGCATCTTCGGCCGCGGGTCGCAGGTCGACCCCGGAAGACGGAAAGCGAGGGCGGACGACGCTCTCGATAGTCCGGAATCATCGACATCGACGACACCAGCCTTGGCGCCCCACCCTTGCTCAGCCACCTTGCCAGCACGACGGCTGCAGGTGCAACGAACAGATGAGGCGCTCTGACGCACAGTCTCGGCCGATACCCGCAATGAGATTGCGACTATCCGGAATGAGAGGCCTTCGTTGTGATGCCGGCTACTTCGCCTCGGCGATCATCGCGACCAGCCGCTTCAGCTCCGCCTCCAGGTCCGCCTCGACGTCCACCGTGCGCACCTCGACTACGCGATAGTCGCGGCTTTCGAGCCAGGCGCGGCGGCTCGCCCGGTCCGTCACCACGCCGTCGCTCTCGTCACTCCCGACCAGCTCGATCGCGAGGCGGTGGATGAAGGAGACGAAATCGGGAATGTGGCGGCCGACCGGGGTCTGGCGCTTGAACTGGCCGGCGAAGCGGCGATCGCGCGACAGCGCCTGCCACAGCGACCGCTCGGCGTCGGTCGGGTTGCGGCGGAGCAGCCGCGCCAGCCCACGTAGCGAGCCGCGCGAATCCGGCAGGTTGGCGACCGTGCCCTGCTCGGCGATCAGCGCGCGCAGCCGCGTCGCCTGCTCGCTGTCGAGCACGCCGCCCTTGGCCGGTCCCTTGCGCCCTTCGGCGATCGCCATCACCACGCCGTGCAGGGTGTGGATGTCCTGCCGCGTCGGCTCCATCCGGAAGAAGATGTTGCGCAGATTGACCAGCATGGTCTCGCGCTTCTCGGCGGGCCTCAGGAATTCGACCCGATCGAGCTCGCGCACGAGGTTCTCGAAGAACGCCTCCATCTGCTCCTGGGAGGCGCGCTCGGAGCGCTCGGGCATCGCGAATGGCAGCGCGCCCGAGGTCACCAGCTTGAACCATTCATAGCCCATCAGCAGCACGGCCTGGGCAAGGTTGAGCGAGGCGAAGCCCGGATTGACCGGATAGGTGATGATGCGGTTGGCGCGGGCGACCTCCTCGTTGGTCAGGCCCGCCCGCTCCCGCCCGAACAGGATGCCGGCGCGGCCGCCGGCCGCGACATGGCCCTGGATCTCGCGCGCGGCAGTCTCCGGCGCCGCCACCGGCTTGGCCTGGTCGTGGGACCGGGCCGTGGTCGCAAACAGCAGGTCGAGATCGGCGACCGCCTCTTCCAGCGTATCGAACAGCCGGACGTGGTCGATGATGTGGTCGGCGCCCGCCGCCGCCCGCTGCGCGGCGATGTTGGGCCAGCCGTCGCGCGGATTGACCAGGCGCAGCTCAACGAGCGCGAAATTGCCCATGGCGCGGGCCGCCATGCCGATGTTCTCGCCGAGCTGCGGCTCGACCAGGATCACCACCGGGCCTGCGATCTCCACGCCAACCTTGGTCTTGTCGGTGCCCGACACGATGATCCCCTGACCTTCCACGTCACCTTAAGGCGCCGGCCGCCGCGCGCGCCGGCCCGCCCGTTCCGTTGGCCCGGCTGGCGAGAATTCTCAAGCAAAATAATCGGCTTAGCCAAGAATTTTACGGTTTGCCCGAAACTGCAGGCTGCCCGGCCCGCGACCATGGCCGAGCGCATGGCCGGGGCGCGAAAATCAGCACCGGGCGCATACTGGCTCGGCTTTCGCCCGCGGTGCAGCAGTGCTATGACGCGTTGATTTCACAAGCGCTTTCAATCGCAGGCGCGCTGTTCCCCAAGAGGCCCAACCCATCATGGCAAAAATCAAGGTGTCCAACCCGGTCGTCGAACTCGACGGCGACGAGATGACCCGGATCATCTGGCAGTACATCAAGGACAAGCTGATCACCCCGTTCCTTGATATCGACCTGATGTATTTCGACCTCGGGATGGAATACCGCGACAAGACCAACGACCAGGTCACGGTGGATGCCGCCAACGCGATCAAGCAGGTCGGCGTCGGCGTCAAATGCGCCACCATCACCCCGGACGAAGCCCGGGTGAAGGAGTTCGGCCTGAAGGAGATGTGGAAGTCGCCGAACGGCACCATCCGCAACATCCTCGGCGGCGTCGTGTTCCGTGAGCCGATCATCTGCAAGAACGTGCCACGCCTGGTGCCGGGCTGGACCAAGCCGATCATCATCGGCCGCCATGCCTTCGGCGACCAATACCGCGCCACCGACTTCAAGTTCCCGGGCAAGGGCGTGCTGACGATGAAGTTCGTCGGCGAGGACGGCGCCGTGATCGAGCGCGAGGTCTACAAGGCGCCCAGCGCCGGTGTCGCGCTGTCGATGTACAATCTCGACGATTCGATCGCCGATTTCGCCCGCGCCTCGCTCAACATGGGCCTGTCCAAGAACTACTCGGTCTACCTGTCGACCAAGAACACGATCCTGAAGGTCTATGACGGCCGCTTCAAGGACATCTTCCAGGACATCTTCGACAAGGAGTTCAAGTCCCAGTTCGAAGCCAAGAAGATCACCTATGAGCACCGCCTGATCGACGACATGGTCGCGGCCGCGATGAAATGGTCGGGCGGCTATGTCTGGGCCTGCAAGAACTATGACGGCGACGTGCAGTCCGACACCGTGGCCCAGGGCTATGGCTCGCTCGGCCTGATGACCTCGGTCTTGATGACGCCGGACGGCCAGACGGTGGAAGCCGAAGCAGCGCACGGCACGGTGACCCGCCACTACCGGGAGCACCAGAAGGGCAAGGAAACCTCGACCAATTCGATCGCGTCGATCTTCGCCTGGACCCGTGGTCTCGCCCACCGCGCCAAGCTCGACAACAATGCCGAGCTCGCCAAGTTCGCCTCCACGCTGGAAAAGGTCTGCGTCGACACCGTCGAGGCCGGCTACATGACCAAGGACCTGGCGCTCCTGGTCGGCGCCGACCAGCGCTGGCTGTCGACCACGGGCTTCCTCGACAAGGTCGCCGAGAACCTCACCAAGGCAATGGCGGCCTGAGGTCTTAGAGAGTCGGCGAGCTCGCGCGCCAGTGACAGTGCACCTCTCCCCGCCTGCGGGGAGAGGTCGGATTGCATCGCAAGATGCAATCCGGGTGAGGGGGTACAGGTTTCTCCACACACACTTCCCGTGCGTCTGCCCCTCACCCCAACCCTCTCGGCGCGAGCGAAGCTCGTCGCGGCGCCGTAAGAACGGGGCGAGGGAGGCCCACCTCACGCGCGGATGGCGCTTCGTTCCCATCCACACGTGCGCGATCTCACTTCCGCCTTCCGATTTCGTCAACTATGAACGGGTCGCGCCGCAAGCGCGGCCCGTTTCCGTTTCGCCGCCGTATCGAGGACCCCACCATGCGCTTCATCCCCACGCTTTCGCTGCTGCTGCTCGGTGCCCTGATCGGCTCCGCCGCCGCCGAGACCACCATTCCCGATGCGCTGGTCGCCGCGGGCGAAAAGGCCGTGCTGACGCTGCATGCCGAGGGCGCGCAGGTCTATGAATGCAAGACGACCGCGGACGGCAAGCTCGCCTGGGCGTTCCGCGAGCCGATCGCCAGCTTGTTCCAGGACGGCAAGACCGTCGGCCGGCACTATGCCGGACCGAGCTGGGAGCATCAGGACGGCTCGATCGTCGGCGGCCGGGTGCTGGGCACAGCGATCGGCGCTACCGACAACGACATCCCCTGGCTCAAGCTCGCGGTCGTCTCGCATCGCGGCGGCAACGGTGTGCTCTCCGACATCACCACCGTGCAGCGCATCAACACGTCGGGCGGCAAGCTCGAGGGCGCCTGCGATTCCGCCGGCCAGTATCGCAGCGTGGCTTATTCCGCCGATTACGTCTTCCTGCGCAAGGAGTGAGCGCGTGGGACAACCCCAGGCCTAAGCCATGCCGGCCATGCGCAGGACATTTCCGGCGGCGTCGGAGCACACCGGATGAGACCTCCGCTCGCCGACTGGCCACGCCCGTACTACGTGGCGGGCGGCAGGAACCCCGTCCTGCTCTACGTGGTCTATGGCTGGGTGGATATCGATCGACCGCTGTCCCGGAGCACTTATCGATCGAGCGGCGTCCCTGACGGCGTCGATATCCTGGCTTGCGGGCCGACTGCGCATCCCGAGGTGGTGACACGCTTTCGTGCCGGCCGCCCGTGGACTCAGCTCACGGTCGCAGACCCTGATCTGGCGGCGATCGTTGCCGCCCAGGACTTCTGCCTCGTGATCAAAGGCGACATCGCCGATCCGGCGACGCTGAGCTATTTTCGCGACGTGGTCGGTCTGCTGACCTTCTGCCTCGATAACGGCGGCGTCGCCATCTACGACCCGCAGATTCGGAAATGGTGGAGTCCAACGGAATGGCGCAC
Organism: Bradyrhizobium ontarionense; assembly: GCF_021088345.1. Lineage (NCBI taxonomy): Bacteria > Pseudomonadati > Pseudomonadota > Alphaproteobacteria > Hyphomicrobiales > Nitrobacteraceae > Bradyrhizobium > Bradyrhizobium ontarionense. The sequence goes on along the minus strand of NZ_CP088156.1, from coordinate 8,281,571 downwards.
CCGTGCCTTCGCTGTCGGGCATTGCGCGCCACGGCACCACGTCGTCATATTGATCTCGCGGGACGCTGATGGCACCGAGTGGATTCACACCCGGGGAATGCGCAAGTTCGGCCGCCCCGACATCAGCGTCCACCAGGTGCGCGCGCAGCATCGGTTAGCCGTTCTCGAGCTCGTCAACCGCTTCATCGAGCTGCTCGCTTTTGGCGGCATCGTGCCGGACGGGCAGGACATACGGATGAGTGCGCTGCCGGCAGGCATGACCTGCTGGCGGAGGGGCAGTAACGACGACATCGACTTCGACAACGAGCATATCGAGATCGTGTGGCCCGATGCTAAGGCCCGGACCGGCTAAGTCGCCGCCCCGTGTCCACTTGGCAATCAAGCCAGATCAGTCCGAACAATCCGGCTTGGACGAAGGACCCGCTCAGAGACCGAGCCGGTCCCGCACCCGCCCGGCGATCACGGCGCCCGTCACAGCGACCGGCCAGAAGGCATGCAGCGGGATCGGCTTGATGCCGGTGACGGGCATGTCGATGGCGGCCTTCACGCCGCCGATCAGCCGCCGGGCGAGTTGGGCACCCATCGCCGTCGACAGCGCCACGCCGCGACCGTTGCAGCCGAGCGAGATGAGCAGGCTCTCGGCCGGCTCGTGCACATGCGGATAGTGGTCCTTGGTGATGGCAAGCCGGCTGTTCCAGCCGTGGGTCCAGGCCACGCCCTTGAGCTGCGGCCAGAGCCGCTCGGCATAGCGCATGAGATAGGCGACATCGGTCGGCGATTTGATCCAGCGCATCGGGCCGCGGCCGCCCATCAGCAGCCGGTTGTGCTGATCGATGCGATAATAGACCGTGATGTGGCCACTCTCATACAGCACCGATCGCGTCGGCATGATCGCGCGCACGACCTCGTCGGGCAGCGGCGCGGTGGCTGCGATCGACGAGAACACCGGAATCACGGTGCGGCGAAGCGACGGCCAGAGATCGTCGGTGAAGCCGTTGGTCGCGATCAGCACCTTCTCCGCGCGAACGACCGCGCGCGGCGTCTCGATGCGCCAGCGCAGCCCCTCGCGGCGCAGCGACAGCGCCAGCGTCTCACCATGAACGGCTGCGCCCGCCGAGATCGCCGCGCGCGCCAGCCCGCGCGCATAGTTCAGCGGATGCAGGTCGCCGCCGCGCGCGTCGAACATGGCGCAGACATAGCGATCGCTGCCGGTCACCTCACGCAGCTTCTCACGGTCGAACACCGCGACCGGCATGCCGCGGCGGATGCATTGCTCTGCCGTCCGTTCGATCGCCGCGGCGCTCGCATCGTGATAGGCGGCGCGCAGCGTGCCCTGTTGCCGCGCCTCGCACGGAATCTGGTAGCGGCGGATCAGGTCGTGGGTGAAGGTGGTCGTGCCATAGGAGAACGCGACCATGCGGCCGCCGAGATCGGCGCCGAAATCCGCTTCGATCTGATCCGGATCGTGCTTCAGGCCGGGATTGGTGTGGCCGCCATTGTTGCCGGAGGCGCCCCAGCCCGGCTCCTGCGCCTCCAGGACCACGCAGTCGGTGCCCTGCTCTGCCAGGTGAAGCGCGGTCGACAGGCCAGTGAAGCCGCCGCCGATGATCGCAACCGAGACATTCCTGTTGACGTCGAGCGGCGGAGTTGCGGCCGGCGCAACGGCGGTGTCGGCATAGACCGACGGCGGCAGCGGAAGACGAACGGGCCTGATCATGGCGGATCTCGCGAAATCACAGCGGATGCAGCACGCGGCGCAAAAAATCCTGCGTGCGCGGGTGCTGCGGTTGATTGAGCACGGCCTTCGCGGACCCCTCCTCGACGATGACGCCGCCATCGATGAACAGCACGCGATCGGCGACCTCGCGGGCAAAACCGATCTCATGGGTCACGACGACCATGGTCATACCGTCGTCGGCGAGCTTGCGCATCACGCCCAGGACATCACCGACGAGTTCGGGGTCCAGCGCCGAGGTCGGCTCGTCGAACAGGATCGCCTTGGGCTTCATGGCGAGCGCCCGCGCAATCGCAACGCGCTGCTGCTGACCACCGGAGAGCTGCGGCGGATGCACGTCGGCCTTGTCGGAGAGTCCCACCTGGGCGAGCAGCGCCCGGCCCCGCTCCAGTGCCGCAGCGCGCGGCTCCTTCTTCACGTAGAGCGGTCCTTCGATGACGTTGTCCAGCGCGGTGCGGTGCGGAAACAGGTTGAAGCGCTGGAACACCATCGAGACCTGGGTGCGGACCGACACGATCGACGGCGCGTCGCGGTCGACGCGCAGGCCTTCGACGCTGATCGCGCCGCGATCATAGCTTTCGAGCCCGTTGATGCAGCGCAGGATCGTCGACTTGCCCGAGCCCGAGGGGCCGATGATGCAGACCACCTCGCCCTTTGCGACCGACGCCGTGATGCCCTTGAGCACCTCGACCTTGCCGAAGCTCTTGTGGACGTCGGACAGCTCGATCATCGCTTGCCCGCCCGCTTCTCGAAGTGACGGACCAGGAGGATCAGCGGGACGCTCATGGTGAGGTACATCAGCGCCACGAGCGTGAAGACGTTGGTATTCTTGAAGGTCGAGGACGCGATCAGCTTGCCCTGCAGCGCGAGCTCGGCGACCGTGATGGTCGAGGCCTGCGAGGAATCCTTCAGCATCATGATCATGACGTTGCCGTAGGGCGGCAGCACGATGCGCACCGCCTGCGGCAGCACCACGCGGCGCATGGTCATCCACCAGCCCATGCCGATCGATTGCGCCGCCTCGATCTGGCCCTTGTCGATCGCCTCGATGCCGGCACGGAAGTTCTCGGCCTGATAGGCCGAATAGGCGATGCCGAGCCCGAGAATGGCCGCCTGCAGCGCCGACAAGGTCACGCCGAGATCGGGCATGACGAAGTAGAGATAGAACAGCAGCACGATGATCGGGATGCCGCGGATCACGTTGATCAGGCTCGCGCTCAGGCCCGACAGGATGCGGATGCCGGAGACCCGCATCATCGCCCACATCAGCCCGAGGATCGTCGAAAGCAGCAGCGATCCGATGGTGACGATGATCGTGAGCGCGACACCGTTGAGCAGGATCGGGAAGAACTCGACGGCGTCGTGCCAGAAGCCTTTCATCGGCCGGTCAGTCCTTCAGGCCCCATTTGTCGAGGATCTTGTCGACCGTCCCGTTCGCCTTCAGCTTGGAAAGCGAGGCGTTGATCTTGCCGAGCAGCTCGGCCTCGCCTTTGCGCACGCCAATGCCGACCGAGCCGACCGTGACCGGCTTGTAGCTGGTCACGAGGCGCGCTTCAGGGAAGCCGCCCTGCTTGAGGTTGTAGGCGAGGATCGGATAGTCGGCGAAGCCGGCCTTGAGGCGGCCGGTGTTCACGTCGCGCAGGATGTCGGGAATGGTGTCGTAGGCCTTGACCTCCGAGAACAGCCCGGACTTCTTCAGCGCATCGACGAAGGCGGTGCCGATTTGCGCGCCGACCACCTCGCCTTTCAGATCGTCCTGCGAGGCGTAGGCCTTGGTGTCAGCCTTCGGCACGATCAGGCCTTCGCCATAGGTGTAGATCGGATCGGAGAAATCGATCACCTCCTTGCGCGGTGCGGTGATGAACATCGCCGCGGCGATGATGTCGATCTTGCTCGAGGTCAAGGACGGGATCAGCGCCGAGAACGGCATCGGCTCGATCTGCACGTTGAAGCCCGCATCCTTGCCGATCTCGGTGATGAGATCGACCATGACGCCCTGGATCTGATTGGTCTTGGTGTCGAGGAAGGTGAAGGGAATTCCGGTCGGGGTCGAGCCGACCTTGAGCACCTGTTGTGCCGACACCGGCGCGACGGCGGCGATTGCGAGCGCCGCGCAGGCGGCCTGAACAAAACGCTTCAACGGCATCGCTTCCCCCTTCGGGCCCGACCGATCACGGCGCGTCCCGGCCGATCGTGATGGCAACCGTTGCCGGCCGCGCCGTTTCGGCCTATTTTCACCAGTATGAAAATTTGGACATACTTTGCCGGGTGATGCAAGCGGTTTTCATGCACATGAAGGAAGCGGGCTGACGTGAGTGGCGGCAAGAGAATGCTCAAAACGGGCGCATCCAAGCCTTCGAGGAAGGTGAAGGCGGCGGCCAAGCCCGCCGGGAAGCCGGTCGAGCCGGCGATGGATGTCGCGGTCGGCCGCCGCATCCGTGATCTCAGGCGTATCAGGCAACTCTCGCTCGAGACGATCGCCGCCAAGACCGCACTTTCGATCGGCTTCCTCAGCCAGATCGAGCGCGGTCTATCGTCGCCATCGCTGCGCGTGCTGGCGACGCTCGCGGACGTGCTCGGCGTCGGCATCGCGGCGCTGTTCGGCGCCGGCCCGGGCGGCGATGACGGCTCGGATTCCGTCGTCACGCGAGGACAGCAGCGTCCGGAGCTCAAACTCTGGCGCAGCGGAATTTCCAAGCAGCTGCTCAGCGCCGCCGGCGGCGACAACAAGCTCAACCTGTTCCTGGTGCATCTGGAGCCCGGCGGCTCGACCGGCGACGAGCTCTACACGCATGACGGCGAGGAAGCCGGTCTCGTGCTCGAAGGCGCGATGACGCTGACGGTGGACACCGAAACATGGTCCCTCAAGGAGGGCGACAGCTTCCGCTTTGCCAGCCGCAGGCCGCATCGGTTCTCCAATCCGGCCGACGATGCGAAGGCGGTCGTGCTGTGGGTGAACTGCGTGACGTGAGCGCCCGTCACGCCTCTCGATAACTGAACAGGGGCGCGATGATACAAGAGAGCCAGCCGATCCGGATGGCCGCGCCGTCGGCCGGCATGAGCTGCTGGCGGCGGGACCATGAGGATGATCCCCGACTTCGACAATCAGCCTATCGAGATCGTGTGGCCGATCACGAAGGACAGTGGGATTTCGTCCTATCCGGCAACTCCTTGCGGACCAGAGCTGTCTCGGCTTCGGGTCTTGCTAGCGCGCGGGTGCGCGGACGAGACCGTCGACGATGCCGGAGCCCTCGTCGACGAGCTGCTGGCCGCTCATCCAGACGTCTCGGTCTGCGATTTTCTTGCGCATCCCGGCAAGCCAGGCCACGCTGACGCCACGAATGCCGATGTCGTGACGAAAGAGCTCGTCGGTGACCTTCGTCTTGACGGCTTGCGAGAAGAAGGCTTTCTCGGCCTCACTGATCTCCCACTGCTTCAGGTTTTCCCTCGCATTGCTGTTCAGGCTGGCTTCGTGAAACATGAAGTAGGCTTCGGGATCGGCCATGCGCCTGGTGCCGGCGAGAAAGATCGGCACGCACATCGAAGCGCAGACGCCAGCTCGTTCAACGAGCGTATCGATCGCCCGATCGCGTCCACGGATCGCGGCGACGACTTTGCGCCCGTGCTCGATCGAGCCGCCCGGCGAGTTGAGGAGCAGGACGAGCCTGCGCGGATCCGTCTCGTAGCGATCCAACGCCGCGGCGACACGCTCACTCATCGGCTCCTGCACCGGCCCGCTCCAACCCAGCACAATGCTGTCCGGCTCTTCCTTGATCGAGAGGATCTGCCGAGACGCGACGTCTCCCGAGCCGGACGGCAATTGGAAGAAGCCCCAGAACAGAAGAATGCCGCAGATGACGCCGAGCGCTTTCAACAATGACACGGTCTGCCTACTCAAATCCAAGCAGGGATTGCACCTGCGTCATCCAAATGAACTCCGAGACGGTCGTCATGAACATCGCGGATTGAGCGAACAACGTCCGCCTCTCGCGAGCGGAATCGCTGTCAGGACTTGACCGCGTTCCAGAACAGGCACAGCGCTATCACTTCGAACAGGGCCATCAGGCCCGCCGAGAAAAGGAACGATAGCGTGCGATTCCAACGCCTCGTTTCTGCTGAGTAGAAGATCGACACTGCCGAGCGGTCGATCGTTGAGCGCACCGGAACGAGAGCCTCGCCGCCACCGCCCGCAAACAGCATGAAGAATCCATGATCGATCGGCGCCTTATCAGGCTGCGCGACCGACTTGATCTTGGCCTCACAGAAGGTGACCACGAAGTTTGTTCGCTTGCACTTTCCGTCCGTGGCGCGCAGATCGTAAGCCGGCTGCCAGGTTCCGGCCAGGCGATGATCGCGCAGGATGTCCGGACCATAAGTCTTCACCAGCCCATAAAGCATCGCGCCACAGACAACGAATGCGATGAACCAGCGAATGGGGCTGCCTGTGGCCGGGGCGGTCTCGGTGACGACGTCGTTCCTTGCGGCAGCCATGCCGACATTGAGAGCTTGTGCCGAGCCACCGACTCCGGATTGACGCTTGCCAAACGTCATTGTGGTCACTCCTGACACCGACGCCGTTCGCTACCTATGGCTGAACCCTATAAAATTTCTCTAAGACGCAGCGGCGAATTCTCGGCAACCGAGACATTAGCATCGCCCTCTGTTGTTGCATTTCTGGGCAATGCCGATGACGCTCCTGCGCGGGCGGCTCCCCCTCACGCCTCGCGATAGTCCAGCAGGATCAGGCCGACCAGCACGAACGCCACCGGCCACACCCAGGCCGCGGCGCGGCTGATCTTGCCGTCGATGCGCAGCTCCAGCCAGCGCGCCCAACCGGCGGTGATGCCGCACAGCGCCAGCGGCGTGTGGCTCATCTCGATCAGCAGCTGGTCCTTGATGTTGGCGATCGCGTGCGAATGCGTCATCAGCAGCGCGCCGCCGGCGGCGACCGTCAGCGGAAACACCAGCGCCGCCCGGCCCGCCTCTTGTCCACGCAGCCGCACCCGCCATTCGAACAGGCCGAACAGGACGATCAGCACCACGAACAGCCGGTGCTGCGCCACTTCGGGATCGCGCAGCGAGGCGAAGAAGCCGATCGGGCCGAGCGGCCAGGCCATCTCGTCGGCGCGGAAGAACAGGAATGCCGCCATCACGAGAAACAGCAGCGGCCAGTGCCGCGCGAAGCCGCCCCCGGGCAAGCGCTCGATCAGCGCCAGCACACCGATCAGCACGACGAAGAGGCCGGCCCAATGGTGGTTGTATTCCGACCAGGCGATATCGGCGGCGCTGCGCGGCAGGATCACGCCCTCGCCCGGCACATAGGCTGGCGGCGCGGTCACGCGCTGGGCGTCGGCGGCGTCGATCCTGGCCTGCAGCTGCGAGATCGTGAGCTGGTCCACGGACGGGCTGGTTAGGCGCGGCCATTGCGGCGCGGCACGTTCGACGATCTCGTGCCAGCTCAACCGGTCCTGGCTGAGATCGATGCCCGGCGGCAGGGAGGTCAGCGAGCCCGCGGTCAGCAGCACCGTGAGCCCGATGCCGAGCTCGACCTCGACGAAGCGCTTCATGCGCAGCACGGGCGCATCGGGATCACGGCGGCGCAGCCGCTCGACCGCGAGATAGTTGCCGGCGCCGAGCGCGAGCAGCATCACCAGCATCGCGACCTTGGCCGAGGTCATGACGCCATAGGCGGTGCCGTAGATTGCCGCGAACGAGCCGAGATAGGCGATCGCCATGACCGTGCCGCCGAGCACGATCGCACCGACCGAGGCCATCGACATCAGCGAATAGCGCCGCCCGATCAGGCGCTGGTCGCCTTCGGCCTTGCAGCCGTTCAGCGCCATCAGGAAATACGGCAGCCCGCCGATCCAGACGCCGGCGCCCAGCATATGCAGGACGTCGGCGGCGAACAGCGGCCAGCGCACGTCGAGCCGGCTCGCCGCATGGGTCAGGTTGAGCTGAAAAAGAAGCGCAAGGGCGGCCAGCGCAGGCAGCGCCGTCGCGCGCCATGTGACCCAGGTGCCGGTCCGGGCGAACATGGCAATCCCCAGCGCACAGGCCGCAACCACGATGCCGGAGCGCGCGAAATCCGCACCGGCGGCGTCGCGCAGCGACAAATCGAGCGTAGCGGTGAGCGCAGCCATGTTGACGGCGAGCGAGGCCAGCACGACCACGAACCAGCAGAAGGCGCTGTGGCGCAGGAAACGCTGGCTCCTCTTCCCGACCACCAGCGCATCGACCGAGAGCCTGTCCTGCAGCGGACGTAGCAGCAGCAACTGAAAGGCGATGCCGCCGATGGTGAAGGATTGCGCCAGCAAGGTCAGCCCGCGCAGCACCACCGAGAGATAGCCGAAGATGTCGAGCAACAGCGCCATCGCTGGTACGACTGAGGCTAGCGCACGTTGAACGGGATGTCGCCGCGGGTGATGTGGCCGTCGACGCTCAGCACCTGCCATTGCAGGTGCCAGGCGCCCGGGCTGAGCGCCTTGGCCTCCACGTCGATCTCGTCCGCCGGCGCATCGGCGGCCGGCGTCAGCACCTGTTCGGCGCCATCGGGCGCGCGCAGCTTGAGCCGCGAGCGGGCATGATCGATGCGGCTGTTGAAGCGGAGCCGGATCGCGATCGCTGATGTGTCGATGGTCGCCCCCGACACCGGCTGCGAGGAAACGATGATGGCGTGCGCCGAGGCGCCATACGGGAGCGCCAGCAGCAGCGCGGTCAGGGATGGCAGGAGAGAGGATCGCGGAACGGACGGCATGGGTCGATCGACGCGGAGGCTTGGTGGGACGGAGCTTGGCGCGGGCGAAGCCGCGCCCGAACAGAACGGCTTCGTTCTAATGTACGGTGCTCCCGGGTTCCACACGTAGCCACAAACGCGTGAGCGGCGCTTGGGCGAGCCCGGTTGTGGACTGCAGTCCACAGCCAATACCGGCGGTCCCGACCCTGCGCCGGAGCGGCTGCGGCCGCAGGCTGGACGCACCGGCCCTGCCCTCCCGGCATCCCCGAACAGCGAAATTTAGGGTCGAATCATCAAGCACTTCGCTGTATGCCTCGCCGCGTCATTGCCGCCCGTCCGCCGCCAGGATCGTCTCCCCCGCCCGCGGACCAATATTGTCTGTCGAGGAACCGCCAAGGAAACCGCCATGCCCGCCTACCGCTCCCGCACCTCCACCCACGGCCGCAACATGGCCGGCGCCCGCGGCCTGTGGCGCGCCACCGGCATGACCAATGAGGATTTCGGCAAGCCGATCATCGCCGTCGTCAACTCCTTCACCCAGTTCGTGCCCGGCCATGTCCATCTGAAGGATCTCGGCCAGTTGGTCGCGCGCGAGATCGAGAAGGCCGGCGGCGTCGCCAAGGAGTTCGACACCATCGCGGTCGATGACGGCATCGCGATGGGCCATGACGGCATGCTCTACAGCCTGCCCTCGCGCGAGCTGATCGCCGACAGCGTCGAGTACATGGTCAACGCGCACTGCGCCGACGCCATGGTCTGCATCTCCAATTGCGACAAGATCACCCCCGGCATGCTGATGGCCGCGATGCGGCTCAACATTCCGGCCGTGTTCGTCTCGGGCGGGCCGATGGAGGCCGGCAAGGTCAACATCGCCGGCAAGCTGCGCAAGGTCGACCTGATCGACGCCATGGTGAGCGCCGCCGACGACAAGGTCTCGGACGCCGACGTCGAGGTGATGGAGCGTTCGGCCTGCCCGACCTGCGGCTCGTGCTCGGGCATGTTCACCGCGAACTCCATGAACTGCCTGACCGAGGCGCTTGGGCTGTCGCTGCCCGGCAACGGCTCGGTGCTGGCGACCCATGCCGACCGCAAGGGCCTGTTCGTCGAGGCCGGACACCTGATCGTGGATCTCGCCCGCCGCTACTACGAGCAGGACGATGCCTCGGTGCTGCCGCGCAACGTCGCCAACTTCAAGGCGTTCGAGAACGCGATGAGCCTGGACATCGCGATGGGCGGCTCGACCAACACCGTGCTGCATCTGCTCGCCGCGGCGTACGAGGGCGAGATCGGCTTCGGCATGACCGACATCGACCGCCTGTCGCGCAAGGTCCCGGTGCTGTGCAAGGTCGCGCCGTCCGTGCCCGACGTGCACATGGAGGACGTCCATCGCGCCGGCGGCGTGATGGCGATCCTCGGCGAGCTCGCGCGCGCAGGCCTCGTCCACACCGAGCTGCCGAGCGTGCATGCGGCCTCGCTCAATGCGGCGCTGGAGCGCTGGGACGTCAAGGCGACCCAGAGCGAGAGCGTGAAGAACTTCTACATGGCCGCGCCCGGCGGCGTGCCGACGCAGGTCGCCTTCAGCCAGGACCGCCGCTACGAGGAGCTCGATCTCGATCGCGAGAAAGGCTGCATCCGCGATCTCGCCCATGCCTATTCCAAGGACGGCGGGCTCGCCGTGCTCACGGGCAACATCGCCGCCGACGGCTGCATCGTGAAGACCGCCGGCGTCGACGCCTCGATCCTGAAATTCTCAGGGCCTGCGCGCGTCATGGAGAGCCAGGACGCCGCAGTCGAGGCCATCCTCACCAACAAGATCAAGGAAGGCGACGTCGTCGTCATCATCTACGAAGGCCCGCGCGGCGGCCCCGGCATGCAGGAGATGCTCTATCCAACGAGCTATCTGAAGTCGAAGGGGCTGGGCAAGGCCTGCGCGCTGATCACCGACGGCCGCTTCTCCGGCGGCACCTCGGGACTCTCGATCGGCCACGTCTCGCCGGAGGCCGCCGAGGGCGGCCTGATCGGCCTCGTCCAGGACGGCGACCGGATCGAGATCGACATTCCCAACCGCACCATCCATCTCGCGGTCAGCGATGACGACCTCGCCAAGCGCCGCGCCGCGATGGAGGCCAAAGGCGACCAGGCCTGGAAGCCGGCCAAGCGCGCCCGCAAGGTCTCGACCGCGCTCAAGGCCTACGCCGCCTTTGCGAGCAGCGCCGCCAAGGGCGCGGTGCGCGTGGTGAAGGATTAGACGGTCCAGCCGTCAGTGCGGGCGAAGGGAAGCAATCCAGCGCCAGGAAGGACGTCTGGATTGCTTCGGAGCTCACGCTCCTCGCAAGGACCGCGCGACGAACAGCCTAGCGCGGACGCCTGCCCGCCCCGGCGTCGCGGAACGACACCAGACGGCGCTGTGACTCGTCCCACAGCACGAGCCGGACGCAACGCAGGCTCTCGGGCAGCGTGATGCGGCCGAACTCGCGCAGCTCAGGGTGGTCGCGCAGCACGACCGGCAGCCGATAATAGGGAATACGGCTCGAGAGATGGTGGACGTGGTGGATGCCGATATTGGCCGTGAACCAGTGCAGCCATGCCGGCAGGTCGTAATGCGAGCTGCCGTAGAGAGCCGCCTGATGCAGCGTCCAGCGCTCGTCGTGCTCCCAGACGGTCCGCTCGAACTGATGCTGCACATAGAACAGCCAGACGCCGGCCATGGCGGCAAGCATCATGATGGGGAGATGCACGACCAGGAACGCCTGGATGCCGATCAGCCACATCAGCGCGGCGACGATCACGGCAATGCCGGCATTGGTGGCCATCGTGCTGACCCAGGGCTGCCAACCGCCGCGCATCAGACCAAACGGGAGACGGTGCCTCAGGAAGAACAGATACGCCGGTCCGAGCACGAACATGACCAGAGGATGGCGGTACAGCCGGTATTGCAGACGTCCCCAGGTCGAACGCGCCTGGTATTCGCGCACGGTCAGCGTGTCGATATCGCCGATCCCGCGCCGGTCGAGATTGCCGCTGGTGGCATGATGGATCGCGTGGGTACGGCGCCACCAGTCGTAGGGCGTCAGCGTGAGCACGCCGATGATGCGGCCGACCCAGTCGTTCGCCCGGCGGCCGGGGAAGAAGGTGCCGTGGCCGCAATCGTGCTGAATCATGAACAAACGCACGACAAAGCCGCCGGCGGGAATCGCGATGAGCAGCGACGCCCAGGCATGGCCGAGCCAGAACGCGAACCAGGCCGCGGTCCATAGGGCGATCAGCGGCAAGGCCGTGATCAGCAGCTCAGTCACGCTGCGCAGGCGGTTTGGCGTGCGATAGTTGCTGAGAACCCCCATCCAATACCGGGCATCGGCCGTCGCCAGCCCCTTGTCGTCTTCGGCGCGCGGCATGTCGCGCGCTGCCGGCGGCACAATCGCCATCGCGATTGGCTGATCGAATTGCAATGTCGTCTCCGCCCTGTGTGTGGTGATCGCGTGTATCGCGATCGTGACCAGATGGAAATCCCGCAGGCCGCCGAACCGGCTGCAGGCGTTCGAAACCATGGGCTTCCCGGTCATCCGAGGCCGAGGCCGCAGGGTGGGGAAGAGTTCTGAAGCGTCAGCGCCCGTCAGCAGAGCGGTCTAAACGAAACAACATTGCGGCGGATTTGAAGTTCAGAATCGTTCGCACACACAGGATTCGCCGGAACGTCGAGATTGACGCCGTATCAGAATCGCTGGGGCGCATCCAGGTTCGGTGAGCAACATGTGGGCAGGAATTCAGCGGCGTCAAGGAGACCATGATCCGGCCATCCGGCCGCGGCACGCCACCGTCCGGTACGCCGAGACCACCCGCGTGGTCATTGCCCGCCTTGGGCGAGGATGCGTGACGGTTCAGATGCGCGGACGGCGTGCGATTGAGAGCAGCACACGATCGGGCGGGGCAGCCGCAGGCTTACCCCGCTCGATGTTTCGATGGTGCGTCGCCGCAGAGCGATGCGAGGACCGATCAATAGGCCTTCGGATCGCCGCTGTCGTTCGGATGCGCGAAGGCCTTGGCCAAAGCGGGCGTGATCGGGAAGTTGAAGTTGACGCCCTTCGGCGGCACGGGGGTCATGAACCACTTCGCATAGAGCGTCGCAATCTCCGGGCTGGTGTAGAGCTGGGTGGCGGCGCGGTCGACGACGGCCTTGAAGGCGGGATCGTCCTTGCGCAGCATGATGCCGTAGGGCTCCGGCATCGAGAACTGGTCGGTCGAAATCGCATAGTCCGACGGCGTCTTCGCACTCGCCACGAGGCCCGCAAGCAGGATGTCGTCCATGACATAGGCGTCGGCGCGGCCGTTCTCGACCATCAGGAAGCCCTCGGCATTGTCCTTCGCCGTCAGGATGTTCATGCCGAGCTGGCGCGCGGTGTTGGCCTCGAACAGCTGCTTGATGTTGCTGGTGCCCGACGTCGAGGCGACGGTCTTGCCCTTGAGGTCGTCGATGGTCTTGAGCCCGCTGGACGTCTTGGCGACGAAGCGGTTGGCGGTGAGGAAATAGGTCGGCGAGAACGACACCAGCCGCTGGCGCTCGATGTTGTTGGTCGTCGAGGCGCATTCGAGGTCGATGGTGCCGTTGGCCATCAGCGGGATACGCGTGGCCGACGACACCGGCGTGAGCTTGACCTCGAGCTTGTCGAGCTTGAGCGTCGCCTTGATCTCGTCGACGATCTTGCCGCAGATGTCGAGCGCGAAGCCGAGCGGCTTCTGGTTGTCGTCGATGTAGGAGAACGGCAGCGAGGTCTCGCGATAGCCGACCGTGATCGACCCGGTCTCCTTGACCTTCTGCAAGGTGCCGGTCAGGTCCTCGGCGACGGCGGGCGCTGATAGCGCCGATGCAACCAGGGCGGCGTACACAGTGAGATATGCTCTCTTCATGGATCCTCTTCCGCGTGGATGCGAGTTCCCATCCGAAAGCAAGGACCGCGCCAGGGGAGCCGGCCTGTCGTCCAGCATGCCCGTCGAGGCCTCGGTCCGTCAGCCGAACCGATCCTCCGGGGCTTCCGCCCCAGGCTGGCCACCCGGTCCGATCCACCGCAAAATACCGCAACGGGCACGACGGAGGCGCGCATGCTGTTCATGGTGATCGAACGTTTCAAGGACCGCGATCCGATCCCGGTCTACCGCCGCGTGCGCGATGTGGGCGTCAAATTCCCGGACGGGCTGAAATATCTCGGCAGCTGGATCGAGCCCAATTTCGACCGCTGCTTCCAGCTGATGGAATGCGACGACATCAGGCTGCTGCAGCAATGGATCCTGTCCAACGCCCGCGACACCGGCATGACCTTCGAGATCGTGCCGGTTGTGACCAGCGCGGAGACCCGCGAAGTTGTGGCGCCGTATCTGGACGAGGCGTGAGAGCGCGAGAAAGGCATGATCATGCTCGATCTCGCGACCGAGATGCTCGCGGCCTGCGTCATCTCCTATGCGATCGCCGTGCTGATGCCGTCGTGGCGCGTGCTGCTGATCGCGACGCTCGTCGTCCTTGTGGTGACGTCGGTTGGCAGCGTCCGTGAGCGGCTGTTGTCGCCAGCGTTCGACGCCTGCAGCCTGGGATGTGACGCAAGCCGTCTTTTCCTCCCTGCGCTGCTGCTCGTCACCAGAGCGGGCTTCGTGACCGGGGCAATGATCCGCGCGCTCACCTTCCTCGCACGAGCACGCGGACTCCCGTCGCGGTCCATCGTCACGATCTGCGTTGCAGGAGCGGCGCTCGCGCCGGCGATCATCCTGTTCGCGCCCGACCTCCTCTCTTGGCCGCTTTGGAAGCGCTGACCTCTAGGGTGGGCAAAGCAGCCGCCGCAAGGCGGCAGCGCGCCCACCGTCGTCCAGCGGATTTGTCGGCGAGATGGTGGGCACGGCGCCACCGGGATCTCGAACGCGGAGACCCCACGACTGCGCCTTTGCCCATCCTACAACGACGGACGACGCGACGCCCCCCTACCCCTCATACGCGATCAGCTCGATCGGATCGTTGAACCCGCGCACCGAATGCCTGCCGACATGCTCGAGCGCGAACTCGCCCTCGACGAGCTCGGCGAACTCGCGCGACAGCAGCACCGGCCGGCCGAGCTGCTTGGTCAGCGCCTCCAGCCGCGAGGCCATGTTGACGGCCGGGCCGATGACGGTGAAGTCGAGCCGGCTGCGCGAGCCGATATTGCCATACATGACGTCGCCGACATGGACGCCGATGCCGTAACGAAGCGGCGCGCGCCCACTCTCGCCGTTGCGCGCGTTCAGCGCCGCCATCGCCTTGCGGGCATCGGTCACCGCATGCAGCAGGTTGGCGCAGGCCCCGGGGGTGCTGAGCGGGAAGATCGCGAGCAGGCCGTCGCCGATGAATTTCAGGATCTCGCCGCCATGCTGCGTGACCGGCTCCGCCATCGCGTCGAAATAGCCGTTGAGCAGGTCGATGACGTCGTCGCGCGGCCAGTTGTCGGAGATCCTGGTGAAATCCCTGAGGTCGCAGATCATGATGGCCGCTCGCACCGTCGTGCCGCTGCCGCGCCGCGTGGCGCCGGCCAGGACCAACTCGGCGGCATGCGGCCCGACATAGGTCTCCAGCAGGGTCCGCGCCAGGCGGTTCTTGATGCGGATCTCGCTGACCAGCGCCAGCACCGGCAGCAGCCGCTGCAGGGCGTCGATATGGGCTTGGTCGAAGCCGCCGTGCCGGTCGGTCGCGAACGTCACGAAATGCCGCTTGCCGAGCGTGTGATACATCGGCCAGGCGACGTAGTCGGTCAGGCCCTGCGCCCGCATCTCGTCATAGATCGCGTGCTGACGGCCGAGCTTGGGGTCGCGCACGAGATTTTCGCGGATCTCCTCGGCGCCGTCATAGATCTCGTTGCCGGGGCTGCCGATGAATTCGGAGCGCTCGCGGACGTCGTAGTCGACGCGTGCGATGTCCGCGCCCTGCATGCCGTTGCTCCAGAGGATGCGGGCGCCGAGCCATTGCGGATGGTTGATCTGGACGTGCAGCGAAGCGCGCTTGAGCGGAATCCCGGCGTTCTGCAGCCGGATGCACATCTGCGCGAAGATGTTGTCGATGAAGCGCTCGTCGCGGGTGCCGTTGGTGAGCCAATCCACGACGTCGTCGCCGAGACGTTGTCCGGCGACGGCAGCGGTGTCGAGCGCGGGCATGTGTTTCTCCTGGGCGGGCCTTTGGATTGGCGGTCCAGGAGATGTCGTATCGCAATGCAGAAGAGTCAATCGACGTCCGCGCATCGAGCGCCTGCCGGGATGGGCGGGCGCGGGCGTGCCGGCTTTCGGGCCCGGCAAAACTCGCCATCGGACCTCGAGGGAGCCCATGGTCCGGCACCGGACATCCGCAAGCGTGAGAGTCACGTTTGCGAATGCCGGCGCCGGGATGCACTCAGAAGTGAACCACGCTGCGGATGCCGAGAACCACCGCATTGCCGGTCTTCACACCGGCGCCATTGAAGCCGCGCCCGCCCGGATTGATCACATACTGGGCGTCGAACTTCAGGTTCATCCAGCCCGTCGCCTGCCAGCCGTACCAGGCCTCGATCGGCACTTCGTTGCCGTTGGCATTCGGGTTGAGCGCTGCCGAGTTCACGTGGGTGGTGCCCACCGCGAAGCCGACCTCGTCCTCGGGACGGAACGAGAACGTTCCGGTATGCTTGATACCCCAGGAGATCTGGTAGTCCTGATAGGCCGTCCGGTGATCGGCGACGCTGGTGTTGAGGAAGGTGTACCAGCCCTGGGCCTTGGGACCCTCGACGGTCAGGCGTTGCAGGATCGATTCGTAGACGCCGTAGCGGCCCCGCTGACTGCTGAGATTCTGATCGCCCACGCCGGGGCCACCCGCGACGACGGCAATGATGCCGGGAAGGCCGCCATCGATGGTCGACGCGCTGTCATACCAGCCGCCGAAGCGCCAGGTGCCGTTCAGCGGACCGCTCGGCTCCCACACCACTTCCACCGGCACCAGCACGCCCGAGGCGGGGGTGGAGCGCGGAATGCCCGGCGCCAGATAGACGCCTGCGTCCGACGTCGTCAGATAGTTCGGATTGGCGTCGTAGATGCCGACCGAGATCTTCCATTCCTTGGTGAAGTTGTAGTGCGCGACACCGCCCCACTGGCTCACTGGCCAGTTGTAGATGTAGCCGCCCTGGATGTTGCCCGGCTGGCCACCGCAGAAGGTCAGGTTGAGGAACTCGCACTGGCCGAAGAAGAAGTCGGAGCCCACGGGGAGACGGCCGCCCTTCAGCACGAGGCGGTCGTCGAACAGCTTCTGCTGATAGTAGAACTCGGTGAGGCGCAGGATGTTGCCGCGGCCGAACACTTCGTTGGTCAGCTGCAGGGCGGGAATGCCGGCCTCGGTGTTCAGGTTCTTGCCGAAGCGGTCGACCAGCGTGACGCCGATCAGGCCGCCCTGGATGCCGGCGAGCTTGGCCATGTCGAACTTGGCCTCGAACCACAATTGCCCGGCATTGGCCGAGGTGTTGCGGGAGCCGCCCGACAGGTTGGTAACCGCTTCGTCACCCAGCGTGAGCGCGAGCGAGATGCCCTGCTCCTTCAATCTCGTCCGGCCGAGGTCGCCGAACAGATAGGGCCGCGTCCAGAAATCATCGACCCCGGCATAAGGAATTGGCGGTGCCTTGGTTGGCAGATCGGCCGCATACGCTCCACCGCCCAACAGAGACAAAGCAATCCCTACGCCGCACACGCGCGCGGTCGTCACAAACCCATTCATTTTCCTGCTCCTCGCAGCGTCCCCAGGCTCTGGCTGTTTTTTGTCGCGTCCGGCCCAGAACCTTCGTCCCGGAACGCCCTTCCCCTCGGTTCAATCTCAGCCGCCGCCCATCTAAAGGAGCAAATTCGTCAACCTGAGATTGGACGGAAAGAGTAACAAGCGCGAAGGTCAATTTGAATAGTAATATTATTTGGTCGAGTCGGTATAACCGTAACTGTGGCAGCGCGAGCACATCTAAGGCGGGATGGCGACCGCAATCGGTCGCGGACCTACAACCTGTAGCTGCAGCGAGCAACCACTCACGCACCATTCGCCCGTCTTCCCAGGCGGAACGACTCGCCCGAGGCGAGTCGTCAAAGTATAGACATCGACGCCTACTTCAGCATTGCTACGCCGCCGCCTGGGGACACCTCGTCGCCATGGGCCTGCAGGAATTGATCACGGCCGAGGACGACACGCTGGTCAACGGCATCCTCCGCGTCGTGGCGATTGCGAAGGGACAACGTACGCTCGGCCGGATCGCGGCCCATTTCACGGAAGACGAGCGGATCGCACTGCTGGCAGGCATGTAGTGACCGTATGGGCGGCCGACGGATCACTCATCCGCCACAGGCGCGATCGAGCACAACCGCCTGCTGACGCACCGCTTCTCTAGCCCTCGTCATTTCGAGGCGCGCGGAAGGCAGCGAGCTCGGCGCGCGCCGGCCTCGTGCCGAACGCGCGAGCCCGGACTCATGCCCACCGATGCGTGAGATGCGGAAAAACGCCGGCAGACTGACCTCCAGCAATGAGACTACGATCTCCTTGCCGGCCCGACCGCAGCGTTGAACCTGGACTTTCTTCCCATGACATCGAGTAACACATCACCTTCAGCGATCTCGTACTCCCATGGCGGCTCGACGAAGGTGGACCAGAGCTTCCGCCCATCGACGTGCCAAGCGGCCAACTCGAGTTCAGCCGACATCAGGACGAGTTCGCCGTGCTGCCGCCAGCACCAGAATCCACAATCTGCGGTGTCCTCCCAAAGGCGTTGAAGAGGCAACAGTTTATAGGCGAGGAGCGTCGTTCCTGCACCGATGAGCACGATATCTCGATCCGGGATGACCAGGATGCCTGGGTAGAAGAAGGACTTAGGACCTGGATCGAAGCGCAGAGAAACAACCAATTCCGGCCAGGACGAAGAATCTCGACCCACGGCAACGAACAATGGAGTCCCGTCCGTTGAACGAATCCCCAGGTCATCATTGAGAACCGCGTGTTCGACATAACTGTTGTAAATCCAAGGCAGCGCCCCCACGCAAGCGCGGACCGCGTAGCGATCGCAGAAGAAACTCAACTCAGACATGCGTCACGTCCCTCAACTAGGGCCTCGGTAGTCATGGGCCGAGACTCGAATCGCCACCACTGTCGTCCGGCACTTCAGTGTTGCCTGCCGCCGCGATCGTTTGCCGTGTCACTGTGTGCTCCAATTTGATTTGCGCGACGGGCAGCGGCCTCCGGCAAGCAAGGCCGACGTGCTCACCGCCGATCCGGATCTCCTGCGCCGAAATTTTCATTTCATCATTCGCCTCAAATACATCGCCCGTTTCAAGAGCCCCGCGCAAAAATAAATGACTTCCGAAAATCAGCAAATCAGGCGTATGCTGCCCACGTTCCGGTCCGGATGAGGGACGTACGCGTCGTCACGAGACGTTGGGCCGGCAATGCGGTGGACGTGAGGGCATCAGCGCGCTTTGCGGCGCGGACGAATGATGCGCTTCACGGACGTGAAGTCGCGTGGTCCTGACACCCCGATGCTGGTGTCCCGCGATGGCGCGCGTGACGCGCGCCGTCGCCACGGTGGCCAACAAGCCCGGTGCACCGAGGAGAGCGCGTATAAGCGTTAAAACCGCCGCGCAGGGAAGGCCGGTTGATCGGCTCGTACCTGTGGTTCTGCCGCGTGCTTTTTGTTGCACGCGGACCATGGGTGCGATCGGCACCCGGCCTTCCCTGCGCCCTCATCATCTTTTCGAGGGCGATGCCATCGTATCCCCCGGGTGCTCGGCGCCGCGGGATCGAGCGCGCGCGCCCGGCTGTTTGACTGGTTGGAAGAGATCTCATCAGGACCGCGCGTGATTTGGATCAGCGGCGCCGCGAATTCGGTCCACCTCCCCCGCAAGCGGGGGAGGTCGCATCGCATCGACAGATGCGATGCGGGTGGGGGCATTCACGGGCAGGATGCCTCGAACCGCCCCCTCCCCAGCCCTCCCCCGCAAGCGGGAGAGGGAGCAGACTGCCGCCGCGGCGAGACGATCGTCCCCGCCGCCCAACGTGCCCCTACCCGCCCGGCTGGTCGTCGTGCTCGGCCTGCGACAGCTCGGCAATGGCGAGGTCGCCGGTGTCGGCCATGCGCGCCTTGGCCGTGGTCCTGACATGCGCGGCCAGCGCCGGCATGCGCTCGATCAGCGCGTGGAAGTCCTGCGCGTCGAGCACCAGCAGCCGGGTCTTGCGGGTGGCCGTCACCGTGCCCGAACGCTTGGTCCGGTGCAGCAGCGCGATCTCGCCGAAGAAGGTGCCGTCGGCGAGCCGCACGCATTGCGTCGGCAGCTCGATCTCGACCTCGCCGGTGGTGATGAAATACATCGACGAGGCCGCATCGCCGCGCCGCACCAGCACCTCGCCGGATTCGATCGTGCGCGCGCGCAACAGCCGCATGATGTCGGCGATCTCCGCGGCGTTGAGATGCGAGAACAGCGGCACCTTGGCCAGCATGCCCCAGGTCACCACGAAGTCGCGCCGCTTGATCTCCTCGGCAAAGGCGGTGGAGATGATGGCGACCGGCAACGCGATCATGGCGAAACCCCAGATGATCGCGAACACGGTCACGACGCGGCCGAGCGGCGTCACCGGCACGACGTCGCCGTAGCCGACGGTGCCGAGCGTCACGATCGCCCACCACATCGCGTGCGGAATGGTGCCGAACTTGTCGGGCTGCACGTCGCGTTCGATCGCATAGAGCAGCGAGGCGAACAGCAGCACCGCGCCGGCCAGGATCACGAGGCAGCCGATCAAGGTGCGCCGCTCGGCCTGCACCGCAGACAGCAGCGAGCGCAGCGCCGGCGAATAGCGCACCAGCTTGAGGAAGGGCAGCACGATGCACAGCGCTTCCAGGGTGCGATCGCCGAGCAGCAGCGCGACGGCTGCCGGCACGAAGGACAGGAGGTCGACCAGCCCGAGCGCAGAGAACGCGTAAGCAAGGCGGTCCTGGCGTGGCGACTGGCGCCGCGGCATGTGGCCCGCGACGCTCCAGAGCCGCGCGACATATTCGACGGCGAAGACGATCAGCGCACCGACCTTGATCGCCCGCAGCGGCAGGCCGAAGGCGGCGGCGATGTCCGGGTCCGACCCCAGCACCACCGCGAACACGTCGAGCGTGATGACGAACACGATCAGCTGGACGATGCGCGAGCCCTGCGTGCTCGGCAGATGATCGTGCTCGAGCAGCTCATAGAGACGGTCCCGCAGATCGGGATCGCGAACGCTGTCGCCCGGCCCGAGCGGCGGCACGGTCAGGCGCCGGCGGCTTTGCCGCCGATGGCCTGCTCGATCGCTGCCAGCGCCGCGTCCGCCTTGGCGCCGTCAGGGCCGCCGGCCTGGGCCATGTCGGGACGGCCGCCGCCACCCTTGCCGCCCAGCGCCTCGGACGCCGCGCGCACCAGCTCGACCGCGTTGAAGCGCGCGGTGAGATCGGCGGTCACGCCCACGACCACGCCGGCCTTGCCGTCCTCGGCACGGCCGACGATGGCGACGACGCCGGAGCCAAGCTGCTTCTTGGCTTCGTCGACGAGCGACTTGAGATCCTTCATCTCGACGCCGGATACCGCCCGCGCCATCAGCTTGACGCCTGAGATATCACGGATGCCGGCGGAAGCGCCGTTGCCAACCTCGCCGCCACCGCCCATGGCAAGCTTCTTGCGCGCGTCCGACAGCTCGCGCTCAAGCTTCTTGCGCTCCTCCATCAGCGCGGTGATGCGCGCCGGCACCTCCTCGACGGTGGTGCGCAGCTCGGCCGCGGCCGCCTTGGCGAGGGAGAGGTTATGGTTGGCATGCGCGCGCGCGCCGCGCGCCGTCAACGCCTCGATGCGGCGGACGCCGGACGCAACCGCGCTCTCGGAGGTCACCGCGATCAGGCCGATGTCGCCGGTGCGCCTGACATGGGTGCCGCCGCACAGCTCGACCGACCAGCCCATCGCGTTGGCACCGTGGTCGCGCGCGGCATGGCCCATCGAGACGACGCGGACCTCATCGCCATATTTCTCGCCGAACAGCGCGCGGGCGCCAGCCTCGCGGGCATCGTCCAGCCCCATCAGGCGGGTGGTGACCTCGGCGTTCTCCAGCACGACGTCGTTGGCGATGTCCTCGACGCGGGCGAGTTCCTCCGGAGAGATCGGCTTCGGATGGACGAAGTCGAAGCGCAGGCGGTCGGGCGAGACCATCGAGCCGCGCTGGGCGATGTGGTCGCCGAGCACCTGGCGCAGCGCCTCGTGCAGGATGTGGGTCGCCGAATGGTTGGCGCGGATCGCGGAGCGGCGGCCATGATCGACGTCGAGCTGCAGCGCGGTGCCGATCTTGAGCGTGCCCTGCTCCACCGTGCCGATGTGCACGAACAGGTCGCCGGCCTTCTTCTGGGTCTCGGTGACGCGGACGCGGACGCCGTCGCCGGTCATCAGGCCGGTGTCGCCGACCTGGCCGCCGGACTCGCCGTAGAACGGCGTCTGGTTGAGCACGATGACGCCGCTCTCGCCGGACTTGAGGCTCTCGACCTCGGCGCCGTCCTTGACCAACGCGGTCACGGCGCCTTCCGCGGTCTCGGTCTCGTAGCCGAGGAATTCGGTGGCGCCGAGCTTCTCGCGCAGCGGGAACCAGATGGTCTCGGTCGCGGCCTCGCCGGAGCCGGCCCAGGCCGCGCGCGCCTTGGCGCGCTGGCGGTCCATGGCGTCGGTGAAGGAGGCCTGGTCGACGCTGATGCCGCGCGACTTCAGCGCGTCCTGGGTCAGGTCGAGCGGGAAGCCGTAGGTGTCGTACAGCGTGAAGGCGACGTCGCCGTCGAACATGTCGCCCTTCTTGAGCGAGGCCGACTTCTCGTCGAGGATGGTGAGGCCGCGCTCGAGGGTCTTGCGGAAGCGGGTCTCTTCCAGCCGCAGCGTCTCCTTGATCAGCGCCTCGGCGCGGATCAGCTCCGGATAGGCTTGGCCCATCTCGCGGGAGAGCGTGCCGACCAGCCTGTGCATCAGCGGCTCGCGGGCGCCGAGCAGCTGCGCGTGGCGCATGGCGCGGCGCATGATCCGGCGCAGGACGTAGCCGCGGCCCTCGTTGGACGGCAGCACGCCGTCCGAAATCAGGAACGACGAGGCACGCAGGTGATCTGCGATGACGCGGAGCGACGCCTTCTGCGGACCCGAGGGGTCGGCATTGGTGAGGTCGGCGATGGTGCGGATCAGTGCGACGAACAGGTCGATGTCGTAATTGTCGTGCTTGCCCTGCAGCACCGCGGCGACGCGTTCCAGCCCGGCGCCGGTGTCGATCGACGGCTTCGGCAGGCTGACGCGCGCTCCCCCCTCATGCTGCTCATACTGCATGAACACGAGGTTCCAGATCTCGATGAAGCGGTCGCCGTCCTGCTCCGGCGAGCCCGGCGGCCCGCCCCAGATCTTGTCGCCATGGTCGTAGAAGATCTCCGAGCACGGTCCGCACGGGCCGGTGTCGCCCATCTGCCAGAAATTGTCCGAGCCACTGATGCGGATGATGCGCGATTCCGGCAGCCCGGCGATCTTCTTCCAGAGCCCGAACGCCTCGTCGTCGTCGACATAGACGGTCGCGGTCAGCTTGTCCTTCGGGAGACCGAACTCCTTGGTCACCAGGTTCCAGGCGAGCTCGATGGCGTGGTCCTTGAAGTAGTCGCCGAACGAGAAATTGCCGAGCATCTCGAAGAAGGTGTGGTGGCGGGCGGTGTAGCCGACATTGTCGAGGTCGTTGTGCTTGCCGCCGGCGCGCACGCATTTCTGCGAGGTGGTGGCGCGGTTGTAAGGCCGCTTCTCGACGCCGGTGAAGACGTTCTTGAACTGCACCATGCCCGCATTGGTGAACATCAGCGTGGGGTCGTTGCGCGGCACGAGCGGCGAGGACGGCACGATCTCGTGGCCGTTCGCGGCGAAGAAATTGAGGAAGGTCGACCTGATCTCGTTGACGCCGCTCATAGCAATCCAATCGAAGAAGTCCGGGAATTCGGCGGTGATGCTTTTAGACAAGGGGACTTCGCCTGTCCAGAAACTGTGCAGAAACATCATGGGGTTGCTGCACGGCTCCTAAAGCTGGTTGAAAGCCACAGTGACGCGTTGACAGCACCCATGAGCTGGTGTTTTGTCGCAACCGTTGACGACAGTCGCGTCGGGAGAGACCGGTCTTTTGAGGTTCTGGTAGAACTTCGGGGGATCGGCGCCGAAGGAGCAACCGCCCCGGAAACTCTCAGGCAAAAGGACCCTCGCGACTGCAACTGCATCTGGAAAGAGGCGCTGGCCGGGCTTGAACCGGACCGCGTCCGCCGACGGGATAATACTCTCAGGCACAGCGACAGATGGGGCTTCGGTGGCGTTTTTCGGGACTGGTCCCGAGGAACCGCGCGAGGACCCCTGATCGATGGCTGAACCGGCTGCTGCTTCCTCTCTTTCACTCAAGCGAACGCCGCTGCATGCGCTGCATGTCAGCCTCGGCGGCAAGATCGTCCCCTTCGCCGGCTATGAGATGCCGGTGCAATACGCGCCCGGCGTGCTCAAGGAGCACCTCCATACCCGCGCCGCAGCTGGACTTTTCGACGTCTCCCATATGGGCCAGGTCGCGCTGGTGCCGAAATCCGGCAAGGTCACAGACGCCGCGGCGGCGCTGGAGCGGCTGGTGCCGCAGGACATCATCGGCATCGCGCCAGGCCGCCAGCGCTATGCCCAGTTCACCAATGCCGATGGCGGTATTCTCGACGACCTGATGGTGGCGAATTTCGGCGAGCACCTGGTGCTGGTCGTCAACGCCGCCTGCAAGGACGCCGACATCGAGCTCTTGCGCAACGGGTTGTCGGACGTCTGCGAGGTGCAGCCGCTGGCCGACCGCGCGCTGCTGGCGCTGCAAGGTCCGCGCGCCGCGGCCGTGCTGGCTAAATTCTGTGCAGACGCGGACAGCATGCGGTTCATGGATGCGGGACCGCGGATGATCGACGGGCTCGCCTGCTACGTCTCGCGCTCCGGCTATACCGGCGAGGACGGCTACGAGATCTCCGTTCCTGCCGACAAGGCCGAGCAGCTCGCGGAAGCACTGCTATCCGACAAGGATGTGCTGCCGATCGGGCTCGGTGCCCGCGACAGCCTGCGGCTGGAGGCCGGGCTCTGCCTGTACGGCCACGACATCGACACCACGACGACGCCGGTCGAGGCCGCGCTGGAATGGTCGGTGCAGAAGCTCCGCCGCAGCGGCGGCGCGCGCGCCGCCGGCTTCCCGGGCGCCGACAGGATCCTCGCGCAGTTCGACAGCGGCGCAGCACGCCGCCGCGTCGGCCTCAAGCCAGAGGGGCGCGCACCGGTGCGCGAAGGCGCTGTTCTGTTTGCGACAGCCGACGCGACTGATCCGATCGGCAAAGTCACTTCCGGCGGCTTCGGTCCGACGCTGAATGCGCCGGTCGCGATGGGCTATGTGCCGACCGCCCTCGCCGCGCTCGACACCAGACTATTCGCAGACGTGCGCGGCCAGCGGCTGCCGCTGCGCGTCGCCGCCATGCCCTTCGTTCCCAACACCTATAAGCGCTGAAGGACGTCCATGACCACGCTCTATACCTCCGATCACGAATGGCTCAGCATCGACGGCGACACAGCCACCATCGGCATCACCGACTATGCGCAGGCCCAGCTCGGTGACGTCGTGTTCGTGGAGCTGCCGCAGGTCGGCCGCTCCCTGAAGAAGGCAGAGGCCGCCGCGGTGGTCGAATCGGTCAAGGCGGCCTCCGACGTCTACGCGCCGATCACCGGCGAGGTCGTCGAGGTGAACCAGGCGATCGTCGACGAGCCTGCGCTCGTCAACACCGACGCCAGCGGCAAGGCCTGGTTCTTCAAGCTCAAGGTCGCAGACAAGGGCGAGCTCGGCGGGCTGATGGATGAGGCCGCCTACAAGGCGCACACGGCGTGATGACCGTGCGGACGACGACAACCATCGTCGTGCCCCGCGCAGGCGGGGCATCCAGTAATCACCGGCGGCAGCGGTCGAACAGAGGCGCCTCGGCGTACTGGATCGTCCGCTTTCGCGGACGATGACACCAACTTTGGATTTTCCAGCGAGGCCCTCATGACCACGCCGCTCAAGCCGCTCGACGATGCCGCCACCAGCTTCGCCCGCCGCCATATCGGCCCTTCGCCATCAGACGTCGCGGCGATGCTGGAGACCGTGGGCGCCAAGAGCGTCTCGGAGCTGATGGCGCAGACCCTGCCCGGCACGATCCGGCAGGCGGCGCCGCTCGTGCTCGAGCAGGCCTTGAGCGAGACCGAAGCGTTGTCGCACATGCGGGCGCTGGCCGCGCAGAACCAAGTCTTCACCTCGCTGATCGGTCAAGGCTATTCCGGCACGATCATGCCCGCGGTGATCCAGCGCAACGTCCTGGAAAACCCGGCCTGGTACACGGCCTACACGCCCTATCAGCCCGAGATCAGCCAGGGCCGCCTGGAAGCACTGTTCAACTTCCAGACCATGATCTGCGATCTCACTGGACTCGACGTCGCCAATGCCTCGCTGCTCGACGAGGCCACCGCCGCGGCAGAGGCGATGGCGCTGGCCGAGCGCTCGGCACGCGCCAAGACCAAGGCATTCTTCGTCGATGAAAACGTGCATCCGCAAACGCTCGCAGTGCTCCGCACCCGCGCCGAGCCACTCGGCTGGCAGCTGATCGTCGGCGATCCGGCCAAGGATCTGGACGCAGCCGAGGTGTTCGGCGGCCTCCTGCAATATCCCGATACGACGGGGCGCCTGCGCGATCCGCGCGCCGATATCGCCAAGCTGCACGACAAGGGCGCACTCGCGATCCTCGCCGCCGATCTGCTGGCGCTGACCCTGATCGCCTCGCCGGGCGAGCTCGGGGCCGACATCGCGATCGGCTCGGCGCAGCGCTTCGGCGTACCGATGGGCTATGGCGGACCGCACGCCGCCTACATGGCGGTGCGCGATGCGCTGAAGCGCTCGCTGCCCGGCCGCATCGTCGGTCTTTCCGTCGATTCGCGTGGCGCGCCCGCCTATCGCCTGGCGCTGCAGACCCGCGAGCAGCACATCCGGCGCGAGAAGGCCACGTCCAACATCTGCACCGCGCAGGTGCTGCTGGCCGTCATCGCCGCGATGTACGCGGTCTATCATGGTCCCGAAGGGCTGAAAGCGATCGCCCGCATCGTGCACCGGCGGACGGCGGTGCTGGCGGCGGGCCTGCGCAAGCTTGGCTTTGCGCCCATCAGCAGCGCCTTCTTCGACACGGTGACCGTCGATGCCGGCGACAAGCACGCCGTGATCGTCGCTCGCGCACTCGCCGAGCAGCTCAATCTCGGGCTCGATGCAGGCCGCCTGCGAATCGCGCTGGACGAGACCACGACGCCGGACATCGTTGAGGCGGTCTGGCGCGCGTTCGGCGGCGAGCTGTCCTATGCGGCCATTGATGCGGAGGCGCGCGATGCGCTGCCGGCCGAGCTCAAGCGTCAGCAGCCTTTCCTGACCCATCCGGTGTTCCACGCGCATCGCTCCGAAACCGAGATGCTGCGCTATTTGCGCAAGCTCGCCGACCGCGATCTCGCGCTCGACCGCGCGATGATTCCGCTCGGATCCTGCACGATGAAGCTGAATGCGACGACCGAGATGATCCCGCTGACCTGGCCGGAATTTTCCAGCCTGCATCCGTTCGCGCCACGCGCCCAGGCGGCCGGCTATCACACGATGTTCGCCGATCTGCGGGAGTGGCTGTGCCGGATCTCGGGCTATGACGCGGTGTCGCTGCAGCCGAACTCCGGCGCGCAGGGCGAATATGCCGGCCTGCTGGCGATCCGCGGCTACCATGCCGCCCGCGGCGAGAGCCACCGCACGATCTGCCTGATCCCCTCCTCCGCCCACGGCACCAATCCGGCCTCCGCGCATATGGTTGGCATGGAGGTCGTCGTGGTCGGCTGCGATGCAGGCGGCAATGTCGACCTCGGTGATCTCAAGGCGAAGGCGGAACTGCACGGCGCGAAGCTCGCCGCCATCATGATCACCTATCCGTCGACGCATGGCGTGTTCGAGGAGCACATCCGCGAGATCTGTGACATCGTCCATGCCCATGGCGGCCAGGTCTATCTCGATGGCGCCAACCTGAACGCACAGGTCGGCCTTTCCAGGCCCGGCGACTACGGCGCCGATGTCAGTCACTTCAATCTGCACAAGACCTTCTGCATTCCGCATGGCGGCGGCGGCCCGGGCATGGGCCCGATCGGCGTCAAGGCGCATCTGGCGCCGTTCCTGCCAGGTCATCCCGCAACTGATGGAACGGCGACGCATCTGGTCGGACCGGTCGCGGCCGCGCCCTACGGCTCAGCCTCGATCCTGACCATCTCCTACATCTACATGCTGCTGATGGGCGGCGAGGGCCTGACCCGCGCCACCGAGATCGCGATCCTCAACGCCAACTACGTCGCGGCCCGGCTCGATCCGCATTTCCCGGTGCTCTACCGCAACGAGCGCGGACGCGTCGCGCATGAATGCATCATCGACCCGCGGCCGCTCAAGCAGAGTTCGGGCGTCACGGTCGACGACATCGCCAAGCGGCTGATTGATTACGGCTTCCATGCGCCGACGATGAGCTTCCCCGTGGCAGGCACCTTGATGATCGAGCCGACCGAGTCGGAATCCAAGGCCGAGCTCGACCGCTTCTGCGACGCGATGATCGCGATCCGCAAGGAGATCGCCGAGGTCGAACAGGGCCGCTTCGGAATCGAGGCCTCGCCGCTGCGCCGCGCGCCGCACACGGTGCACGACATCGCCGACGACGACTGGAATCGGGCCTACCGCCGCAGCGAGGGCTGCTTCCCCGCGGGCACCTCACGCACCGACAAATACTGGTGCCCCGTGGGCCGCGTCGACAACGTCTATGGCGACCGCAATCTGGTGTGCTCATGCCCGCTCGTGGCGAACTATGCGGAAGCGGCGGAGTAAGCTGCCTCACGCATGCTCCAATCGATCGGGCGCCACAGCTCGCGACATTCAATGACGTGAGGCGTGTCAGGGTCCGGAGCGATGAGCACCGCACGCCAACGCCAGAGACAGGCGTTGGTCAATTTGGTGCCGCCCCACCAGCGCCGGATCGGATTATGGCTGCTGAAATCCTCCTCGCCGGCCAGGATTCCCTTGCCGAGCAGCGTCAGCGACAGCGTGCTGGCCTTGTAGCGATCGAGGCGTTCACGGCTGTCGTGCATCTCGACCGAGAACGGCCAATCGGCGAGGCCCGAAATTGCAGGCACCGGCGCCAGCGCCAGACTGTCGAGCAACGTGCCTGCTTCCCAATAGTCGTAGACGCGCCGTTGAAAGCGCTCCCGATAATGCGGCAACAGGTCGAATGGATGCTGGTAGCCGGCTGACAGCAATTCGAGGATTCTCAGCTCCGACGCTCCGAGGCCCGTCGCAGCACCAGGAAGCTCATCAAGCATCTCCTGCACGCAACGCCGAAGCTGCGGCAGCGTGCTGAGATCCTGCTTCAACAGATCGAACCAGGCTTGCGGCGTCGGCGACCGAAACGCCTGCCATGCCAGGTGACCCAGGTCGAGATGCTCACGTGCAAGCTCGACGCCGGCAATCGTCCGACCGGCGAGCTGTCCGGCCGGGCCATCGAATAGCGGTGCATCAACATGCCGCAATACGATCTTCGTCGCGATTTCCGCGTGATGGCACAGATAATCCAAGAGCCAGATCAGGACCAACTGATCGTTCGGGCGGGTATCCATCCAGAGCTCGACGCTATCGCAACGGTCGATGAGTTCGAGGAAACTCTGACTCCGCCCGCCGGCCACCATGACCTCGCGACGCGAGGCGAAGTCCAACCAATGCCCCATCTTCTGTCGCGCGGTGCGCTGCATCAGATAAGCTGACAGCTCGGCATCGGATGGCAGAGGTCCCCACACGAAACGATGGAGAATCGGCACCACCAGGTCGGCAAAGCCGCCCCTCCGAAGCACTCCGGCGCTGGAATCATTGACCGTTAGAATCAAACGCGTCATGCTCTTGGCTCCGGCATGGCCTGATTGGCTCAAGGCGCGCTATCAACACGTTCGCGATCGGGTCCCAGCGCAAAAGATTGGCGTCGGAAAGCTCGGTGCCGCCCACCAGCCGCGCGGATCTGGTCCGTTCGTCCGCGCGCACGCTTTTACTTATTCAAGTCCAAGATCAGACCAAGATCAGTCCAAGACCTTCAAGTCCGAGACCGCATCAGGCGCACAGAAAGGCATGTTCGCTGCATTCGTAAATGCAGCCGCTCAAGACGCGCAGATTTTGGCAGAGCACCAGGCATGTGCAAGCGGCAGGCGCCGGAACGTCGGCAACTCAACGTCCACGGCGCCCGCAGTCGTCGTAATCCTACTCTTCCGTGGGCTCCTCGCCGTCGGCGTCGCGCTCGGCATTGCCGGCCAGGATCTGCTCGGCGATCAGGCCGGAGTTCTGACGGATCGCGGCCTCGATCTTTGCGGTCATGTCAGGGTTGGCCTTGAGGAACGACTTCGAGTTCTCACGCCCTTGCCCGAGCCGCTGGCTGTCATAGGAGAACCAAGCGCCGGACTTCTCGACGATGCCGGCCTTGACGCCGAGATCGAGGATCTCACCCATCTTGGACACGCCCTCACCGTACATGATGTCGAACTCGACCTGCTTGAACGGTGGCGCCAGCTTGTTCTTCACCACCTTGACGCGGGTGGAGTTGCCGATCACCTCGTCGCGCTCCTTGATCGCACCGATACGGCGGATGTCGAGACGAACCGACGCGTAGAATTTCAGCGCATTGCCGCCGGTCGTCGTCTCCGGCGAACCATACATCACACCGATTTTCATGCGGATCTGGTTGATGAAGATCACCATGGTGTGGGATTTGTTGATAGAGGCGGTCAGTTTGCGCAACGCCTGGCTCATCAGGCGGGCCTGCAGGCCCGGCAGCGACTCGCCCATCTCACCCTCGAGCTCGGCCTTCGGCACCAGCGCCGCCACCGAGTCGACCACCAGCACGTCGACCGCCCCCGAACGCACCAGCGTATCGCAGATCTCGAGCGCCTGCTCGCCTGTGTCCGGCTGCGAGATCAGCAGCTCGTCGATGTTGACGCCCAGCTTGCGCGCATAGACCGGATCGAGCGCGTGCTCGGCATCGATGAAGGCGCAGATGCCGCCCTTCTTCTGCGCCTCGGCCACGGTGTGCAGCGCCAGGGTGGTCTTGCCCGACGATTCCGGTCCGTAGATCTCGACGACCCGCCCCTTGGGCAGGCCACCGATGCCGAGCGCGATGTCGAGCCCGAGCGAGCCGCTCGACACCGTCTCGACATCCATCGAACGGTCGTTCTTGCCCAGCCTCATCACCGAGCCCTTGCCGAACTGACGCTCGATCTGGGACAGCGCAGCGGAGAGCGCCTTACTCTTATCCATTGAGGAACCTTCGACGATACGCAGGGCGGTGGCGGACATTGGCGCTCCTTATGGCGGGGATTCGCGGGATGGACAAACGGTTAACGAGGCCGGCAGCAATCTTAAGATGAATGTACCCTATCCGTTCTTTGTTCGCAATATGTTCCTGTGACTATTTCGGTGCAGCTCAGCTTTTCTCCGGCTCGGCCTAAGTTGGATTGGCAGTGGCTTATTTTCAGGTGGAACGCTAACTTGTTCCCGCTGTGGGGTTTTGAACACATCTCGGGGGGTAATAAGAAGTCAGTCTTCGAGATCGCTCTGGCGTTGTCCATTTTCGCCTGTTCGATGTCGTCGCAGGCACGGACGTCCACCACTCCGGCGGCATCTAGCCCGTCGAAAGCGGGTGTAAAAGTCGCGAAGAAACCTCGAATGCATGATGGCTGCCATAGTCGAGGTGCCCGGATGTCGGGCAAACCTTGCCAGTAACCCTGGATAAGCTCGACAGCGGAATGTGAGTCCGCCAGTTGGCGGCCTCCTTTCACTCCAGGCGTGAGGCAGATGGCGTCGAGGCGGAAGCCGCCTCGACCGATTTTTCAATTCATTCCAACCGCCGGATATTTTCGCGATTTCGTAAACGAACCGATCCCTGCGATGATCCGCCACGACGGCCCAACGCCGTCACTTTCCCCGATTGAGCGTGTCCTGATGTCGAGATAAGTCGGCAGCACAACTGCGTTGCTGAGCTTCTCGCGAGATCGCACGACCATGTCCGAGCCGACCATCACGCTGTGGCGTCCCGTGGGCCCCGAGGAACTCGCACTGATCGCGGCCTCGGGCATGCGGGCGTTCCCGCCGCGCTTGCCCGAGCAGCCAATCTTCTATCCGGTCCTGACCGAAGAGTACGCGGTGAAGATCGCGCGGGACTGGAACGTGCCGGCGAGTGGCCGCGGCCATGTGCTGCGCTTCGCGATCCTACGACGTTTCATCGACAGCTACGACGTGCGTGAAGCCGGCGGGCGCGACCATCTGGAGTACTGGATTCCGAGCGAGCATCTCGCGGACCTCAACGCCGCAATCGTCGGCCCGATCGTGCTCGTCAAAACCTTTCCTTGAAACTACCAAGCTTCTACACGAGTGCGCAGACCGCACGTCCGTGGTTCTCCTGACAGGAACGAAGTTCCCTCGCCTCTTCTGCTTTTGTTCGGCTGATCGCACGTGCAAGCGCACGGATTTCGTGCAGAGGCATGGGCATGCGCGGTTCAGACGTCGTGCAGGCCGGCCCCGCGCCGTGAGTTCCGCGAACGAACTGTCGCCGCCGCGGTCCCACAACATCGAGATGATGCATTGATCGCGGGACCACCAACGGCTGCAAGGAAGATCGGGATCATCCACGCGTGGCATTCCGGTCCGCCGCAGTGCGGGCCGATCGCCGACTCAGCAAGCGGTTCAACTGCGCCGGTATGATGGTCGACAGCTAAAACTGCAGCGAGGCATCCAATGGTGAGGATGGCGTCGATGATCTCGTACATCGTCCGCACTCGGAACGACGGGAAGATGAAAGATCAGTTTCAGGTGGAACCGCGTGAGCAGCGTCACTGATGACGCGTCGCTGTCCGCGGTTCTCGAACAACAACTATTGTCATAAACCTTTGGTTGCGGTATAAAGTTGGAGCTATCGGACGCAAAACAAATTTTAGATCGGCCCCGGATTTGTTTGTTCGTTGCAATGATGGCTGGCCCATATCAGATGCTGATGTGCCGCCGCCTGGCTGTCACGTGTAGGCGCATGGACCTGAAACCATAGCGCCCAAAGAAAGCCCCGGACCATGTCCGGGGCTTTTGACGTTGGCTCGTTGCCAAGCCATTGCACGATCTTGTCATCTGATGCATGCGATCGCCGCGGAACGCATCACGCCCGTTGCGCGTGATGCGTTCATGATACGAGAGGACGTGATCTGCCCCTCATGCAGGGCCGGCTTCCAGCGGCTTGAGCTTCGTTCGCGGCATGGCACCGCGGAGGAGGCCCGGTGCCCCCTTTGTGACGCACTCATCGAGATGCTCGACGGGGCGACAGACGTCACCTACCGCCTCACGCTCGTGCCGGAACGGATCTTCGCTCGGTGGCACGCAGGCTCACGTTTCGGCGCAAACGAAGTGAGGGCCTCGGGGGACGAACGGCCCCCCGGCGCCACTGCGGGGCGATGCAACCTTGATTTGACGCAAGGCGCGCGCTCTAGCTTTGCACTAGGGTCATTTTCGTCATTGCCGAACTACCCGGTCGGGAAGCTACGACGTTGACGCCGAGCCTCGGACCGCGGCGGTCCGAGGCTCACTCGTTCGGCCACGATGCACCTCTCTTGATCTTTTGGCCGCCATTCGCGGCCGCGATGCGCCGCAGCTTGCGCTGCGCAGGTAGCGCGATCTTTCCGCCGACGAAGACAACCACCGGCAGTTGCGCGCCGGCGAAGCGACCGTATTTTACCGGAATTGATCCGTTTGGGTTTTCCGCCTCCATTTACGCCGCGTTCATCAAACCCAGCGGCCTGGGGCGGTCAGGGGTCACCGGTTTTGGCAATGCCGCTCTATTTCTTTCGTATCCGAAATGGCCACTTCTCAGGCGCGTCCGAGTATGGGACCGAGTGCGTCGATCGCAACGCCGCCTGGAAAGAGATGACCACTGTCTGTGCCGACATGGCCAGCAGCATCTCGCGCAAGCTCGCCGAAAACTCCGAATGGCAGATGGAGCTGCTCGACGAGACCCGGCAGCCGGTGTTCCGGATCCGCATCGTCGCGGAGACACTGGATGAGGTCTGACCGGCCGCCGGGATAGCGACCAAGAATGGTTCATGCCGGCCCCTTGCAATCCTGGCCTGTGGCAGGGCGCGTCGCTGCCTTTCATTTCGGCAAACGACTTTGATCAAGATCAAAATGTCTGTTCCCGTCCTGGCAGACATTCAAATTGTATGGGTAATCTAATCTTCAAGTGTCCGCGAACCGGGATGAACGTGCAGCACTGGCTGGAGGAGCCGAGGGCGGGCGACCCGTCATCCTCCTATGAAACCGTGGTTTGCAAGGCCTGTACCCGGCTTCATTTCATCAATCGGATGACCCGGAAACTGCTCGGCGAAAAAGAACAATGACCGGCCTGCCGGTGCAGCAAGCTTGAGTTCCGATCAGACGAGTTGCGGAGCACAATGGATCAGTCCGCGCTCGGCAATCGCCGCATCGTGAACTCGATGGCGCCGTCGGGCAATTCGCGCCAGCTTTCGACGGCGCTCATATAGCCCCCCTTGGGATAGCGGGTCAGATAGTCGCGGGCCTTGGCGCGCGCTTCCTCACGCGGCAGGGTGAAGGTGTCGCGCACATAGCCGTCGCCCTTCCGGCGCCGGGCTGCCATTCGGCTGGCGACATCCCGCGGGCGCAACCCCATCGACGAACTCCAACGCGCTACAACCCCGTCAATATAGACGAAGCCGCGAGGAATCCGAGTCTGCGCACGCGCGGGACCCTTTTCCGAGTCCGGCGCGCTTGGTCGCGTTCAGTTGGTGCTGGCGCCCACTTTCGGCTTCTTGGCCGCCGTGGTCTTCACGGGGGGCGCCTTGGGCTGTTCGGCCGCGCGCACATTGCCCCAGGGGTCGGAGCTCGTCTTGGCGTCCGGAATCTTGCGCATGGTATCTTTGTAGGCCTTTTCGCGCGCGGCTTCTGCCTCCTTCTCCTCGGGGGACTTGGAGGGACCGTCGCCGAGCAGATTGATGTTGGGCATCTGCGCCATTGCCGGAACGGCCCAGCCGGCGAGCAGGGCGACCATCATCGTCACGAGCAGCTTCTTCATTGGGTACTCCCCGGTAATGGCCGCCTTATAGCATCGCTTCGCCATGCGCCAAGTCCGAGCCAAACGACTGCGGCCCGACATCTCAGCATCCCCGTCCACCTGTCGCCGGGCCGATAATCATCATAGGATTCCGACTTCGGCCATTTCAAGCCGCCGACCTGCGGCAACATGCCGGCCGCTCCCGCAATGGGAGTGAGCCAACGAGAAAACCATGGGAGGACCCCCGTTCGTGCCGAATGACACCCCGGATTTCACCATCGACGAAGCGCGGCGCATCCTCGATGACGTGTTCGCGCCCTGGATCAAGGAGCTCGCGCTGACCGTCGAGGACATCGCGCCCTCGCAGCACGGCGAAGCCGGCGCGATCCTGCGCATGCCCTTCGCTCAGCGGCTCTGCCGCGACAACGGGGTGGTGTGCGGCCAGGCGCTGATGGCCTTCGCCGACACTGCCACGGTGATCGCGATGGTGACGGCGAGCGGCGGCTACCGGCCGATGACCACGGTCGACCAGACCACGCATTTCATGCGCGCGGTCGTGTCGTCCGATGTGCTGGCGGATGCACGCGTGGTCCGGATGGGCCGGACCATGAGCTTCGGCCGGGTCACGCTGTCGAGCGCCAGCGACGGCAAGCCGGTGGCGATGGTGTCGAGCGCGTTCGCGATGCTCTGATCCACGGGCTGCGGTGGTTAACGAAATGCGAAGACGGCAGGCCCGACTTCGCGGATCGGATTTATCTGAATGAAACCCGGGCGTGATTTATTTTACGCGCTTTTGACGCGAAAGGTGACGCCATTCGGCATCGGGTTACAGGCGATGAGCGAGACAGACGATAAACGGATCGCACCCCGGCATCGGGTGCTCAAGCAAGGCAGGCTGGCGTTCGACGGCGGCGGGGCCGTCGATTGCATGGTCCGCAACCTCTCGGACACCGGCGCGCGCGTCGAGGTGATCAGCCCGGTTGGCCTGCCCGAGGCTTTCACGCTGGTGATCCCGGCCGACAAGTTCACGCGGCGCTGTCACGCGGTCTGGAGCCACGACAAGCGGATCGGCGTTGCTTTCGACTGACGATGCGGCGGCGCTAAACCCGCCGCAACCGCCATCGCCGCCACACGAGCACCAGTACCGCCAGCGCAAGACTTATCATCAGAGCACTACCGGCGAACCGCCCGCCCGGACGATCGACCGTCCGCGACCACACCGATGGCCCCTCGCCCTGTCGCGCCAGCCGGAACGCCACGACGCTGTCACCCAGTGTCGTGCCGGCCTCGGAATGACCACCGGCCGCGATCACCACATATTGTTCGCCGTGCCACTGATAGGTCATGGGATTGGCGACGCCAGGGACCGGCAGCCGCCCCTGCCAGAGCTCCTCCCCCGAACCGGCATCGAAGGCGCGCAGATAGGCATCCATCGCGCCGGTGAAGACGAGCCCGCCGGCCGTGACGGCGACGCCGTTGACCAGCGGCGTGCCCCACTTGAACGCAAGCCCGAGCGGCGCGCGGTCCTCCGTGGTGCCGACCGTCGATCGCCACAGGATCCGGCCGGCCTTGAGATCGACCGCGACCATCTCGCCCCAGGGCGGCCGGTTGCATAACAGGCCGAGACGGGACATCGCGACGGCCCGCGTCACCGCGAACGGGGCGCCGCGCTGCAGTCCGAAATCGACGCCGCGCGGCGCGGTCATCCGATCGGCCTGGTCGCGCGGAATCAGCCTGATGATGTGAATGGCGCGGCTGACATTGACGTAGAGAACCTGGTGCACGGGATCGAACGCCGCGCCGCCCCAGTTCACGCCGCCGCCGGTCATCGGATAGAGCAACGTGCCGCCCGTGGTGGGCGGCGTGTACAGGCCGTCATTGCGCAACGGCGCGAGCTGATCGTCGCAGGAGGAATCGATGATCCGCGGCACCACCCTGAAGATGTCCTCCGATGCGACGCGCTGCTCCAGCAACGGCGGCACATGGGTCGGGAATGGCTGCGTCAGCGAGAGCCCCTCACCCTCGACGGCGCCTTGCGGCACCGCGCGCTCCTCGACGGGCCAGACCGGCAGGCCGGTGTCGCGGTCGAGCACAAACACGAAACCCTGCTTGGTCGGCTGCATCACGACGTCACGCGCGCCCTGCCCGGTCTCGAGCCGCGCCAAGGTCGGCTGCGCCGGCAGGTCATAGTCCCAGACGTCATGGTGGGTCGTCTGGAACGACCAGACCAGCGCGCCGGTCGCGATCCGCAACGCGACCACGGAATCGGCATGGCGGTTGTCGCCCGGACGCGCGCCGCCGAAGAAATCGGGACTGGGTGAGGATGTCGGCAGGAACACCAGCCCGCGCTCCTCGTCGACCGACATCGGCGCCCAGACATTGCCGTGGCCCGCGGTGATACCGTCATGGATCAGCGGATCGAAACTCCAGCGCAGCTGGCCGGTGCGCGCGTCGAAACCGCGGACGGTGCCGGCCGGCGCATCGACGCGCTGGTTGTCTCCGATCGACGATCCGACAACCACCACGTCGCGGCCCACCACCGGCGCCGACGTGATCTGGAACTCGCCGGGCCATAGCAGATCCTTTGCAACGTCGATGCGCACCTCGCCGTCAGCACCGAAACCGGCGCAAGGCTGGCCGGTCCGCGCATCGAGCGCCATCAGCCGGGCATCGACCGTGCCCATGAACAGCCGGCTGCGGCAGGCTGCGTCTGCCGGCGCACGCTCGTCGACCCAATGGGCGACGCCGCGGCATGCATAGCGATTGGCGGGGCGAAGGCCGTAGCCGACCTTGGGATCGAAACGCCATTTCTGCGCACCCGTCCCCGGATCGAGCGCGACCACCTCGTTGAACGGCGTGCAGAATACGAGGCTGTCGTCGACCAGGAGCGGCGTCGCCTCGAACTTGGTGCGAGCGGCCGCAGCGGGCGGCCGGCGCTCGCTGTCACCGGTGTGATACTCCCAGGCGCGCACGAGCCGATCGACATTGGCCGGCGTGATCTGCACCAGAGGCGAGAACCGCGTTCCACCGGCGTCGCCGCCCCAGTATTGCCAGGCCGAAGCGGGTGTCAGCGTCGCCGCAACCGAAATGACAGCTGCCCAGACGGCAATCCGACGCGATGACATGACCTCACCCCTGCTGGCCTGCATCCGAAGCGATGCACCTCCCCATGAAAGCATCCACGAAGAGCGGATCCAGGCGGATGGGACGGATGGCTGCAGCCGCGGGACGAACGACGCGGCCCGGGATAGCTGGCGGCTTGGTGGGACGGGGCGCGGTGGCGACGAGAGGTCGCGCTCCGCCGGTTCAAACGAAAGCGGCCGCCCTTTCGGACGGCCGCAATCATGGATGCGATGTCGGGCTCTCAGTAGCCCCGCCGCGTCGGATAGTTTGCAGGACCCCGACCGTAGCCACCACCATAACCACCGCCGATGCCGATTCCGAGGTTGACCGGCGGCACCACCCGCACCGGAGGTCCGTAATATTCCCGCGGCGGCGGTGCATAGACCACGACGTCATCGTCGGGATCGCGGACCCGGGGACCACGGCTGGCGCGCTTCGGCGGGTCCTCGTCCCGCTTCCGGACCGGCTTTTCCTCAACCCGCTTCGGCGTCTCCGACTTCCGGACCGGAGGCGTCTGCGAGCATGGACAGGTCGGTCCGAGCGCGGCGTTGGTCGGGGCGATCGACGGGCCCGCTGACGCCGCGGCATTGACGGCGGGGATCGCTGCATTGGCGGACGCAACGACCGGCGACACGGCCGGGCGGTTGCGCAGCCGCTCGATCAGCTTGCGCGCCGTCGGCGTGAGATCGCTGTCCGGATAGCGGTCGAGAAAGCCCTGATAGGCTGCGACGGTATTGATCAGCACGGCCTCATTCCAGGCTGCCATCCGGTTGTGGAGGTCGAGCCATTGCCGCGCCTGCGGCCCATAGGGCGGAGCCGTGTAGAGCGTGACGAAGGCCTCATAGGCCTCGACGCTGCCGTCACCGACGATGATCTCGTTCGCCGCCTCGATCGGCTTGCCCTGCAGGCTGCGCTTCCATTCATCGACACTGCGCTTGGCCACCGCCGGCCGCGGCCCGGCATTGGCCGAACTGGCGTCGGTCGCGCCGATGAAACGGAAATCCTCGGTCAGCGAGGATGAGTCCCACGGCGTCTGCCGGCCTTCGGTCGCCTTGTTGACGGCGACGCGCACCCGCTTGAAGGCCTCCTCGATCGGCAGGCCCGGTTCGCGCGCGGCCTGCAGCAGCGCGTTGGTATACGGGCTGTTTGCGCCGTTGCCGTCCTCGGCTTCGGCCCCGGGCGACGTGGAATAGGACAGGAACGTGCCCGGCGCTCCGCTCTTGGTGTCGAGCAGGGCCAGACCGCGGCCGGCGCTTTGGTTGATGGTGGGGAACGGGTTGTTGCGGCAGGCATCGAGCAGCAAAATGCGCATCCGGCTCGGCACCGAGTTGAGCGTATTGAGAAGATCATTGAGACGCACGGCCTGCAGCGGAATGTCGGCCTCGCGGCGCGGATCGACGTCGACGGGAATCAGATAATTCTCACCGTCGATCTGCAGCCCGTGGCCGGCATAGAACACCAGCGCCACCGTATCGGGCCCCTTGCTCGCGATCTTGGCGGCGAAATCGCCGACTTCGCGGTTCAGATCCCTCTGTGACAGATCGGCAGCCGTCGTCACATCGAAGCCGGCCTCTCCCAGCATCTTCGCCATCGCATGGGCGTCGTTCGCCGGGTTCGGCAGCGGTGTCACCGACCGGTAGGCTGACTGCCCGATCACAAGCGCCAGTCTGCTGCTCTCGGCCAAGGCTGGCGTCAGACCGGCAAGCAGGCCGCCCGCAAGCAATGCGGCCCTGAAAGCGTGGCGGAACATGGCAATCTCCAATCTGCACATCACGTGCCGATTGGTCGAACCGTTTTGCGGCTGGGTTCATTGCCGAAAGCAAATGCCGCACTCCGGGCGCCGCATCACCGACGCAGGACCCAACGATTCGACCGCGGCCGGACATCGTTGCTGCACAAGATGCCCGCAGCCTTGCCGCGATCGCGAACTAGCGTGCACGCCGCATGCGAGCCTGGTCCAAAATGCGGCTGATGGCGTCACGATTTGGACTACTCACGACCCTGCTCGTCGCAGGCTGCGCGGCAGACAGCCATTCCCGTCTGCCGGCATTCATGCGCGCCAACGAGCCGGCTCCGCCGCAGCCCGAAGCGCCGCCTGATGTTCCGATGCTCGTCCGCAAGAACCTCGACATGATCTTCGTCGCGACCACGCAGCCGCGCGACCTGGAGACCTCGGCCGTGCGGCGCGCCGATCAGGGCGATGCATGGACCGCCTGCGTCCGCGCCCAGATCACTGCGGTGAGTGGCGCCCCGCTCCGGCGTCAGACCTATCGGCTGACGATCAAGCAGGGTGAGATTATCGACCGCCGGCGCGCGGTCGCAGGCGACGATTGCATTTCCGAAAACTACCAGGCCGTTCTTCCGACGAAGTGATTCAACCCTAAGGCGACATCGATCGGGGAAGCCGACCGGGGCTAGGCATCCGCCGTGCTGCGCAGGAACCTGCTACCGCATCAGTGACAAGTGTTAGTTCTTAGCTAACGCAAACCAGCCACCGAAGACCGAACGAATGGCTCAAATTTAACAATTCTTGGGGAACATCCAGTCCGATTAAGACGCGGAATGACCACTGGACCTGGTTCTCCATGAACGTTCACCTCGTCGGCGACGATACGGCCAGGCTTGCCTTGCTTCGCGGCATGCTGGCTGAGCGCTGCTCGCTCACATCTGAACTGATCGGTGATGCCGGCATTCGAGGCCGCGACATCGACGCTATCATCGTGGCTGCAGACCTGCGTGACGTCGACAACATCACGGCGCTGAAGGACATCTCCGACCGCCTCGCGCGCATTCCTCGCCGCATCTTCCTGACCAACCACAAATCGCGCCTGTCGACGGTACAGGCCTATGCGCTGGGCGCCACGAGTGTCTTGTCGAACACGCCGAGCCGCAATCAGTTGCTTGGAAAGCTGCTCGATGCGCGACCAGGCCCGCCGGCAAAGAGCATCGCGGCGGACGATCGACAGGCCGCCTTTGCAGGCGCGGCCTGCATCGCCTCGATGTTCGCAGCGGTGTTGGGCGGAGCTGAGATCGACGTCGATGAGACCCGACGGGCAGGCAGGCACATTGCCGATTGCATTGCTGAGAACGGCCTGTCCGACTGGCTCTCGACCGTTCGCCGTCACCATGAAGGCACCTATCAACACTGTCTGCTGGTGACCGGCATCACCATCGACTTCGGGCTGAGCCTCGGCGTTCACAGCTCAGATCTCGAGCGGCTCTACATGGCTGCGATGTTCCACGACATCGGCAAGGCCAAGATCCCGCTGACCATCCTCGACAAGCCGGGCCGGCTCGACGTCAAGGAACGGGCTCTGGTCGAGACCCATCCGGCGGCGGGATACGACGCGCTGAAGGACAACGCGGCCATCACCGCGGAAGTGCTGAACGCGGTCCGCCATCATCATGAATTCCTCGACGGCAGCGGCTATCCCGACGGGCTGATGGCCAACAACATTCCGGATCTGACGCGCATCCTCACCATCTCCGACATCTTCTCGGCGCTCATCGAATACCGCAGCTACAAGCCGGTGATGGCCCGCGAGAAAGCCTATGAGATCCTCCAGGGGATGGAGGGCAAGCTCGAGAAGCCGTTGATCGGCGCATTCCGCGACGTTGCGCTGATCCGCTGATCCCGAGCTTGGACCGTGGTGAATGCGCGGTAAAGGCCGCCGCGCAAATCTGAGCGGACCGGCAAGGCCTATCTTGTCAGCTTTGAAATACCATTCGATCGAGCTGCGCGACCATGGCGCAGCAGGGGGATTGCCGGGACGTGGCCGAGATCATCGATCGTGCGATTGCAACGAGACAAGACCGCGTGGCCGGCGCTGCGTCCGGCAGGCATACAGTGCTGGCGCTGACTTCGGTCGCCCCGACGGATTGGCAGGAGCTCGCTGCGCGGGCCGTGGAACCCAACGGCTACTATCTGCCAAGCTGGGAGCTCGCGGTGAATGCCTCGGCACGAGGGCGGACCGGCACCTCAGCCCTCAGTGCATGGACCGATGATCCCCGGCCACGCCTCGTCGGCCTGATGCCGGTCACATCGCTGTGGCGCGCCTGCAAGTTGCCACTGCCTGCTCTCGCCAGTGGCCATCCCTACGGTACCTTGTGCACGCCGCTGCTCGACCGAGACAGCGCGGAGGCGGCCACGGCACGACTTCTCGACGAGGCACGACGAACGGGCGCGCGCGCTGTGCTCCTGCGTGACATGTCGATCGCTGGCGCCGCAATGCGGGCGTTCGACGCCGTCCTGCGTCGCGAGCGGCTACGCCCGCGCATCGTTCAATCCTATGAGCGGGCCTGCCTCGATGCGACGTGCGATGGCGAGAAGGTGCTCCAGGATGCGCTCGGCGCAAAGAAGCTGAAGGAGCTGCGCCGCCAGCGTCATCGAATGGCCGAGCATGGCGAAGTCCGTTTTGAGGTCGCGCGCACGCCCGGCGAGGTCACCGCGGCGCTCGAGACGTTCCTGACCTTGGAGGCGAGCGGCTGGAAGGGACGGCGCGGCACGGCGCTGGTCCAGCACCCTGGCGATGCAAGCTTCATCCGCCGTGCCGCACCTGCGCTCGCCCAGGATGAGGCCTGCGAGATCGTCAGCCTCCTGGCCGGTGACGCTGCCGTGGCCGCCGGCATCGTGCTGCGCCACCAGGACCGCGCTTTCTTCTTCAAGCTCGGCGTCGACGAGTGTTTCGCGAGATATTCGCCCGGCGTGCAATTGACCCTCGACCTGACGCGTCATCTCTGCAGCGACCCGAGGATCAACTCCGCCGATTCGACCGCAGGTCCCGAGCATCCCATGATCAATCCGATCTGGCGCGGACGCCTCGCGATCGGCGACGTTCTGGTGCCGCTCTACGCGCGCGATCCCGTCGTCGAACTCATCCACGCCGCCTTGATCGCGCGCCGCGAGGGGCTCGGCCTCGGACGCCGGGCTATCCACGCCATCCGCGGTTGGCGGAAGAGGCGGACCGCTACTCCGCAGCCTGGGCGTTGACCTCGGCCGACACCTGGCGGATGGCACGCGCCAGCATCTGCGGATCCTGCGCGCCGGAGACAGCGTATTTCTGCGCGAACACGTAGGTCGGCACGCCGGAGATGCCCTTCTCGGCGGCCTCTTGCGCCTGCGCCGACACGAGTGCCACGTCCTCGTCGGTCGCCAGCATCTTGCGGACCACTTGGGCATCGAGCCCGCAATCGGCCGCGGCCTGCACCAGCACCTCGACGTCGGTGAGGTCGCCGCCGTCGCGGAAGTACAGCTCCATCAGTCGCTGCTTCATCTCGGGCGCCTTGCCGATCGAGCCCGCCCAGCGGATCAGGCGATGGCAGTCGGTCGTGTTGGGCTGGCGCGCGACCTTGTCGGGCCGATAGCTCAGCCCCTCCTGCTCGGCCGCCGCGACCACCCGGCCGGCGGTGCCCTTGTAGGCCTCGACCGAACCAAACTTGGTCGTGAGATACTCGTCACGGCTGATGCCCTCGCGCGGCACCCAGGGATTGAGGAAGAACGGCCGGAAGTTCAGTTCGACCGGTACCTCCGGTGCGAGCTTCAGCGCCTCCTCGATCCGCCGCTTGCCGATATAGCACCAGGGACAGACGACATCGGAGACGACGTCGATGATCAGCGGCTTCAAGGTGCTCATGCGGGCTCTCCCGGGTTCCCTTGGACAGGCCCAAGATAAGCCCGGGCCCGGCCAACGCAAGCGAGGTCACAGGGAGGTAACCATCTCCCTGAGCCTGATGGCGGTGAGATCGTCGGCCGGGAAG
Organism: Bradyrhizobium ontarionense; assembly: GCF_021088345.1. Taxonomy (NCBI): domain Bacteria; kingdom Pseudomonadati; phylum Pseudomonadota; class Alphaproteobacteria; order Hyphomicrobiales; family Nitrobacteraceae; genus Bradyrhizobium; species Bradyrhizobium ontarionense. The sequence goes on along the minus strand of NZ_CP088156.1, from coordinate 8,237,992 downwards.
AAGCTCTCCAGCGCCAGTTCCGACAGCGTGATGTCGACCGGCGTGCCGAATACCATCGTGGTCGAGAAGAAGCTCAGCACGTCGGCGCCATGCCGAAGCCTGAACGGAATGGCGACGTTGTCCGCAGGCAACGGCGCCGATCGCGCTGGGATCGGATAGGATCTGAGCTCCTCGTGCAGCCTGAGCAGCCCCGCGTCCGCGGTCGCCTCGCATTGCCGGTGCAGCCGCTCCAAGAGATGTCCGCACCATTCGGCGAGATTGACGGTACGCGGCGCGAGACCCTCGGGATGGAAGGCCAGGCGCAGCACGTTGAGCGGCGGCGCAAGCAGCCGCTCCGGAATGCTGGCGAGCAGCGGCGCCACCATCCGGTTCGCCGCCACCAGGTTCCAGTGCCGATCAACGGCGAGCGCGGGATTGGGCTCGTGGGCCTTGAGCACGAGCGCCATCGCCTCGCGGGCGGGCTTCAGCGCCGGATCATCCAGCGGGCGCTGCTGGAACGCCGGGGCGTAGCCGGCGGCCACCAGCAGAACGTTGCGTTCACGCAGGGGCACGTCCAGCCGCTCCGCCAGTTTGAGGACCATGTCGCGCGACGGCGCGGCGCGGCCGGTCTCCACGAAGCTCAGATGCCGCGCCGAGATCTCGGCATCGAGCGCGAGGTCGAGCTGGCTGAGATGCCGGCGCTGCCGCCATTGCCGCAGATGCTCGCCGACATGGAGGGATTTGGCACGGTCGGCACGCGCCGAGGCGATCTGTGTCGTCATGAGCCGATATTTATCATGGCGACGTCAGCGCCTCCATGACGTGCGAGGTAATCGAATTCCCTCCTGATCCCGATCATGGTCGTCGGCACAGGAGATGACCATGAGCAGGCAGCGCCATCCCGGGGGTTTTCCCCTCACTGCAGTCAGCCAGTGGCTGGCAGGCCTTACGACATCGCTGCTGGCACGCTCGCTCAACATGCCGGAGCCGCTGCTGCACGCCACGGGCAGCCTCGTCCTCGCGCAGGTGCAGGCGATCGAAACGCGGGCGGCACGCTCGCTGTGCCCAACGCGCCTGCGCGGTCGGCTTCTGTCTTGGTTCAGTTGAACCGCCCTCGCATCCCGCAACCAAAGGAGACCCGACATGATCACCTCGTCACCATTGCTCCGCCAGGCCCTGCTTGCCGACGCCCTGTTCAGCGGCGTCGCCGCCGTCGGGCTCACCGGCGCGGCCGGCTGGCTTTCACCGACGATGCAACTGCTGAAGCCCTGCTGCGCGAGACCGGCCTGTTCCTGATCGCCTACACCATCCTCGTCGGCTGGCTGGCGTCGCGCGCGGCGGCGCCGCGGGCGCTGATCCTGCTCGTGATCGCAGGCAATGCGGCATGGACGGTCGGCAGCATCGCGCTGCTGTTCTCGGGCATGGTCGCGCCCAACGTGCTCGGCGAGATCTTCGTCGCGGCCCAGGCTGTGGCAACCGGCGTGTTCGCCGAGCTGCAATATATCGGCTTGCGCCGCAGCCGGGATGCGGTCACGGCGTAACCCACCCTGCTCTGCTCAGGCCGCGCGTGCGCCACCGCTGAGCGTCTTGGCTGCGGCAGTCTTGGACTTGACCCGCTTGCCGGCGGCGCTCGCCGGCCGGCGGCTCTTGGCCTTGCCGCGCGCGGTCGCCTCACCTTCCATCTTGGCTTTGGCCTTCGCGCGCTGCTTGGCCTTGTCCTTGGCGAGCTTCTCGGTCTTCCGCTTCGGCTTGCGCCCGTCCTTCGGCTTCAGACCCACACGCTCGGCACGCGCGTCGGCCTTCTTCTTCGCCCGCTTCTTCTCGCAGGGCTCGCATCTGCAGCCGATCGGCTTCAGATAGGCCTTGAAGTAGTCGGTGCCGTAATCGTAGTTGATCTCCTCGCCCGGCTCGATGTCCTTGATGGCGCGGATGAAGATCTTCTTCTTGCGCGGCTTGACGTCGGATTCGGCGTTCGGCTTGCAGGAATGATTGATGTAGCGGGCGACGTTCTCGCGGACCGAGCCGTCGATGGTCCAGCGCTTGTCGAGCTCGAACAGGTATTTGTTCTCGATCGCGTCTTCCTCCGCCTTCTTCGAATCCAACAGCGGACCGAAATAGCGGACGATCTTGGTGCCCTTCTTGATCGGCTTGGTGGCGAACAGGCCGAGCCCCGTCTTGGAGCGGCCGATGCGATAGGGTTTGGTCGGCGGGATGACAGGCATGAGCGTTGAGAAAGATGAACCTCGCGAGGTGGCCGTTCTAGGATAATTTCGCGATGCTGTCAGGTGTTTCGCGCCATCGACGCGAACCGTCCCCAGCTTGCAGCCGGCTGCAACGATGTTTTGCTCCGATCGTGGTCCGCGTCCGCCGATCTATGCACCGGGCGGCAGTCTCGGCACCGTTGCCCTCAGCATGGCCTCGAGCAGCGATTCGGCATTGGTGCCCGGCGGCGAGCGGCGCAGGATGTCGGTGAGACGGCCGTCCAGCAGCAGCATCGTGTAGCCGTGCACCAGCGACCAGGCACGGGCGATGGTGGCCGCCTGATCGAGCGACAGCTCCTCGTCGCCGACCTGATCCGGGCTTCTGGCGGCAACCGATCCGGCGAGACCGGCGAACGAGGCCTCGGCGGCCTCGTGCAGCGACGGCCGCGAATAATCGAGACGCTCGGTGCGGAACATCAGCCCGTACATGCCTGGATTGGCCTGCGCGTAGGCGACATAGGCGCGTGCCCGGGCCATCGCCCGCTCGATCGGCGTACCCGCGGATTCGCCCGCCTGCTTCATCGTCGCGTTGAAACGCGTAAAGCCGATCGCGGCAAGCTCGCTGACGAGGCCGGTAAGATCCTTGAAATGATGCGTCGGCGCCGCATGCGACACGCCGGCCTCGCGCGCCACCGCGCGCAGGGTCAGACCCGCGAGCCCATCGCGCTCCAGCACACGCTCGGCCGTCTCGAGCAGCGCATCGCGCAGCGCGCCGTGATGATAGGGCGTCGTCGCCCCTGCTGTGGCGCCGGCCGCATGCCGCGGCCGCGTTCGGGTCGCGGCCCCGCGGGCGCGCGCCCGAACCTGTTCCGTTTTGCTCGTCATGAGCCTCCTTATACAAGCAATTTTGACAGCGTAAAGATTTGACTTGACCGGCGCGGCCCACGCGGCTAGGGTTATCTTTACAACGTAAAGATAGAGTGGAGGTACGGCCATGAACGGACAGTCGCGCGACACCGCCCAGCAAGCCAGGCGCGAGCGCAGCAACCTCGCGCCGATCCCGTTCGAATGCGACGCACCGTTCCTGAAGATCACCGGCGAGCTGCCGCGCGCGCTCAACGGCACGCTCTACCGCAACGGTCCCAATCCCCAATTCGACGCTCCGGGCGCGCACTGGTTCGTCGGCGACGGCATGCTGCACGCGTTCCAGCTGGAGAACGGCCGCGCGGCCTACCGCAACCGCTGGATCCGCACACCGAAATTCGAGGCCGAGCGCCGCGCGGGGCGCGCGCTGTTCGGCGGCTTCGGCCGCAAGCTGCCGGACGCCCCTGGCGACATCACCGACGGCGGTGTCGCCAACACCAACATCATCGCCCATGCCGGCCGGCTGCTGGCGCTCGAAGAGGCGCATCTGCCAACCGAGATCGAGCCGGGCACCTTGGCGACAACAGGCTACCAGGATTTCGGCGGCCGCCTGCGCGGCGCCTTCACCGCGCATCCGAAGACCGATCCGGTCACCGGCGAATTGCTGTTCTTCGGCTACAACGCCACCGGCCCGCTGACGCCAGCGCTGTCCTACGGCACGGTCGACGCAAGCGGCAAGCTCGCGCGCCTCAGTCGCTTCGAGGCGCCCTATGCCAGCATGGTGCACGACTTCATCGTCACGGCCGATCACGTGCTGTTTCCGATCCTGCCGCTCACCGGCAGCATGGAGCGGGCAATGTCCGGCAAGCCGCCTTATGCGTGGGAGCCCGACAAGGGCGCCTTCGTCGGCATCATGAAGCGCAGCGGCGACGTCAAGGACATCGTCTGGTTTCGCGGCGAGGCCTGCTACGTGTTCCACATCATGAACGCCTGGGAGGACGGCAGCCGCATCATCGCCGACGTCATGCAATTCGACGAGCCGCCGCTGTTTCCCCATCCCGACGGCCGGCCGACCGACCCCGCGAAGTCGCGCGCGCGCCTGTGCCGCTGGAGCTTCGATCTCGCCGGCAACAGCGACCGCTTCACCCAGACGTATCTCGACGACCTCACCGGCGAATTCCCCCGCATCGACGACCGCCGCGCCGGGCTCACGAGCCATCACGGCTGGTACGCCTGCGCCAATCCGGACGGGCCGCTGTTCGGCGCGCTCTCCGGGATCGCCCATGTCGACGGCGCCGGCGCACGCCGCGGGGCCTACCTGCTGCCGGACGGCGACAGCCTGTCCGAGCCGGTGTTCGTGCCGCGCAGCCCTGAGGCTGCCGAGGGCGACGGCTGGCTGCTGACCGTGGTCTGGCGCGCCGACACCAACTGCAGCGACCTCGCCGTGTTCAACGCGACCGATATCGGCAGCGGCCCCGTCGCGCTGGTCCATCTCGGCCACCGGGTGCCCGACGGCTTCCACGGCAATTGGGTCGGGGCGGCCTAGCGCGCCGCCGCCCATCCTGATTAAACATCTGATACCACGATATAAAATCTCATCCTCACAATATTTTGACACTGTCAAGATTTGACTTGACCCACCGCCCGACGCCCCGTATTTATCTTGCCATTGTAAAGATCGGCTCGGGAGGAGCATCGATGACCATCTTCCTCATCCTTGCGCCCTACGGCATCTACGCCGCGCTGATGATGGTGGTGTCGGCCACACTCAGCCTGGCCGTGGCCACCGCGCTGTGCCTGGCGGTGGTCGCGCTCGACATCGCCAAGGGCCGCTCGATCAAGATTTTGGGCCTCGGCTCGGCTTTCGTGTTCGCGATGGTCGCCGGCTACCTCAGCTTTGTCGATCCGGCCATGAGCGCCTCTGCGGTGCGCCTCGCGGTGGACTGCGGCATTTTCGCGCTGTCGCTCGGCTCGATGCTGCTGCGCGCACCCTTCACCCTGCAATATGCGATCGAGGCCGTGCCGGCGGAAACCGCGGCAATTCCCGGCTTTCTGCGCGCCAATTACGTCATCACCGGTGCCTGGACGCTGTCGGCACTGCTGATGATCATAGGCAACCTGATGACGCTCTACGTGCCCGGCCTGCCCTATTGGAGCGGCCTCGCCATCGCTTTTGCCGCACGCAATAGTGCACTTTATTTCACGCGCTGGTATCCAGAGTACCGTAAGGCAAAGGACATGGCCGTGCAGACTGCCGCCGCAATGTCCGGCCAGGATTCGTGACCGGTTCTGCCCCCAGGGAGACGTGCGTGAAAGACGTGTTTGCTAAACTGGCTGCCGACTTCCTGTCTGCCGCAGTGTTCTTCATCCTGTATGTCGCGACCGACGATGTCGTGCTGGCCACCTCGGCCGCGGTCGCCGTCGCGATCGTGCAGGTGGTCTACGCCCGCATCAAGGGCGTGAGCCTCAGCTTCATGGCCTATGCCAGCGTGGGCCTGGTCATCGTGCTCGGCGGCGTCACGCTCCTGACCAACGATCCCCGCTTCATGTTCGCCAAGCCCGCGATCGGCCATTTCGCGATCGGCGTCATCATGCTCAAGCGCGGCTGGATGCTGCGCTACGTTCCGCCGATCGTGGCGGAGACCATCCCGGAATACGTCACCGTCGCCGGCTACGCCTGGGCGGCGCTGATGTTCGCGCTCGGCCTCGGCACGATCGCGGTCGCCATGACCGGCGACATCAAGCTGTGGGTGCTCTACATCACCGTGGTCGCCGGCGGCGCCAAGGTCGCGGCCTTCGCGCTGCAGTTCGTCGCCTTCCGCTTCGTGGTTGCCAACCGCATCAGGGCCGCGCGGGCCTGATCGCCGCATCTGATCGCCCAATGGGCTTGCGGCCAAAGATGCGCTATAGGGGCGCCGAATGCATCCATGCGGGGCCGCTTCGGCGCCTGGGGATGCACAACGCCAGGGAGAACGATCGATGGCTGTGGACGGCAACTGGAATCTGACCTTGAACACGCCGATGGGCGAGCGCAGCGCGACCCTGAGCGTGAAGAGCTCGGGCGCGACGCTGACGGGGAGCCAGGCCGCGGAAGGCGATTCCGCCGAGATCTTCGACGGCACCGTCGACGGCGACGACGTCGCCTGGAAGGTCTCCATCACCAGCCCGATGCCGCTGACGCTCGATTTCAAGGGCAAGGTGTCCGGCGACACCATCTCCGGCGAGATGGGCATCGGCTTCATGGGCAGCTTCGCCTTCACCGGCGCGCGGGCCTGATCACGGTTCTGTAGGATGGGCAAAGGCGCGCCGCGCCGCCGCCGTCTGATGGCGAACCCTCGCGCGCGCCGTGCCCACCATTCCCTCGGGAATGCGCAGACAGATGGTGGGCACGCGACCGCCCTGCGGGCGGTCGCTTTGTCCACCCTACGCTTGCCGCTGTGACAACGACCGGCTCAACAAGCACCGCTGTCGTCCCGGCGAACGCCGGGACCCATAGCCCCGGGGAGCGGTTCGAGGCAGGCGCGCCGCTACACCCGCACATCACATCTGCCGCGGTGTATGGGTCCCAAGTCGGCGCCGCGACCGCGCTGGCGCGCGTCGTGGCTTGCCCGGGACGACACCGAGTTTCATCCGCTTCACATCTCAAACAGCATTGGACATAGGACCGCATTCCCGCGGCGAACAACGCCCGGGTGATGCATCGACATGTCCCTCTTCAAATGCAGAGGGCGCAGGGAAGGCCAGGCGTCGGCTGACGCCTGCGGCCCGCCTGCGAGAAAAAATGCAGGCGGCAGGTACCACAGGTGCAGCCGGAAACGCCCGGCCTTCCCTGCGCGATGGTCTTCACGCTTATACGCAGTCTCCCTGGTGCGCCGGGCTTGTTGGCCACCATGATCCGCGCGATGCGCTGGGCATCATCGCGAACGTAACACCAGCATCGGGGTGTCAGGACCCTGCGACTTCACGTCCGCAAGCTGCCGTTCGTCCGCGCAGGTCTCCCCACGCTGCGGCACCTCGCGGCCATCGCCTCCCCGCCTCGCGTGTCGTGACGATCGCGCGCAACGCCCCTCCGCAGTGAGGCGGGATGGGGAGAGGAAATCATGATTTCCGATAAACCGCAAGATATTTATTTTTTTCAGAACAGCGGCGACCAAGGCTCGCCTGACAGTCCATCTGAATGATACGCGACATCTCTCCTCCGTCATTCCGGGGCGTGCGCAGCACGAGCCCGGAATCCATCTCACGCCAGTTCGCGCAGCGAGATGGATTCCGGGCTCGCCGCGCTTCGCGCGCCGCCCCGGAATGACAGCGGAGATTGAGGCGCCGATTGTGCCCATACGCCCCTTGTCAAAACCAGATCTGCATCGCCACGTCATGCGCATCGCGCGGCGGCTCGCCCTCGGGCACACTGCCGGCACAGTCGCGGGCGGCGAGCGCCACCGCGCAGGCGTCGAGGACGTCGTCGGGCTTGGCGCCGGTGCGGATGCGGGCGCGGGTCAGCCAGTCGTCGATGGCGGCGAAGCCGGCGGCAACTAACAAGTCGCGCCGCAGCTTGGCGCCCTGCTCCGTCTTCTTCGACGGCAGCGGCGCGCCGTTGAGGCGCAGGAACACCAGCTCCGGATGGGCCTCGCGGATGTCGAGGCCGCGATGCGCGCGCACGAAGGCATCGACCTCCATGATCTTGCGGCCGAGATGCCAGAGCTGGCGCGAGGCGCGCTTCTGCCCGCGCCGCGACGCCTCGGCGTTGGCCTCGTCGGGATCGGTGAACCCGTCCCACAGCCAGCGCCGCGCGCCGGTGAAGACACGGGAGCGGTGTGGCGCGAGCTTGTCGCGCGCGAGCTGGTCGCAGATCCGCTCGCCGTCGTCGGTCATGCCGATGGGGATATCGATGGCGGCGCGGGCGAACGGTGTGGCCAAGGCGCTCGCAAGGTCAGGACGGAATTCGATCTCCTGCCGGTCTCCGCCGAGAAGGACGGTGACCCAGCCGTTGCGAAATCCATCAAGGCCGAGAAACATCTCTCACGATGCCGCAAACACTCCTGCCCAGGCGCCGGTCAGGCCGGGCGCCGCGGCACGATCGCGATCGGATTGAAGGTGTAGACCGCCTCATTGTGCTGGTTGTAGGCCGTCCATTTGATCCGCACGATACCTTGCGGCTTGCTCTGCGAGGGCACAAGATCGACGACCTCGCCCTCGAGATGAAGCGAGTCGCCCGGCCGCACCGGCTTCAACCAGCGCAGCTCGTCGACCCCGGCGCCAAACAGCGGATGCGGGCCAAACGGACGCGCTTCCGCCGCAAGCCGCATCGCGATCGCGGCAGTGTGCCATCCGGAGGCGGCAAGCCCCTTCAGGATCGTCTTCTCCGCCGCCTCCTCATCGAGGTGAAACGGCTGCGGATCAAATTCTGCGGCAAAGCGCTTGATGTCTTCACGCGACACGGTCGCCTCGCCGCTCTTGAACCTCATCCCGATCTGGAGGTCATCGAACCATTCGACCATCACATCCTCGAATCGCACTGGGCCGCTACGACGAGGACCTCAGCCCAGGTTGAGCTCCTTGAAGAAGTCGTTGCCCTTGTCGTCGATGATGATGAAGGCCGGGAAGTCGACGACCTCGATGCGCCAGATGGCTTCCATGCCGAGCTCGGGATATTCGAGCACCTCGACCTTCTTGATGCAGTGCTCGGCGAGGTTCGCGGCGGCGCCGCCGACCGAGCCGAGATAGAAACCGCCATACTTCTTGCAGGCCTCGCGCACGGCAGGCGCCCGGTTGCCCTTGGCGACCATCACCATCGAGCCGCCGGCGGCCTGGAACTGGTCGACGAAAGAATCCATGCGGCCCGCGGTGGTCGGACCGAACGCGCCGGAGGCGTAGCCTTCCGGTGTCTTGGCGGGGCCTGCGTAGTAGACCGGATGGTTCTTGAAGTAGTCCGGCAGCGGCTCGCCGCGTTCCAGGCGCTCGCGCAGCTTGGCATGCGCGGAGTCGCGCGCCACGATCATGGTGCCCGTGAGCGACAGCCGCGTCTTGATCGGGTTCTTCGACAAGGTGGCGAGGATGTCCTTCATCGGCTGGTTGAGGTCGATCTTCACGACCTCGCCATCGAGCGCCTGCTCGACCTCCGGCAGATACTGCGCCGGATGATGCTCGAGCTCCTCGAGATAGACGCCGTCCTTGGTGATCTTGCCGAGCACCTGGCGGTCGGCCGAGCAGGATACGCCGAGCCCGATCGGCAAGCTCGCACCGTGGCGCGGCATGCGGATGACGCGCACGTCGTGGCAGAAATACTTGCCGCCGAACTGCGCGCCGACGCCGAGCGACTGCGTCATCTTGAGGATTTCCTGCTCCATCTCCAGATCGCGGAAGGCGTTGCCATCAGCGGAGCCTTGGGTCGGCAGCGCGTCGAGATAGCGCGCAGACGCCAGCTTCACCGTCTTCATGCACAATTCAGCCGAGGTGCCGCCGATCACGATCGCGAGGTGATAGGGCGGGCACGCGGCGGTGCCGAGGGTGAGGACCTTCTCCTTCAGGAAGGCGAGCAGCCGGTCCTTGGTCAGGACGGAGGGCGTCGCCTGGAACAGAAAACTCTTGTTGGCCGAGCCGCCGCCCTTGGCCATGAACATGAACTTGTAGGCGTCCTCACCCTCGGCATAGATCTCGGTCTGCGCCGGCATGTTGTTGGCGGTGTTCTTCTCCTCGTACATCGACAGCGGCGCGACCTGCGAATAGCGCAGGTTGCGGCGCAGATAGGCGTCGCGCGCGCCTTCCGACAGCGCCGCCTCGTCGTCGCCATCGGTGATGACGTTGCAGCCCTTCTTGCCCATGATGATCGCGGTGCCCGTATCCTGGCACATCGGCAGCACGCCGCCGGCGGCGATGTTGGCGTTCTTCAGGAAATCGAGCGCGACGAACTTGTCGTTCGGGCTGGCCTCGGGATCCTCCAGGATGCTGCGCAGCTGCTTCAGATGGCCCGGACGCAGGAAGTGATTGATCTCGCCGAAGGCGGCTTCCGACAGCATCCGCAGCGCCTCGCGCGACACCACCAGCATGTCGCGGCCCAACACCTTCTCGACCCGCACGCCCTCGTCCGTGATCTTCTTGTAGGGCGTGGTGTCCGGACCCAGCGGAAACAGCGGCGTATGCTTGTAGGGCGGAACGGGCTTGGACTGGTCGGGGAAAGCGGTGGGCGCATTCATGGGAAGCTCGTGGGGTTGAAAGGCCGGGAAATGCCTGTCCGAGGCCCCGGCGATAGAGCCGTTCTAAGCCCTTTTGAGGGAAAAGGAAGGTTCGTATGCTGGTCGACTTGGCCGCTCGCGACCCAATAGTATCGTTGCAAATCCGCATCGTCGGCCGGCCAAAATCATGGACCGCCGGGCTCACCATCGCGGGCCTGCGCGCTATGAAATACGGCCGTAATCACGACCTGCTCGGCCGTCTGATCCAGTTCATAGATCACGATATAGGGAAGTCGCGGTACAACCCATTCAAACGTCCCAGGTTCGCGGCCGGCATGGCCGATCCGTGGAAAAGGGATCAATAATTCAATGCTACTGAAGAGCCGATCAACCACGGCCTTCGCTGCCGAGGGACTGTCCTGTGAAATCCAGCTGTAAATGTTCTCGATATCGGCAACGGCCTGATCATCGAAAACCAGCTTCATTCGCGGTCAGGAGCCCAGACGGCCGATGCGCTCCCGCGCCTCGGCATGGGAAACAATCTTTCGATCTGGATTCGCCCTCCGGCGGCGAATCTCCTCAAGCTGCGCATCGGTCAACTCGACATCACGCATATGCCTGACATAGTCGAGGAGCGCTCCGGCCGCGGCGTTCTGATCGTCGGCCGACAACTGCTGGACCTCTCGTAAAGCCTGCTCGAGCAACTTGGTCATGCCCCCAATATAGCATTGCGAAGAGCGCAGCAGAAGGCCTCCTCCTTCGGCTCTTGACAGCCCTGGTACGGTGCAAGCCGGGAGCTGATCGAGACATGCCCGACGCGGCATCAGGGAGCATCATATGGCCACTTTCGTCCTCATTCCTGGCGGCTGGCGCGGCGGCTGGTGGTATGCGCCGCTTGCTGAGCGCCTACGGCAGGCCGGGCATGCGGCTTACGCGGTCACGTTGAGCGGGCTGGACGACACGCCGGCTCCGGCGGCCCCGATCAATCTGGAAACGCATATCGCCGACGTGCTGGAGCTGTTGTCGGTCGAAGACCTCTCCGAGGTCATTCTGTGCGCGCACAGCTATGGCGGCATGGTGGCGTCGGGGGTCGCCGACCGCGCGCCCGAGCGGCTCGCCGCCCTGATCTATCTCGATGCGTTCGCGCCGGAGCACGGTCAGGCCTGGTGGGATCTCGCCGGCGACGACTATCGTCGGCTGGCGATCGCGCAGGCCGGCCATGACGGACTGACCGTGATGCCGCGCGACGGGGTCGATCCGCGCTGCCGGCCACATCCGCTCGGCACCTTCGTGCAGCGGCTTCGTCTCACGCGTCCAGCGGCGGCGCTGCCGCGCGTCTTCCTCTATGCCACCGGCTGGAGCGCGACGCCCTTCACTGCGCAATATGAGCGGCTGCGTACGGATTCCGCATGGACCGTGCACACCATCGCCTGCGGCCACGACCTGGTCCACCACGCGCCCGACGAGACCTTCCAGGTGCTGATCGAAACGGCCCGCAAGGTCGCTTCGGCGTGATACCGCGATCCCCAGCAGTCATGACCAAATGGCACGACGAATTGAACCAGGACGGCACCAGAGAAAACCCAGGATTGTTGATCCATCCGTTTTCTCCTTGGAGGCGTCATGAAAAAAGGTCTGTTCGTTGCGATCACATTTGCCCTTGGCCTGACGACCCTGCTCCCGGGTAGCGCCGGCGCGGTCGGTCCAGGTCGTGCGTGCGGCGGCTTTGCCGGCATCGCCTGCAATGCCGGCCTCTACTGTGAGTTCCCGGCCGGCCAGTGTGGCCGGTTCGACATGATGGGAGTCTGCCGCCGGAAGCCGACGCTCTGCCCTCGCATCTACATGCCGGTCTGCGGCTGCAACTTCCAGACCTACGGCAACGACTGCGAGCGCCGCGCCGCCGGAGTATCGCTTGCGCATCCGGGCCGCTGCTGGTTCTGATCGAAAATCGCGCCGCGGCCGCCGGCCCATGACCGCGGTCCGTCAACACGCGGTCACACCCGCCGACGATTTTTTGCGGCCGCGGCGCATCGCGCTTGCATGACCTCCGCGCGCAGGCTTCAATGGCGCCGGGGGTATTTGGAATGCATTCATATCATTGCTCATTTCACTACACGGCGGTCTTTGCTTTCCTCGTTGCGCTGAGCACGGTGCTGCTGCCGCAGGCCGCGCGGGCCGATCGTTGCGACGACCTCGCCAAGGAATTGAAGAACGGCATCGACGGCATCCGGATCGGCCAGACGGCTGCCGGCACGGTCTATCTCGCCCATCCCAAGGCGCACGAGATCACGCTCGGCTGCCCATCCAAGAACTTCAGCAACCAGCTGTTCGGAAAGTCCGACCGCAAGCCGCCGCCGGCCTTCATCGACCTGATGGCCGGCGCGGCCGCAATCGTGTTCACCTTGCCGAAGGACGACATGCAGCGCGGCGTCACACGCTGTTACCGTCGGCTTGGGTTGTTTCGCGGCGACGACGTCACCAGCCGCTACCGCCGGCTCGACATGCGCTGCGTCCGGACCAAGACCGAGTCGTCGGTCACGATCACGCGCAGCAAGGATCAGTAGGCCAGTACCTTCCTTCCGAGATTCGCGCACCGACGCCGCAACGCATTCGCGCTCAATCGGGAAATTCGAGGGAACTAGCAAATTCTTGAATCCAGCGCCGGTTGCGGTCTGACATCGCTGACATGCTGCGGCGGCAAGCGTGACGGGGATTTCAGACCGGCGGCACCGGACTTTCCGCACGGGGATCAGCCACCCGTTCACTATTCGCGGCGCCACCAGCAGTTGCAGACAATTCAACCGATCGGGTTGACGAAACATTCGTTGGCCATGGCCACGCTGATCGCAACACCAAGCGAGGAGCAGGACCATGTCCGTTTCGAGCGTTTCGTCGTCATCATCGCCTCCGGCCCCTCCGCCGCAGCCGCAGGTCTCGACCGAGACGAACAAGCAGCAGACCCAACAAGCGCAACAGACCCAGACGCAGGACCTCAAGTCCAACAAGACCGGCGACGAAGCCGCTGCGGAGAACCAGGCTTCACGTCCGCCGCTGCCGCCCGGACAGGGCACGCGCGTCGACATTCTCGCCTGATCGTCCCACGCGCCGACTTCGTGTGGCGGCGGCGCATCAAGCGTCCGCCGCTGGACGTGTGAGTTGATCTCCGAGGCCCTCTCACTCATTCAGTCTGAACGCTCGTCTCGCGGCCTGCCCGGTGCTCGCCGCGCCCTTCGGACAATGCGAGCAAGCGCACCGACGCGCGAGGCGCGAGCCCGCGTTCCAGGTTCACGAGTTGAGATCAGCCCGCCCGCGTCGACGTGGGATGAGACTCAGTCGTCCAGCGCCTTGTAGCGGCGGAAAATGCCGTCCTCGTTGAAGGGAATGCGGCGCTCGCTGTCGAGATAGGCTGATATGTTCGGCCTGATGGCCACGCGGTCATGCAGGGCGACCAGGCCGGGAATGCTGCGCTCGAACGCTTTCATCCGCTTCGGGAAGGCGTAGCGCAGCCCGTCGACGATCTGGAACAGCGACAGGTCGACATAGGTGAGCCGGCGCCCGGTGACGTAGGCGCCGCCGCTGCGCTGAAGGATCTGCTCGAAATAGCCGAGGAACTTCGGCACCCGCTCGCTCCAGAACTCGGCGGTGCGCTTCTTTGCCGGCACGCGCTGGTCCTCGTAGTACAGCGTGGGCCCGAGCGGATGGTGGGTGTCGTGGATCTCTACGACGAAGTCGGTCACCGTGAGCTGCAGCTGGTGCAGCCACGATTGGCCCGCCTCGGTCTTGGGCGCCAGCCCATGGCGGTGACCCAGGAACAACAGGATGTTGGCGGCCTGCCCGATGACGCGGCGGCCCGCCTTGAGGAAGGGCGGCGCGAACGGCGGCGTATCGCTTTCCGCCCCCATCATCGTCGTCATCGCACCGATGCCGTCCTCACGGGCGACGTCGCGATAGGCGGCCTTGGCCTCCTCCAGCGCGAGCCGCACATATTCGCCGCGGCCCTGGATCATGGGCCAGTAATACAGCTCGTAACGCATGGGCCATCCTCGATCTGATGCGCCCACACGCTGATGCGACGGAAAGGACGCGGAGTTAGTTCGCTGCGAAGCAGTATAGCAGCCCGTCGCCGCCGGTGCTCTTGAGATCAGCCTGCGAGCAGCCGCCATCGGGGCCGCGCGAGGGATGCGAATTGTTCCACGATTTCGACGCGTCGTCGTCGCGCAGGCCCATCCGGTCGGAATGGCCGACCATGGCCGCGCCCTGCGTCGCGCTGGTCCAGTTGCGGCAGGTGCGATCCTCGCTGGTCGCGAACGCGGTGCCGTCGGGCTGCGATCCGGTCAGCACGTCGTGACGGTTGGGCGTGTCGCCGCGGCCGTTGATGACCTCGCCCTTCTCGCTCAGCACCGTCTGCTTGGTGAGATTGTTGGCGCCGTGCAGCTCGGCGACGTCCTTGGCGATGACGACGCCCTTGGCGTTCTGCCACGGCCCCTTGCCGATGCGGTCGCGGGCATTGACCGCCGGCTGGCCGTCGGCGGCCTGGGTGGAGAGATAGGCGCGCCACGTCCTGGCGCCGGCTCCGGCCGCCTGCGCCAGGGTCTGGCAGTGCTTGTCGGCACCCGCGAGGCCGCCGAGATTGCCGCCGCTGCCGACGCCCGTGCTGGTCAGGAAGAAGCTCATGTCACCGCCCTGGGCGGCGGCTTGCGGCACCAGGCCGGACGCGCCGCAGATGGCGGCGAGCAGCGCACTCCTGATCGTGATGGTCCGGATCGATGTCATGTCGTCCTCCCGCGTGGATATCGCTTTTGCGCATCGCTTGGGTGCGATGTCGTTCAAATTGGGCAACCCGTCACGTCCGAGATTATTCCGCGCCGGCCGGGAAGCGCAAAGCAAAGGCGCCGCGGACGGTGCCGCGGCGCCTGATGATCGTCTCAAAGTCGGCTCAGCTGACCTGCTGGATCGCCGACAGCTGCCAGTCGGCGCCGGGGTGACGCAGGAAGGTCCAGATCTCGGTGACCTCCTGCGGCTGATCGGAGCCTTCGACCACGCGGCCCGAGGCGCGCTCGATGGTCTTGTCGGCCAGCGTGAAGCGCATCGCCACCGTCGCGTAGTCGGCGCCGCCCTCGCGCCAGGATTCGGCGAGGTCGCCCTGCAGCAGCTTGACGCCGGAGACCTTGTTGACCACGCCACGGCCCTGGTTCTGCTCGAGATCGCGCTCGAAATAGGAGGCCATCTCCGGCGTCGCCGACAGCCGCAGGCGGCCAACGTCCTCGTTCGACCAGGCGGACTGGATCTCGCCGAGCAGCCGCTCGAACGCCTCATAGTCGGCCGGCAGGATCTGCAGCGGCGGCGGGTTGCTGCCGCCGAAGCCGCCAAGACCACCGAAGCCCGAGCGGAAGCTCTGCTGGCTG
Organism: Bradyrhizobium ontarionense; assembly: GCF_021088345.1. Lineage (NCBI taxonomy): Bacteria > Pseudomonadati > Pseudomonadota > Alphaproteobacteria > Hyphomicrobiales > Nitrobacteraceae > Bradyrhizobium > Bradyrhizobium ontarionense. The sequence goes on along the minus strand of NZ_CP088156.1, from coordinate 8,222,371 downwards.
TCGGTGGGCGACGGCGCCGGACCTGCGGCATAGGCCGGCTGGTTGCGGCGCTGCCACCAGGCCATCGCCATGCGCACCAGGAACACGACCAGCACGATCTGCAGGATCAGGCCGAGGATCGAGGCGAAGCCGCCCAACCCGGAGAACAGGCCGCCGCCGAACAGCATCCCGAACAGGCCTGCGCCGAGGAAGCCGGCCGCGAGCCCGCCGAGCAGGCCGCCGGCGCGGCCGCCGAACAAGCCGCCGCGCGCAGGCGCCGCCGTGTTGAAGCCGCCGCCAGGCTGACCCGGCTGGGTGATGGTGCGATTGAACGGAGACGCCGATCCCGGCGCGGTCGAGGTCGAAGGCGGCGCGGAAAAGGTCCGCGTGCCGCGGGAGCCCGAGCTGGAGCCGCCGCCGATCCGGGCGTCAGCCGCCGAAACGGCGAGCACCGTCGGCAGCGCCAGTGACAGAATCACGGCCATCGCCTTCAAGAGGCTGCCTTTGCGCTGCATGAAGCTCATCTTCGTTTCCCAAAATCCCCGGAATGGGGATGCCCGTAAGATGGGCACGTCAGCGGAAAAAGGAAGGCGGCACGAGGCCGCGCGGCTGCGGCGCTCGGTCGCGGGAACGACTGATTTCCGCCACATTGCCAAATCTCCCTGGTAACCTATTGCGGCGCCATGGTTTCCTTGACCGCCGCGACCAGCTGGCTGAGCGTGAACGGCTTCGGCAGGAACGCGAATTGCTGGTTTTCCGGCAGGCTCTTCTCGAACGCATCCTCGGCATAGCCGGACACGAAGATGATCCTGATCTCCGGATTGCGTTCGCGCATCACCTTCAACAGTGTCGGACCGTCCATCTCGGGCATGACCACGTCGGAGACCACGAGATCGACATTGCCGTCGCGCTCCTCCAGCGCCTCCATCGCCTCGACGCCGTTCGACGCCTCGATGACGCTGTAGCCGCGCGAGCGCAAACCGCGCGCGTTCAAGGCCCGCAAACCCTCCTCGTCCTCCACCAGCAGGATGGTGCCCTGCCCGGTCAGGTCGGCGCGCGGCTTCGGCTCGGCTGCGGCCGGCTCCTTGGCGGCGCCATTGACGGCTTGCGGCTCAGCCTGGACCTCCGGCACGACGTGATGGCGCGGCAGGAAGATCTGGAACGAGGTGCCCTTGCCGAGCTCGCTCTCGACATAGATGAAGCCGCCGGTCTGCTTGATGATGCCGTACACGGTCGACAGCCCGAGCCCGGTGCCCTTGCCGACCTCCTTGGTCGAGAAGAACGGCTCGAAGATCTTCTCGCGGATCTCGGCCGGAATGCCGGTGCCGGTATCGCTGATGTCGATCCGCACATAGTCGGCCACCGGCATGCCCTTGTAGGCGCCCTGCGCGACCTCGTCGGCCGAAACATTGGCGGTGCGCACGCTGAGCTTGCCGCCGTCCGGCATCGCGTCGCGGGCATTGACCGCGAGATTGACGACCACCTGCTCGAACTGCGAGACGTCGACCTTGACCGGCCACAGGTCGCGGCCGTGCACCAGGTCGAGCTTGACCTTCTCGCCGATCAGCCGGCGCAGCAGCATCGTCAGGTCCGACAGCGCGTCGCCGAGATCGAGCACCTGCGGGCGCAGGGTCTGCCGGCGCGAGAACGCGAGCAGCTGCCGCACCAGGGTGGCGGCGCGCGTCGCGTTCTGCTTGATCTGCATGATGTCCTGGAACGACGGGTCGGTCGGCTTGTGCGCGTTCAGCAGGAAGTCGTTGGCCATCATGATGGCCGAGAGCACGTTGTTGAAGTCGTGGGCGATGCCGCCGGCGAGCTGGCCGACCATCTCCATCTTCTGCGACTGGTTGATCTGGTTCTCCAGCGCGCGCCGCTCGGTGGTCTCGAGCATGTAGACGATCGCGGCCTCGGTCTCGCGCTCGTCCTCATCGACGGCCGTGACGAAGAACTGGCCGAAGCGCTCCTTGGCGCCGTCCAGCATCACCTCGACCGGCGGGATGTCCGCCTGGCCCTCGGCCGCCTGGTTGATCGCCGCGATCATCAGATGGCGGTCGCGCTGGCTCACGGTGCGGAAGATCGACTTCGCCGCGATAGGGTCGCCGCTGACGCTCTGCGCCAGCTTGGCATAGCGCGCATTGGCGCGCACCACGGCGCCGCCGCGATCGACGGTGGCGATCGCCATCGGCGTGTGGTCGAAGAAGCGCATGAAGCGGACCTCGGCCGCGCGCTCCGGATCGGAGCGCTCGTCGCGGGCCCGGCTGATGACCAGCGTGCGCGATGCGCCTGGCTTGCCGTCGGCGCCGAACGCGAGCTTGTGATAGAGCCGCGCCGGCATGGTCTTGCCGCCGCGCATCTTCAGGTCGATGTCGAACACCTCGGTCCGGACCTCGCCGGGCACCGCGACGATCGAGGTCAGCAGCGACGCGCCGTCGCCGGAGACGACGTCGGTCAGCTTCAGCCCGCCCGAGCCGATCTCGGCGAGATCGTAGTCGAGCCAGTTGGCGAGCGTCGCATTGACGTAGACGAGACTGCCCTCGGCATTGACCGAGAAGAAGCCGCACGGCGCATGGTCGAGATATTCGATCGCGTGCTGCAGCTCCTGGAACACGTCCTCCTGGCGCTCGCGGTCGCGGGTGATGTCGGCGATCGACCACACCGCATATCTGGCGTGGCGCTTGGTCTGGCCGAGCGGGCGCACGCGCATGCGCAGCCAGCGGCCCTGGCCGCCCTCGGCCGCGGTGATGCGGACCTCTTCCTGCTGCCGCTTGCCCTCGCGCGCCGCCTTCAACAGCCGGAACACGGCTTCGGAGACGTCGGGATTGCCGATGAAGACGCGCTCGACGGGCCGCGCCTCCTGTGCGCTCGCGGCCCCGGTCATGCTGAGATAGGCGGCGTTGGCATAGACCACGTGGCCGCGCGGATCGGTCACCGCGAGCCCGTCGAAGGCATGATCGGCGATGGCGCTCATCACCGGATCGTCAGTCGCGCGATCGGCGAAACGGATGATGCCGGCGGCAAAGGCGAACAGGTTGAACAGGCCGACGGTGGCAAGCAGCGACAGCAGGCCGAGAATGTAGGGTTGCGCCTGGGCGCGGCCGATCGTCATCAGCGCGAGCGCGACGGCGACGAGGCCGAACGCCACCAGCAGGATCAGCAGAATGCTGCCGCTGCGGCGCGGCCGCTCCGGCACGTTCACCTGATCCTGTAACGCATCATTGTCGGATTCGGCGCTCATGGCTTGGGGACGCGACCTGTCGGTTGGGAGCCTTGGCCGATCTGCACGGCCCCCACTTCCACCTGCCTGAATCGACGGGTCAAGCGCAAGCCCGTCAAGCCGATATTCCATGATTTATCCGTATATTGCAGAGTTCGGGTGGGGCGAATCGATCGTCATTGCGGCCGGCCCGAAAGGTTGCGCCGCAGGCCCATCACGTAGCCGATGATCTCCGCCACCGCGTGATAATGTTCCACCGGGATCTCCTCGTCGATCTCGACCGTGGCATACAGCGCGCGCGCCAGCGGCACGTTCTCGACGATCGGGATGTCATGAGCCTTGGCGACCTCCCGGATCTTGAAGGCGATGTTGTCGACGCCCTTGGCGACGCAGACCGGCGCCGCCATGCCGCGCTCATAAGACAGCGCGACCGAGTAGTGGGTCGGGTTGGTGATGATCACCGACGCCTTGGGAACCGCGGCCATCATGCGCTTCTTCATGCGCTGCTGGCGGAGCTGCCGGATGCGTCCCTTGATGTGCGGATCGCCTTCCGACTGCTTGAACTCCTCCTTCATCTCCTGCACCGACATCTTCTGGCGCTCGTACCATTGCCGGTACTGGAACAGATAGTCGCCGATCGCCACCAGGGCGAGCAGCGCGACCACCGAGCCCATCAGATGCTTGGTCAGCGACATGGTGACGCCGAGCAGCTCGCCGACCTCGAGATGCAGCAGCGATTCGAGGCGCAACCGCTCCGGCCACAGGATCATGACCATGACCGTGCCGAGCAGCACGAGCTTGAAGATGCCCTTGGCGAAGTTCACCGCCGCCTGCTTGCCGAACAGCCGCTTGGCGCCGGACAGCGGCGAGATCTTGCTCAGGCTCGGCTTCAGCGGCTCCCCCGACCACACCAGGCGGTGTTGCATCATGTTGCCGGCGATCGCCGCCAGCATCACCATCAGGATCGGAACCCCGATCGCCGCGATCACGACGAACGACAGGCTGCGCGCCAGCGCCATCAGGCCCGCGCCGTCGGTATGGATCATCCAGGAATTGGCGATCAGATTACGCAGCGGCACCAGCACCGCGGTGCCGATCGAACTCGAGAAGGTCGACATCACCAGCGTCGCGGCGGCAATCACGAACCAGGTGTTGAGCTCCTGGCTCTTGACCACGTCGCCGCGCTCGAGCGCCTGGTCGAGGCGTTTTTGCGTCGGGTCTTCTGTTTTGTCTTCGGAATCGCCCTCATCGGCCATCGGTCGGGCCCCTCACCGCGGCGTCAAGTCGTGAATGACGCCTTCGAAATAGCCGAGGAACGTTCCCATCATCGCGGTCAGCACCAGCGCGAAGATCAGGAAGCCGATCAGGATGGAGAGCGGCGCTCCGACGAAATAGACCTGCATCTGCGGCATCAGCCGCGCCAGCACGCCGAGCCCGATGTTGAAGACCAGCCCGAACACCAGGAACGGCGCCGAGAGCTGCAGGCCGATCTTGAAGGCGGCGGCAAAGGCCTTGGTTGCGAGCGAGGCGACGTCGCCGCTCGGAATCAGCTCGCCGGGCGCGAAGATCTTGTAGCTGTCGCTGAGCGCCGCGATCACGAGGTGATGGCTGTCGGTCGAGAACAGCAAGGTCACCCCGAGCATGGTGAGGAAGTTGCCGATCAGCACGCCCTGCTGGCCTTGCGTCGGATCGACCGCCGTGACGAAGCCGAGCCCCATCTGCTGCGCGATCACGGCGCCGGCGACCTGCAGCGCCGACAGCGTCACGCGCGCGGTCGCGCCGAGCACGATGCCGATCACGATCTCGTGTATCATCATCACCAGCAGCGGCGCCAGCGACTGCAGGTCGACCTGATAGGCCTGACGGTGCAGCGGCAGCACGATCATCGTGAGCAGCAGCGCGGTGGCGAGCTTGATGCGGACGGGAATGTTGACCTCGCCGAGGCCCGGCAGCAGCATCACCATCGCGCCGATACGCGCGAAGACCAGCATGAACACCGCCGCCAGCGCCGGAAGGAACGAGATATCGATGCGCATCGTCCGCGGTCCCGGCCCTGACGACCGCATGCTGGTGCAGCACGCCGATCTGCGAAGAGGTGGCCTGCGAAAGGGTGGTCTGCGAAGAGACGGCTCGCGAACACTGGAGCCGCGCCCGATCGAAGGCGGCGGCGCCCCCCGCACCGCACCTCACGACCGGTCGCGAATCCGGAACGCAGGAGAGCACCGCCGCGCCGGACATTGCCTCATCCGCCGATGATTCGCGACGAGATCCGCATCATGTGCGAATGCAGCGCGTCGGCCATGAACGGCAGCGCCAGCAGCAGCGTCACGAAGATCGCGATGATCTTCGGCACGAACACCAGCGTCTGCTCCTGGATCTGCGTCAGCGCCTGGAACAACGACACGACCACGCCGACGACGAGACCGACCACCATCAATGGCGAAGAGACTATCACGATGGTCCAGATTGCGTCCCGCGCCACATCGAGCGTTTCAGCTCCCGTCATGTCCCGTCGCCCCTCAATCCTCAGTCGACGCCTGGTCGGGCGCCCTTCATTGCACGCGGCTCCGGCACATCCGGCCCCGGCAGGTCATGTGCGCGATACGCCGCCGGCGCATCACGTCCTACGCTTCCGAAGCGAGCTCAGATCGTCATCTTCATCACGTCTTCATAGGCCTGGATCACGCGGTCCCGCACCGAAACCAGTGTCGACACGGCGACGTCGGTTTCGGCGACCGCCGTGACCACATCCATCACGTTCGCCTTGCCCGCAGCCATCGCGACCGCCTGGGTGTCGGACTTGCGTCCGGTCTCCATGACGCTGCCGATCGCATCCTTCAGCACCGCGCTGAACGACGGACCGCCCTTGTCGGCGCCGGTGCCGTTGCCGAGCACGTCGCGCACGCGCCCAAGACTGCCGAAGGCATTGCTCGAGCCGCCGGTGTCGAGCACGCGGGCGGAGTTCGCATAGGCATTCGCTGCGGAAATTGGGGAGGCCATGACTTTCGTTCCTGTCCTAGGTCTTGAGAATGTCGAGTGTGCGCTGGATCATGCGGCGCGTGGCGCCGATGATGTTCAAATTCGCCTCGTAGGACCGCTGTGCGTCGCGCATATCGGTCATTTCGATGAGCGGATTGACGTTGGGATACTTGACATTGCCGGACGCATCCGCGGCCGGGTTACTCGGATCGTACTTGACGCGGAACGAAGATTGATCGGGCGCGACCCTTCCCAGGGCCACCACCTTGGCGTCGAGCGCGCGGTCGAGCGCCGAGGTGAATGTCGGAACCTTGCGGCGATACGGATCACCACCGGCGCTGGCGGCGGTCGAATCGGCGTTGGCGATGTTTTCTGAAATGACGCGCATCCGCCCGGCCTGCGCCCGCAGACCCGAGGTCGCGATGCTCATCGAGCGCATGAAGTCGCTGGAGTCGTTTGCCATGCTCGTTCGTCTCCGTCCTTAGCGGGCTCAGCCCTTGCCGATCGCCGTCTTCAACAGATGCAGGCTCTTGCCGTAGAGCGACGTCGCGGCGGCATAGTCCATCTGGTTGGCGGAGACCTTCAGCATTTCCTCTTCGAGACTGACGGCGTTGCCGGCCGGCCGCGTCAGGAAGCCGACCTTGCGGTTCTGGTCGAAGCTCGTGCTCTCGCCCGCCGACGGCGCGATGTGCGCAGCGCTGGTCCGCACCAGCGCTACGGGCGCGAAGCCGCCGACGGCCTGGCCGGCCGAATCGAACTTCGGCTCGACGAGATCGCGCGGCTTGAAGTTCGGCGTGTCCGAATTGGATACGTTCTCGGACAGGACGCGCTGGCGCTCCTGGTGCCACTGCATCTTGGTACGCAGCGCCGACAACACCGGCAGATCGTTGATGGCCATTGCGCCGCTCCTTTCTGTCCGGCTACCGGACGACTTTGGGTAGGTAGAAATTGCCGTGCATATGGTTAACGGGGAGTTAAGAAGTTGCGCATTGCACCCCGGGATTATCCCGGGGTTTTGACACTTTCTTAGGAATCTGCGCATCGCGCAGTGCATCCATGCATCAATTCGGGACGGCTCGGCTCGCCAAGAAGTCGTTTTGGCCCGGCCGATTCATGGGTTATTAAGATACCGGGCGGCAGTTCCTGCCGTTATGCGTTAACAGGTGGTTCCGCGCCTGAAGGCCCTGTTCGCTGCGGCGGATGCATTGAACAAAGGGTAAGCTTCGAAAGGACGCGGTATTTGCCGGGGATAGAGATGCAGGCGCTGACGTTCTTCTTTGCATTCGTAGCCGTGCTGGCACTGATCGGCCTTGCCGCGTGGCTGGTTCGTCGATTCGCCGGCAATCGCCTGGGCACCAATCCGAATCGCGGCCGGATGCCCCGGCTCGCCGTGATCGACGCTGCCGCCGTGGACGGCCGCCGCCGGCTCGTGCTGGTGCGTCGTGACAACATCGAGCACCTGCTGATGATCGGCGGGCCGACCGACATCGTGGTCGAATCGAACATCGTGCGCGCCATGCCGGCGCGCGAGCAGTTGCCGCAGCGTCCCGGCATCAATGCCGAGCCGCCTGCGGCGCGCATCGCGCCGTTGCCGGAGACGACGTCGTGGACCGACAACGAGCCGAAGACTGAAACTGCCGAACATCCCGAACCGCAGATGCCGGAGCTGCCGTCGCGTCCGCAGCGCCCGTCCTTCATCGATGAGGTCCGCCGCGCCGCGCCCGTCCCGGCGGAGCGCCGTGAGCCGCCACCGGCGTTCCCACCTGAGTCGCCGCTGCCGCCTCGCCGCGCCGAGTTGCGCCAGGATCCGCGTGGAGAAGGTCGGGCGGAAGCGCGCGGCGACGAACAGCGCCCCGAGCGGCTGCCGCGCGGCGAGCCGGGAATTCCGCGCCCGCTGCGGCCGGCCGCCCCCCAGCGGCAGGCCGACGCCCCGCGTCCGCCGGAGGGCCCCGGGCTGCCATCGGCGCGCGCCGCTGAACGCGCCGAGCGCGCTGAACGGGCCGAGCGGGCGGCCGCGCCACCGCCTCCGCCGCTCCCGCCGGTTGCAGTGATGCCCCCGCCTCCACCGCCGCCCCCTCCCGCGCCCCCGGAGCAGAGCGCCGAGGCCAACCTCGCCGAGATGGCGCAGCGTCTCGAGGCGGCCTTGCGGCGGCCGTCGGCCGAGCCGCCGGCTGCTGCTGCGGCCGGGCCGCTCCGTGCAGCCGCCCGCAACGAACTGCCGCCGCCGCCCGCGGCGCCGATCAAGACGAACTTCGAGAATCTGGAAGACGAGATGGCTTCGCTGTTGGGCCGTCCGAAGTCCTCTCAGTGAGACCGGCTTTCTTTCCGCGTAGAGTTGTTGTCCCCGCTGTCCTGATCGCCGGCAGTTCTCTGGCGGGGAGCGCGGCTGCCCAGGACATCAGCATCAATCTCGGAGCGGGCAATGGCGGCGTCACCGAGCGTGCGGTCCAGCTGATCGCGCTGCTCACGGTGCTCTCGATCGCACCGTCGATCCTGATCATGATGACGTCGTTCACGCGCATCGTCGTCGTGCTGTCGCTGCTGCGGACCGCGATGGGCACGGCAACCGCCCCGCCCAACTCGGTCATCATCGCGCTCGCGATGTTCCTGACCGCCTTCGTGATGGGACCGGTGCTGCAGAAGTCCTACGACGATGGCATCCGCCCGCTGATCGAGAACCAGATCGGCGTCGAGGACGCGCTGCAACGCGCCTCGGTGCCGCTGCGCGGCTTCATGCAGAAGAACGTGCGCGAGAAGGATCTGAAGCTGTTCCTGGACCTCTCGGGCGAGGCGCCGCCGGCTACGCCCGACGACCTGTCGCTGCGCATCCTGGTGCCGGCCTTCATGATCTCGGAACTCAAGCGCGCCTTCGAGATCGGCTTCCTCTTGTTCCTGCCGTTCCTGATCATCGACCTCGTGGTCGCCTCCGTGCTGATGTCGATGGGCATGATGATGCTGCCGCCCGTGGTGGTGTCGCTGCCGTTCAAGCTGATCTTCTTCGTGCTGGTCGACGGCTGGTCGCTGGTGGCCGGCAGCCTGGTACAGAGCTACGGCGGGTAGGCTGCCGGCGGGACTTCAGTGCCGGCCCACGACGGTATAGGGTCACCCGCATAAGTCGCGGAGGCTCGCATGCACGTGCTCGTCAACGGGGTCAGGCTGTTCTTCGACGTCGAGGGCGCATCGCTCGTGGCCGATGGTCCGGCGATGCGGCAGAAGCCGACGGTGCTACTCCTGCATGGCGGCCCGGGCTTCGACCACACCAGCTACAAGCCCGCCTACTCCGCGCTCGCCGACATCGCCCAGCTCGTCTACCTCGACCATCGCGGCAACGGCCGCAGCGAGGATGGTCCACGGGAAAGCTGGACGTTGGCGCAATGGGGCGACGATGTCAGGGCGTTCTGCGACATCATCGGTATCGTCGACCCGATCGTGCTCGGCGTATCGTTCGGCGGCTTCGTCGCGATGTCCTATGCGACGCGGCACCCGGAGCACCCGGCCAAGCTGATCCTGATTTCGACCGAGGCCAAGGGCAGCTCCTATCTGGAGCGGCGCGTGGCGCTGTTCGAGAAGTTCGGCGGACCGGAGGTCGGCGCGCTGGCGCGCCGCCGCTTCCTCGAAGCCGGTGGACACAAGGACCAGGCGTCGGTCGAGGCCTGGAAAAGGCTGGCGCTGCCGCTCTACACGCGCAAGCGGCGCGATCCCGACATGGTGGCGCGCACGCTGCTCCGGCCCGAGGTGCTGCAATGGTTCACCCGGCCGGGCGGCGAGGTGACCTCGTTCGATCTGCTGCCGGATCTGCATCGCATCGCCTGCCCCACTTTGGTGATGGGCGGCGAGGACGATCCGATGACGCCGATCGAGAGCCAGGCCGACATCGCCGCGGCGCTGCGCAGTGACATCGTGCGCTTCGAGCGCTTCGCCGATTGCGGCCATGGCGTCGTGCCCGATCAGCCGGAGCGTGCGTTCGCGGTGATCCGGGATTTCATCGCAGGATCATGAGGCCCACGGCGCCGTCGCGCGCGGCCTCAGCCCGCGACGTCGTACTGCTTGCTGAGATGGTCGCCGATCTGCACCAGCATCGCCACGCATTCGGGATAGCCCGGCCGCGTCGCCGTGCCGGGATCGGCCTTGGCGCGGAACTCCCATTTGTTGCCCCAGCGCAGCACCGAGATCGCCATCCCGTCGGGACAATCGGCATGCGCCTTCAGCTCCGCCGTGGCCATCGCGATGAGCTCGGCTTCGGTCTTGGTCGGCTTCGTCATCTGGGTCGTATCCTCCGGCTGTCCGCGTCTGGCTCGGTTATGGAACTGGGCTGATCAAGCTCGTTCCACGTCCGTGCGCCTTGATCGCGCGCAAGGTGCCGCTTTGCGTCGCAGCTGTCGAGAGGATCGGGAGGATCGCACCACGTCGGTGGCGGCAGCGCGGCGGCGCCGGCGACGTCAACGGCCCGCGGTCGCCTGCTTGACGCCCTTGATGCGCGGCAGGCCGCCCGTCGTGTCCGGTTCGACCTTCGCCGCGTCCTTGCCGCCTTCGGGGGCTTTGCCGGTGGCGTCCGGGAAGCGCGCCCGCATGTCGCGCAGGAAGCCGTCGAGCGTATCGACGCTGGCCGCCATCTTGGCGATCTGGGCGAATTCGGCGCTGGAGCCGGTCGCCGGCTTGCTGGCGACGTCGAAGGCGATCTTGTCGGCCTCGCCGGTCATCAGCGGCGCGTATTTCTCGCGGAACCTGGCCAGACCGATGACATCCTCCGCCAGCGCATAGCCGACCACGGCGCGCAGGATGTCGCCGCGCTCGGACGGATTGAGCGGCCGGAAATCGCGCCAGCGGTCGCCGTAATAGAGCTCGATCTGCTCGGACGCCTCGCGCCAGCGCCGCGACGCCCAGTAGATGTCGGAGCGCAGCCGGATCGCCTCGCGGCCGATGATGTTGGTGATGATGTCGAGCGCGAGATCGTGACGGCCGACGTCGCTGTTGGCGCGCGCTTCCAACAGCAGCCGCTGCTGGCGCAATTCGCCGGCGAGGTCGGCGATGCGGGTCGTGCGCAGCGCTTCGAGGGCACGGTCGGGCTTGCGATTGGTGAGATAGACCATGGCGAGACGCGATGCGACCTGGGCCCGCGCCGCCCCTTCCAGGCGGTGATCCACCTGGTACTGCAGGAGCTCGGCGGCCTGATCGAGCAGGTCGATGCCGACCAGCCGGTCGGCCAGCTTGCGGATCATCTCGTCGCCGCGCCGTCCGATCGGGGTCAATTCGCGATAGCCGTAGAAGATGCTGAGCGCATCGACCGGCGGCAGGTCGTCGGCTTTGCCGCCCAGGAACAGCTGCGAGAACAGCGCCGATGCGGCATCCTGGGCCTGTCGCGCCATGTCGGAGTTGGGCATCAGGCGGGTCGCGGTGCGTGCGGCCTCGAGCGAATCCGCATAGCGTCCGCTCTCATTGTACATCTGCGACATCATCTGCAGCGTCTGCACCTCGATGGCGTCGCCGCGCCAGATCGCCTGCAGGGTCTCCAGTTCCTTCAGCGCGTCGGCCGGCTTGATCTCGCCGCGCTTCTGCAACAGCTTGATCTCCAACAGCTTGGCTTCCGCGGCGGCCAGGCGGTCATTGGAGTTGATGGCGGAGCGATACTCGTCGAGCGCATCCTTCTCCTGCGCCATCGCTTCGGCAAGCCGGCCGCGCAGCACGGCGACGTCGGGCTTCATGTCGGGCGGGACGCCGATGACGTCCAGCTCGGCGCGCCGCTTGGCGGCGCCGGCAAAATCCTTGATCTCGAGCGCCGACTTCATCGCGTCCGCGATCACGACACGCTGCAGATCGAGCGGCAGCGAGGCGATGGCGAACTCGACGTTCTTCAGCTTCTCGCGCGCATCGGCGAACTTGCCCTGGCGCGCATAGGCCAGGCCCTTCCACATCTGCGAGTCGAAATTGTTGCCGATCGTGGGGCTCGTGAGATCCTTCAGGCCCTGATCCGGCCGCCCCATCAGGATGCTCGCCACGGCATGGATCATCAGCATGGCGGTCTCGTCGGTGCGCGGGTCACTGTCCGAGATCATCAGGTTGGTCATGCCGCGCGCCTCCGGATACATTCCGCGCGCCATGTAGAAGCGTGCCAGCGCGAGACGCGCCTGCGCCCGCCGCTCCGGCTCAGCGCTCGCCGAGGCCTTGATCAGCGCGTCCTGGCGCGGCAGGAACGGCAGCGTCTGGTTCTGCTGCCATTCGTCGATGTCGAACATCGGCCGCACCGCAGTGGCCGCGCGCTCCGGCGAGAAGCCGATCGAGGACAAGGTCAGGCCGCCCGGCCGTCCCAGGATCACCTTGTCGGGAGCGATCTCGACGGCGACATCGTCCGAGTTCGGACGCACCGCGATGCCATGGACGGAATCGAGCAAGGACAGGTCGACGAAGTCCTGGCGCTTGATGAAGCCGCGGATCGGCGGCGGTGCAGTCACCACCAGCAGCGTGTCGCCGGCATCGGGATCGGTCAGGCGGTGCAGCAGTCCCGGCCCGGGGTTGGCGAGCGGCACCACGACGTTGGCAAGCGCGGGATCGGTCACGTTGCGCATCACCATCAGCGGCTGCTGACCGGCCTGCCCCTTGTCGCCGAACGACAGCACCCAGCTGCGGCCCGCATCGTCGCTGCCGAGCGAATGCATCTGCGGCCGGTTGAGGCGGATGCGGATCGCCTGTCCCTTGTCGAGCGGCACCCTGCCGACCTCGCCGATGATGGCGCCGCCCTTGGCCCGGATCGGCTCGACGTCAACAGGCTTGGTCGAATCGAACACCATCCACACGGTATCGCCGCGGCGGAACAGCGCCGCCGGCGTCACCTCGCCGAAGCCGAAGGTGAGCCGCAGGCCCTCGCTGTCGCGTACCGCCTCCAGCGTGGCGGCCCCATCGGCAGGCTTCTCGGCGGCCTTCTGGACCGGCTTGGCGGCGTCCTGCCGCGCGGCGTCGGGCTTGGCGATATCCGGCGTCGTCTCGGCTTTGGCCGCGTCCATCTTCGCCGGCTCGGCTTTCGCGGGTTCGGACGTTGTGGCTTCCGGCTTGGCGGTGTCGGGCCTGGCAATGTCCGGCTTGGCAGCCTCGGAGCCGGCCTCGGCCTTCACCGCCGGCGCGGGCGTTGCAGCCGCTGCGGGCCGGGCCGGCTCGGCTGCAGCCTCCGTCGCAGGCGCGGCCATGGCGGGGGCGGGCTTCGCCTCCGCCTTCATCTCCTTCGCGATCGTCTCGGAGGTCGGCGGCACGATCTCGGCCTGGGCGGCAGGCTTCGGCTTGTCGCCATTGGGCTTGTCGCCATTGGCTCTCTCGCCGTTGGACTTCTCGGCGGCGGCCGCCTTGGCGCCCGGCAGCGCGTCCGGCGTGACCGCGGACACCTTCTTGTCCGGCTGCATGTAGGCGACGTCGATGTTGTAGTTCTTCTCGTCGCGAAACGCGTGAACGTCGACCTCGCCGATCAGGCCCAATTCGACGATGGTCTTGCTGCCGTCGAGCCGCTGGTTGATCGCGGCGACGTTCGGCGGCGCCGCGATCTTGGCATCGGCGAGATCGAAGGAGAGCGGCGCCGTGAAGAACAGCGACAGCTTCTGCTCATTGAGCACGGAGGAGATGCCGACACCGTCGGGAATCTCGAACACGAAGCGCACGAAGGTCGGCTGCACCAGCGCGCGCACGCGGATCGGCGGCCGCTTCTTCGATTCGGTCTCGGCACGCTGCAGCCGCAGCGCGCGCTCGGCGACGCGGGCCCGTTCGGCGAGCTCACGCACGACCTCGGCCGGCAGCGGCGGCGGCGCGCCGGTCCAGCTGTCGGGCAGGAGATCGATGAAGACGCGCTCGCCCGCGGTCATCGTGTTGACGCGCACCTTGCGGGACAGCGAAAGCCGCAGCGCCGAGCCGTCGGGATCGCCGCGCGCCGACGAGATGTAGTCGGGCGCCGCGTCGACCCAGCGGTCGATCAGAACGTTGGCCGGCCGGTCGAACCTGATCAGCAGGATGGAGCCTGCGGTGGTGACGTCGGCCCCGACGTCCTCGGCGAATTTCAGCACCAGCCTTGCATAGCCGTTCTGGGCCGAAAGGCTGGCCTCGCCCGGCACCGGTGCCGCGCCGGCGGCCGCGGTCGACAGCACCAGCCCGATGACGATGGCGGACAGCAGCGTGAGGCCCGTGCGCATGCGCGCTCGGGCCTGCGGCCACAATCCAACGGGAGTCGTGCGCGGCATGGTCACAAGCTTCCAGTTCGATATCCGTAACTCGGCGGATACGCCTGCCCCGCCATGCCGGAAGTCTAGCGACCGGCGTTTAAGGGCTCATTAAACATGCGGTTCAATTGGTCTTCAGCGGCACGATCTTGCCTTCGATCTTCGGCAGCTCGACGCTCGCTTCCGACCTGTCGGCGCCGGCCCGGCGCGCGAGCTCGACGGTGAGCCGCTCGGCGGCTTCCGGCGTCATCAGGCCGAGAATGTCCGACATCTTGCGCGGGGCGATCTGCGAGGCGATCTCGAGCAGCACCGACATGTCGAGCCGGTCGAACACCTTGGCGGCATCCTTCGGCTTCATGCCCTCGTACATCGTGACGATGCTCTTGAAGCGGGCGTTGTCGGCTTCGCTCTTGGCGCTCTGTGCGGACGAGATGCGGCCCTCGATCGCCTTCATCTCCTCGGTCTTGGACTGGATGCGCTGCTCGGCCGCGCGCAACAGGCTCTCGCGGATGTCGATCTCGCGGGCGCGCGCCTCGAGCTCCTGGCGGCGCGACTGCAGCCGCTCGAGGATCGCCTTCTCCGCCGGCGACACCTGCTGCTGGTTCTCCTCCGGCTTGATCACGACGCCGTCCGGCTTGGTGGCCGGGGCGGCCGGCTTGGGCGCTTCCTCCTTCTTCTCCTTCGGCTCGCCATGGGTCGAGCCGGTGACGAGGTCATTGTCCTCGCGGCCCGGGAAGCCGAGATTCTCCTGCGCCCAGGAGCGCTTGCCGGACTGCGGATTGTAGTCGAACACGTAGCCGCCATCGATGACGAGGCCGGCCACCTTCAGCACCGCGAGGCACGCGACCGCGATCAGAACGACTGGGATGACACGTATGTTACGGAACGCATTCATGCGGCAAGGCCACCGGTCCTTCGACGTTCGGAGAATGCCTGGGCCGCGGCGGCGACCGCCTTGGCGCCGGAGACGCGGACAGGCTCGGCCGTGATGGCCGGCGCCGGTGCCGGCTCGGGCGCGGCGTCAGGCGAGGTGATGGGGCGCGCGGCGCTGGCGATCCGCGACAGCCGGCGGACCACGCCGTCGCTCTCGGCGAGCTGCTTCTTCAGCTGGTCCGACATCTGCGTCGCGGCGGCGAGCTGATTGCCGAGATTGTCGTTGACGTCGCGCACCGCGAGCTTGAGGCCGCCGATCGCGCGTTCGGCGATCTCGGTCGCGGTGATCAGCTCCGCGATGACGGCCTTCAGCGAATGCTCGTCCGCCTTCAGCCGCTTCAGCCGCCCGTTGAGCAGCATGCAGTACCCGATGGTGAGCACCAGCAGGACCGCCACCAGGCTTTCGATGATCAATCCGAGCGAGTGGTTCATTGGGCCTCCATCAACTTGTTCTGGCCTTCAGAGCCTTCGAACATCGCAAGCGTCGTATTCGGCTTGCGCAAATTCTTGGTGACACGGATCGCGACGCGGTCACCGACCCGGCCCATCCGCCCTTCCGTCAGCATGGTATTGCCGCAGCGGACCGTGACCAGCGCGTCGGGACGGATGTCGAGCGGCAAGGTGTCGCCGACCTTGAGCCGCATCAGCTGCTTCAACGGCACGTCAGCCTCGTAGAGCACCGCGTCGACGGCGATCTCGGCCTTGGTGATCTCGGTGGCGAAGTGGCCTTCCCAGATCGGATCACGGCCGAACTTCTCGCCCATGAACATCTGCAGCAGGACCGGGCGGATCGGCTCGATGGTCGCATAGGGCAGCAGCAGCTCGATATTGCCGCCGCGATCCTCCATGTCGATCCGCAGCTTCACCAGGATCGCGGCATTGGCGGGCCGGCTGATCGCGGCGAAACGTGGATTGGTCTCGAGCCGGTCGATCGTGAAGCGGACCGGCGACAGCGGCCGGAACGCCTGCTCGGCATCGGTCAGCACGACCTCGATCAGGCGCTTGACGAGATTGGTCTCGATCGTCGTGTAGGGGCGGCCCTCGACGCGCAGCTGGGTGTTGCCGCGGCGGCCGCCGAGCAGCACGTCGATGATCGAGTAGATCAGGGTCGAATCGACGGTGGCGAGCCCGAAATTCTCCCACTCCTCCGCCTTGAACACCGAGAGCACGGCCGGCAGCGGGATCGAGTTCATGTAGTCGCCGAAGCGCACCGAGGTGATGCGGTCGAGCGAGACTTCGACGTTGTCCGAAGTGAAGTTGCGCAAGGAGGTCGTCATCAGCCGCACCAGGCGGTCGAAGACGATTTCGAGCATCGGCAGACGTTCGTAGGAGACCATCGCCGAATCGATGATCGCACGGATGCCGGAATGGTCGTCGAGAACGACCTCGCCGGCGGTGAAGCCGAGGAGATTGTCGATCTCCTCCTGCGACAGCACCCGCTCGCCACCGTTCTTGGTGGCGCCGAAATCGCGGCTGCCGTCCTCGACCATCGCGGCCCATTGCAGGGCCATCGATTCGGTGAGTTCGTTCGCTGCTGCGGCTTCTGCGGCCTCCGCGGGATCCTCTGAATCGAGTGAGGCTTCCCATTGTGCGGCTATCGCGTCTTGGTCGACTGGATCGTTGCCCGCCATGATCTTCTAGCTTCCGTGCCTTACTGGACCACGATTTCCTTGAACAGCACCGCGCTGACCTGGTTTGGCGCCAGCGCGACGTTGACCCGCTTGGTCAGCTCCTCCTTGAGCCGGAACAGGCCCGCCGAGCCGTTGAGGTCGCTCGGCCGGAGCTCCCGCAGATAGGTCTGGAAGATGTCGGTGACGCGCGGCAGGGTCGGCTTGATCGTTTCGACCTGCTTCTCCTCCTTCACCTCCAGCACGATCTTGACCTTCAGATACTGGACGCGATCGCCGGGATTGCCGACCAGGTTGACCAGGAGGTCCGGCACCTCGACGAAAGCCGGCGGCTTCGGCGGCGGCGCCGCCTCGGCGTGATGCTCGTCGTTCTTGTGGCTGAAGAAGAAGAAATAGGCCGCGCCGCCGACGCCGAGCAGCGCCAGCGCACCGACGATCATGATGATCAGCTTGAGCTTGCCCTTCGGCGCGCCGGCTTGCTCTTCGCCATCGCCTGCTCCGCCTTCATTCTCAGCCATGGCCTTCGGGTCCCGGAAATAGTGAGGGAAATCGAACCGATGCCGCCAGAAAGCTAAATGACGCGAAACTAACGCTCTCAGCGCATCTGCGCTTGTTGAGGGAACGCTACGGTAACAATGGTTAACGGAAGCTTTCTTTTGTTAAGGCACTGGGAAAAACTTGCCGGGCAATTATGGTTGACGAGACGTTATTGCCGGGCGTTTTGGCCGCCCATGAAAATCTAATATATTGATTTAAAACATATTTCTGAGTTGGCACGGCATTCGCTCTAACCCCTTCGAACCCGCCGGCTTGGGAGAGCTGAACGGTTCTGGAAGACCCGATCAAGACCGCCTTGGGAGAGGCGCCGTGAGCGGGATTCGTTAAGAGGGGAGATCGACCGGTGGAGAACGCGCTTCTCATCGGATTGTCGCGGCAGATGGTGCTGGAGCGGCAACTCGACGTCGTTGCCAACAACGTTGCCAACGTCAATACCAACGGCTTCAAGGCCGACCAGCAGCTGTTCGAGGAGTATCTCTCCTCCGGCGCGCATGAGGACAATTTTCCGGGCGCCGCCCGCAAGGTCTCGTATGTGCAGGACCGCGGCACCTATCGCGACTTTTCGCAGGGCTCGATGCAGCATACCGGCAACGCGCTGGACGTCGCCGTCGCCGGCGACGGCTTCCTGGCCGTGCAGACCGCTGCCGGCGAGCGCTACACCCGCGACGGCAACCTGCACATGAACAATCTCGGCCAGCTGGTCACGACCGCAGGTGACCCGGTGCTCGGCACCAGCGGCCCGATCGTATTCCAGCCGACCGACCACGACATCAACATTTCCCCGGACGGCACCGTCACCGTGGTCGAGGGCGTCAATCGCGTCGATTCGATTCGCGGCAAGCTCCGCCTCGTCGGCTTCGCCGATCCGCAACAGGCGCAGAAGCAGGGCAACAACCTCTATGCGGCGGCCGGCGGCGTCACGCCGCAGCCGGATATCAAGTCGACCATCCAGCAGGGCTACATCGAGAAGTCGAACGTGAGTGCGGTCGGCGAGATGAGCAAGATGGTCGAAGTGATGCGTGCCTACACCCAGGTCGCCAACATGCTGCAGGTCCAAAGCGACCTGCGCAAGAACGCGATCGAGAAACTCGCCGACGTTCCGGCCTGACCGCGACAGACCTTGAAGGAGACGTGACATGCAGGCGCTTCACACCGCGGCAACCGGAATGGCGGCACAGGAACTCAACGTTCAGGTGATCTCCAACAACATCGCCAACCTCCGCACGACCGGCTTCAAGAAGCAGACGGCGGCGTTCCAGGACCTGATCTACGAGCACGTACGCCGGGTCGGCGCGCAGTCCTCGGACCAGGGCACGATCCTGCCCGTGGGCGTCGACATCGGCGGCGGCGTCAAGACCGTCGGCACGCCACGCTCGATGACGCAAGGCACGCTGTCGCAGACCGGCAACGATCTCGACCTCGCGATCACGGGCGAGGGCTTCTTCAAGGTCCTGATGCCCGACGGCACCTTCCAGTACACCCGCGACGGCACCTTCCAGATGGACAATCAGGGCCGCATCGTCACGGCGCAAGGCAACCCGGTGCAGCCGACGATCACGATCCCGCAGAACGCGTCGGGCATCACGGTGAACGCGCAGGGCCAGATCTCGGTCACGCTGCCGGGCTCGACCACCTCGAACATCATCGGCCAGCTCCAGGTCACCCGCTTCATCAACAAGGCCGGCCTGCAGCCGGTCGGCAACAACCAGTTCACCGACACGCCCTCCTCCGGCGCGCCGCAGGATGGCATCGCCAACCAGGATGGTCTGGGCAGCATCACCCAAGGCAGCCTGGAGCAGGCCAATGTCGACGTCGTCAGCGAGATGAGCGAGCTGATCGCCGCCCAGCGCGCCTATGAGATGAACGCCAAGGTCATCTCCGCCGCCGACCAGATGCTGCAATCGACCACGGCGCTGTTCCGCTGAGGCCCGAAGGGAGATCACAATGATGACCCGCTCCGCCCGCCCACTGCTTCTGGCCGCCGCCCTGCTCGCCTCGACCGCCATGTCGGCGATGGCCGGCGAGGCCGACGACCAGATCAAGGCCCCCGTGCTGCGCTCAACCGTCAGCGTCAGCGGCGACATCGTCCGCGTCGGCGACCTGATCGAGAATGCCGGCGCGGCGGCCAACGTCGCCGTCTACCGCGCGCCCGATCTCGGCACAACCGGCGTGCTGCCGGCCGCGCAGGTGATCGCGACCTTGCGCAGTCACCAGGTCATCGGCGTCGAAGTCCGCGACATCAAGGAGGTCGCGGTGACCCGGCTCGCCCGCGCGATCGACGCCAAGGAGGTCGGCACCGCGGTGGCCCAGGCGCTCGAGCATCGCAACGGGCTCGGCGACGCCGCCAGCCTCAGCATCAGCTTCGACCAGTCGGTGCAGGATCTGAAATTCGACGCGGCCATCAGCGGCACGCTCGCCCCGACAGCGGTGCGCTTCGATCCGCGCAGCGGCCGCTTCGACGTCACCCTCGAGCTCGGCTATGCCAACGGCACGACCCCGGTCCGGCTGCGCTACACGGGCACGGCGATCGAGACGGTCGACGTATCGGTCCTGACCCGCAACATCGAGCGCAACGAGCTGATCCGCTCCGGAGACCTGCAGACCGAGCGGCGGTCGCGCGCCGAGCTCGGCGGCGCCGAGCCCGCCTCGCGCGAGCTCGCGGTCGGCATGCAGATGCGCCGCGCGATCCGTGCCGGCCAGGCGCTGAAGACCACCGACCTGAGCAAGCCCGACCTCGTGCAGCGCGACCAGGCCGTCACGCTCATCTACCAGACCGCGGGCATCTATCTCACGACGCGCGGCAAGGCGCTGGAATCGGGCACCGAGGGCGACGTCGTCAGCGTGCTCAACCTGCAGTCCAAGCGCACGGTCAGCGGCCGCGTCACCGGGCGCGGCCAGGTCACGGTCGACACCGTGGGCGGCGCCAAACCTCAGCAGACCTCGGAGGCGGAGATCGCAGCCCCCGTCGCCGTCGCCAGCCGCCTGCCCGCCTCCGCCACCACGAAAGCCGAGTAAGTTTCATGTCGATGTTCAAGTTTGATGCGCAGACCTCTTCCGGCTTGCGGCGGGCCGCATTGGTCTCGGTATCCTTCGCCGTGCTGAGCTTCGCAGGCGGCTGCTCCTCGATCGACCGGCTGTCGCAGATCGGCGAGAAACCGAAGCTGACGGAGATCGACAACCCGACCACGCAGCCGGGCTACAAGCCGGTGCAGATGCCGATGCCCAAGCCCGAGACGGTGTCGTATGCTCCGAACTCGCTGTGGCGCAACGGCTCGCGCGCCTTCTTCAAGGACCAGCGCGCGCATCAGGTCGGCGACCTCCTGACCGTCACGGTCAGCATCTCCGACAAGGCCAACATCGCCAACGAGACCCAGCGCAGCCGCACCAACAAGGAAGACTCAGGGATCACCGATTTCGTCGGCTCGAAGACGCTCGGCGCCACCGGCAAGAATATTCTGCCCGGCCGCATCCTGACCGCCGACGGCACCTCGTCCTCCGACGGCAAGGGCACCATCCAGCGCTCGGAGTCCTTGACCACCAGCGTCGCCGCGGTCGTGACCCAGGTGCTGCCGAACGGCAATCTGGTCGTCGAGGGCAAGCAGGAGATCCGGGTCAATTACGAGGTCCGTGAGCTGATCGTGGCCGGCATCGTGCGGCCCGAGGACATCCAGAGCGACAACACGATCGACTCGACCAAGATCGCCCAGGCCCGCATCTCCTATGGCGGCCGCGGCCAGATCACGGACGTACAGCAGCCGCGCTACGGCCAGCAGGTGATGGACATCCTGCTGCCGTTCTGAAGCGGAGATCAGCATCGCAAGACCGGGCGGATCACGCCCAGTCGCCTAGAAAACCGCCGCCCCGCGATCTCGTCGCAGGTCGGCAGTCTGGAACGAGGACAGAAGAGACCACAATGGAAATCCCTCCCCGTGCGGGGAGGGTCAGGACAAGGGTTGGCCGAGCGCGACATCGGTCATTGCGAATACCCCCGCAGCCGCCGCCCTTCTCCTGAAAACGAGCTCCCACATTGCCCAATGCGAACCTAGGCGCAGCGGGTGATGTATACACGGCCTCCGGTAGCTCCCCTGCCGGAGGCCGTGTTCGTCTTGGGAGCTCCGCGTGACTTCAAGGACGGCCGGGAGACCAGTCGATCGCAGTGAAGCCGGCAGGCGCAGCAATGACCTCGGGCTCGTCGGTCGCCTTTCGCAGCACCACATCGCCGCGATTGGCGTCATCGATTTCGGTCGGCGTGCCATCCGACGTCGAGGCAAGAAGTCCCACGAGATCGGGAGAGCTGCCCAGCACATACCGCTCAGCCGCGTCGAGCATGACCAGCGCCTCCTCGCGGATGAACGCCGCTGTCCACGCGTCTGGAAGTCCTCTGACAGCGGCAAACTCATCTGCAGGGATGGAACGCGTATGCCGACGCATTTCATCGACGATCCGCTGCGGGGAGAAGTTTGGCGGCTTGCCGGCCGCAGCAAGAACGAGGGGGCCGATCGGACAGTACTGACGCCCGATCGCCACGAGGTCTGCGATGTCACGCGCCTTCGATCGACCGGACACCGCGAGCACGTTGTTGACGGCGAGATCGGCCTGGTGAAGCCGTGCCCCCCCACTCGTCATCCCTGACCAGCGGAAAGAAGCGAAGCTTCGTTTCGGCGAACCATTGGATCACCGTCGAGTCCGAGCCGTCGGACACAGTCGCGTCGACACATCCGTAAATGATGAAATCCCGGTGCACTTTGAAGCCCGCGGCATTCAGAGCTGCGATGTCGAGATTCGCCGCGTCGGTGACCTGTTCGTCTGCGTCGTGGAAGATATCGATATCGTCGGATCGACGGGGCCAATCCTTGTTGAGGATCAGTCCCCTGGCCAAATAGCTGCTGTCCGAACGATGCTTTGCCAGAACGCGCAGGATGGCTCTCTGCAGTTCACTGAGAGCCATGTCAGCCGACCATTGCTTGCAGCCGATCCAGCATCCGCCGTCCCATCACGAAGGCACGCGCATCCCCGCGCTCCATCATGGCCCTCGCGGCGACGCCAATCCGGGACCGGAGATCCGGCAGCCGGTCGAGATCGACATTGTCGAGAATGCGGGTCCCATAGAGGCGTAAGGCTTCGTCGAGCATCCCGACCAGCTCGTCTTGGCCGTTCCGCTCGCCGTCCTGTTCAGACTGATCTCCGACGATGCTCATGGGCACCTCCCATCTTCTGTCAGGATAACACGCGAGTGCTCAAGGGAGACAACGCTTGGCCTATGACGCCGATGGCGCCTTGTATTCTTGTTTTGTTCTCGTTTTGCGCCGAGGTGTGCAAGCGGCCGTGCAACATGAAGCGGCGGGTGCCGGCGTGAGGCCCCATGGTGGGGCTCCGGCTTGCGGCCTCAGGCCGTCACACGAACGCCGCCTCGACCACGCCGAGCCCGTCCAGCTCCATCCGCACCCGGTCGCCGGCCCCAAGCCAGACGGTCTTGACCAGGCTGCCGGTCAGGACGAGCTGCCCGGCCTCGAGCCCGTCACCACGGGCGGCGAGATGATTGGCAAGCCAAGCCAGCGCATGGATTGGATGTCCGAGCACGTCGGTACCGGCGCCCTCACCGACCAAGGTGCCGTTGATGATGGCGCGGCCCTGCACCGCGGCCAGGTCCGGTACGGCAGCGCCTGGGAGCGCCGGGCCGAGGACGCAGCCGGCGGCAAAGAAGTCGTCGGCGATGAGCGTCGGCGCCCCCAGCGTCTCCCATCGCACATAGCGGTCGTCGACGATCTCGATCGCCGCATGACAATCGCCGATCGCGTCGGCGACACGATCCATGGTGAACGGCGCATCCAGCGGCAGCAGGTCGTGCTTGAGCCGCACGGCGATCTCACACTCGACGCCCACGCGGACGAAGTCGGCCGTCCGCAGCGCCACGCCCGACTCGTGAATGCCGCGCGCGAACACCCCGCCCGCACAGGGATGCGGAATGCCAAGATAGTCCTGCATCACCTTGCTGGTGCAACCGATCTTGTAGCCGGCGAAGTCGGCGGCCTGTTCGGCGAGCAGCCAATGGACCTCGCGCTGGATCTCGTAGCCGGCCGCTTCATCCTGCGGCTGAAGCTGAGGCGGCAGCGCGCCCAAGGGCGTCCGCTGCGTGCGGGCATGCGCAATCAGTTGCGCAGCGGCGAAGACTTCGTCTGCTCCCATGCTCCTTCAACTCCCGTTCTCAGCCGCGCGAAGCGGTCTTTCAGGAATTATGACGAACGGCTTGTTTATAAACGAGATTTCTATTCCCGTCTCAGCTTCATCAACAATTTGAGGCGGCGTGGCTGAAGCTCAACGGGTGCTTCAATCCGCTTTGCGCTTCACCACACCGAGTTCGAGCAGGCTCTCAGCCGTGGCGACGATCGCGTCCTCGTTGGAGCGCGGCGTCCAGCCGAGCAGGCGCCGCGCCTTGTCGGCGTTCGCCTCGCAATACCGCCCCAGCAGCGGCAGCACCGCACGCAACTGCGGCACCGCCAATCCCAACACGCGCGCCAGCCAGTCCGGCAGCTCGTGCCGCGGCGCCCGCCGCCCGGCGACGCCCAACCGCGCGCGCAGGACCCCCGCGATCTCCACGAGCGAGACGCTCGGGCCTGCCATGGCCAGGAAGCGCTCGCCTTTGGCCGCCGGCGCGGTCATCGCCCGCAGGTGCAGATCGGCGACGTCGCGCACGTCGACCAGGCCGAAGTTGATGCGCGGCGCGGCCGGAACCCTCCCGGACAGCAGCGCCCGGACGATGGCGATCGAGGTCGAGACGTCCGGCCCCAGCACCGGGCCGAGCACGGCGACCGGATTGACGGTCGCAAGCTCCAGCGCGCCGCCCTCGCGGGCGATGAAATCCCAGGCGGCACGTTCGGCCAGGGTCTTGGACTTCGTGTAGGGGTGCACGCCCGGGCCGTCGAGACGGCTCCAGTCGGTCTCGTCGAACGGCCGGCGGCGCCCCGCATGGCCATAGCCGATCGCAGCAAAGGACGAGGTCACCACCACGCGTCTGGCGCCGGCGTTGCGCGCGGCCCTCAGCACCCGCAGCGTGCCTTCGCGCGCCGGCACGATCAGCTCGTTCTCATCCTTCGGCACGTGAGCCGGCACCGGCGAGGCGATGTGGAGAACGTAGTGGCAGCCGGCGGCGGCCTCCGCCCAGCCGTCATCTCTGGTCAGGTCGGCAGCATGAAACGACAGAGGACCGGTGTCGGTCGCACCGCCGCGCCTCAGCATCTCCAGCACCTCGCCCCGGCGATCGAGACTGCGCAAGGTGGTGCGGATGCGGTGCCCGGCGGCCAGCAGCTGCAGGATCGTATGTGCCCCGATGAAGCCGGAGCCGCCGGTGACCAGAACGTCGCTCATGGCAGCTTCCTTCTCCGCTCCCGCTCCACCGGCCAGGATAGGACTGCGCCATGGCGTGGCCATGTCAGTCCAGACCGATAGCGCTCGCAGCAGGCAGAGACGATCAGGTGGCGTCGGCCGCGACGACGCGCGTCTCGCTCAACGCTTCCGGCCAGGGCAGCTCGAACTGGCAGATCAGCCCGCGCTCGTCAAAGCTGCGCTGCAGATGCCTGACCGTGCGGGTGAGCAGCCGGCTGCCGAAGCCCACCACCGGCGGCTCTCTTGCCGGAGGCCCGCCGCTTTCCTGCCAGCGGACATGCAGCGCGTCGGGTCCGAGCGACCAGCCGACCTCGATGCGGCCGGCCGGCGTCGTGAGCGCGCCATACTTGCTGGCGTTGCAGGCCATCTCGTGGATGACCAGGGCGAGCTGGGTCGTCAGCTCGACCGGCACCACGATGGCAGGGCCGCGGGTCACGAGCTGATCGGGTGCGCTGGCAAACGGCGCGACCTGGCTGGCGATGAGCGCGGCGAGGTCGGCGCCCTGCCAGTCGTTCTCCGCGAGGCTGGTGTGAGCGGTGGCCAGCGCATGCAGGCGCGAGGAAAAATCGCCCACCTTGGCGTCGTGCCGCGGCAGCAGCTGATGGGCCAGCGACTGCACCACCGCGAGACTGTTCTTCACGCGATGAGCCAGCTCGTGCACCAGCAGCTCGCGCTTGCGGTCCGCCTCCTTCGCCGCCGTGACGTCGATGTTGACGCCGATCATGTGCAGCTCGTCGCCGCCCTGCCCGCGCAACATGCGGGCGCGCGCCTCGATCCAGCGGACGGTGCCGTCCGGCAGCGGCACCCGCCATTCCGAATCGAGCTCGCCCGTGATCAGCGCCTGCGCGTTGTCCCGGTCGGCACGGGCCCGGTCTTCGGGATGAACGAGCGCCAGCCAGGCGTCATAGGTGCCGGGGAAAGTGCCGGGCTGGAGACCATAGAGCTCCTCGATCTCGTCCGACCAGCGGCTGGTGCCGGATCTGCCGTCCCAGATGAAAGTACCAAGCCGTCCGTATTTGGCGGCAAGCTTGAGCTGCTCGGCGGTGCGCGAGGAGTCATCCCGAGCCATCGCGAGCAGCCTGAAATTCTCCTGGATGATGCGCGCGCTCTCGGCCTGCGCCTGCTCCGCGGCGGCAAGGCGGGCGTTGAGCGCCCGCACCTCGGGTGGATCGAACGGCGCCGCCTCGCCGGGGGTGGAGCTCGTCACCGCGATGCTGCCGAGCGGCCTGGCGATGCTGGTGCCGATCGCGGCCGCGAGCAGCAGCGCCAGTGCGCAGATGGTCGTCGCCGCGATGGTCGCCGTTTTGACCGTCGAGGAGATCGCCTGCGCAAACGCCGCCTGCTTCATGCCGACGCCGACGACCCAGTCGCTGAGCTGGGGATGCGCGTTGGCGTTGATGACGGGGTCGCCCTCGATGGAGGGAAATTCCGAGACGCCGGTGACCCTGGCGTGCGCCCGCCACCCGACCGAGGCAGGCTGGCCGGCGGCGGTCGCGTTCTTCGGGATGCGCGAGACGTACCTGCCCTCGCCATCGATGATGCCGACCAGCCAGTCGGCCGGCAGCTGCTGCTGGGCGAGCAGCCGTGTGTAGTTCGATGCCGGCATGGCCATCGACAGGCAGCGGAACGGCTTGCCATCCTTGAAGACGGGGACGTCGACGGTCGCGACCCACTCCCCGGAATTGGGGCCGGGAAAGATGTCCGAGATCGATGGCTTGCCGGACTCGAAGGCGCGAGCCTGCGAGCGCAGGCCTTCGGCCGTTCGCTCGCCGAGCGGCCTGCCCGGCCGGGCCAGGGTGTTGAGCAGCAGCCGGCCGTCGGCATCGGACACGATGATCCAGCCTTCACCGCTGACGAGACCGACGCGACGCGCCTCCGCCTCGAATTGCGCGAGATCGTCCGCCCTCAGATCCGGGGATTTCGCCAGCACGTCGGCCAGCGCAACGTAGCGTCGCAGTTCGGCATCGACGGCGCCCGAAATCGCCTGGGCGGCGTACAGGAGGCCCCGCCGGATCGAAGCGTCGGCGGACTGCGCCATCGATACGATGACATAGGCGATCAATCCGACGCAGGGCAGGAACAGAATGCCGGCAAGCAGAAGGAGGCGTCCCTTGATGCTCAGCACGCCATACCAACGCTGCACTGGAGCGAGCGCACCTGCGCGCACGCCCGTCGGTATCTCCGGCTCGCGCATGATCCCCCGCGGCTCGTTCCGACCTTGGAACAGCCACCAATTCCGCAAGCGACGAAAAGTTCCGGCTGGTTTGAAAACAACAGCGACCACGCTTGCGCGCAGCGATGTTCCGCCCCGGCGGGGGCTCCCGGCCAGGCAGCAAAAAGCTCCTCTTCGGGCGCATCTGATGGATGCGAAAAGAACGCATGCGCAGGCATGGCACAGCCGCACAGCCGTGCCATGCCGACAATGGCCGCGGTCCTGCTCGCTTAGGTCAACATCGTGACCTACTCGTCGCGATAGACCTTCTCGCGTTTCTCGTGGCGTTCCTGCGCCTCGACCGACAGCGTCGCGATGGGACGGGCTTCGAGCCGCTTCAGCGAAATCGGCTCACCGGTCTCCTCGCAATAGCCGTAGGTGTTGTCTTCGATGCGCTGGAGCGCCGCGTCGATCTTGGAGATCAGCTTGCGCTGCCGGTCACGGGCGCGAAGCTCGATAGCCCGGTCGGTTTCCGACGACGCGCGATCGGCGAGGTCGGGATGGTTCACGTTCTCCTCCTGCAGAGCCTGCAGGGTGAGCTTCGATTCGCGCAGTATCTCCTCCTTCCATGCCAGCAGCTTGGCGCGAAAATACTCGCGCTGGCGTTCGTTCATGAAAGGCTCTTTTTCGGAAGGTTTGTAGTTCTTCAACTTTTCCAAGGTCAGCCCATCTGTACGTGCTGGCGCCGGTCACGGCACCGGCGGACGGAATACGCCCGTTCGCGGCCGCGTTATATAGCGGCCTCTTGTGACAGACAATATTTCCATCAGCACCGGCGCCCCGCCGCCAAGCCGCTGCACAGGCAAATTTATGCCTGCCGGACGGGGCGCCGCCGGCCGGCCTCAGTAGCCGACCGTGAAACGGGCCCGTTGATGCGCCGGACGCTCGATTTCGTCGACCATCGCGACTGCGAAGTCCTCGAACGAGATGAAGCTCTTGCCCTCGGCATCGACCAGCAGCTGGTCCGTTCCGAGGCGGAACTTACCGGTCCGGGTGCCGAAATCGATCAGGGCCGAGGGCGACAGGAAGGTCCAGTTGAGCTCCTTTTCCTGGCGCAGACGGTCCAGGAACGCCCCGCCCTTCTCGGCTTCGGCCTTGTACTGCGCGGGAAAGGCCGGCGTCGTGACCAGCTGCACGCCCGGCGCGACCTCCAGCGAACCGGCGCCGCCGACGACAAGGTAACGTGATACGCCCGAATCCTTGGCAGCGCCGATCAGGGTCTCGGCATCGCTGGCGAGGAAGTGGATCGCGCTGATGGCGACGTCGTGGCCGGCCCATAACCTGGCCAGCTCGGCACGGTCATTGGCGTCACCTTTCACCGCCGTGACGTTGGCGTGTTTGACGATCTTGTCGGGGTTCCGGGCGATGCCGGTCACCTGATGGCCACGGCTGGCCAGCTCGGCGGTAATACGGGACCCAGCGCGGCCGGACGCGCCGGCGACGGCGATCTTCATGCGAAAACTCCTTGTTCGAGATCATAAGGTCGGACCAAAGACGCTGGACGGCGCTCCCTTGGTATCCGATAGTGACTAGATAGCGTAATGAATGCTGGTGTTAAGAGAGCACTTTCAGATCACCTGGTCACGCCGGAGTAACCGATGCGAGCCGCCAACGTCTATTCGGCCGACTGCCCGACGCGTCAGATCCTCGACCGCGTCGGCGACAAATGGGCCGTGCTGATCCTGATCCTGCTGCGCAACGATCCGTTGCGCTTCAATCAGTTGCGCCGAGCCATCGAAGGCATTTCGCAGAAGATGCTCTCGCAGGTGTTGAAGAGTCTGGAGCGCGACGGGCTGGTGCGGCGCCGCGCGGTCGCGACCGTGCCGGTCACGGTGGAATATTCGATCACGCCGCTCGGGCTGACGTTGGCCGCCGCCGTCGATCCGCTGCGCGACTGGGCGGAGCATCATCTGAAGGATGTGACGGCCGCGCAGCGCCGCTACGATTCGCAGCGGCAATCGGAGGCGGCGTGAGGCGCGGCGGCGTCAACCCTGCCCGGCCTTGGCGAGCTCGACCTCGACCCGCAACTCGATCTCGGAGAGGATCGCGTCGAGCCCTGGATCTCCGGACGACTGCTTGAGGTCGACAGCGGCATCGCGCAGCCGCAGCGCTGTCGCGGTATCGAGCTTGCCGGAGAGCAGCGACAGTTTGAGATCGTCGAGCACGTCGAGCGCGCGCTTGCCGCGCTGCACCGAGCGCTTGCGGCGCTCGGCCGG
This sequence comes from Bradyrhizobium ontarionense, assembly GCF_021088345.1. Taxonomy (NCBI): domain Bacteria; kingdom Pseudomonadati; phylum Pseudomonadota; class Alphaproteobacteria; order Hyphomicrobiales; family Nitrobacteraceae; genus Bradyrhizobium; species Bradyrhizobium ontarionense. The sequence goes on along the minus strand of NZ_CP088156.1, from coordinate 8,193,077 downwards.
CTCCTCCTCGATCCCCTGCAGCGCGAGCAGCGCGTCGATGTTGGCGGTCTGCTTCGGCGCCAAGGTCGCCCGCGTGTCCTGGGTGGTGCCGACATCGGGCAGCTTGAAGCCGCCGGACGAGGTCTTCCGCGTGGAGCTCGTGGACGTTGTCAGCGTCGTGCCGTTCGGTCCGTAGATGCGCATCGATGGCTCCCGCAGGCTTTCACGTGTCGGGCGCGAGCTTGGCTCGGTCGTGGTTAACGGTGCGTAAACAGCCCGGCAAATTCTGCCGGGGCGGCAGCTTCGGTCCAGCTGTGCGATCCCTGATCAGAACAAAGCCGCCGATCGATTTCACACTCTTTCAATGAGTTAGCCCGGAACATCGGCGTGGCACGGCGCTCGCATAGCTAACTCCGATCATGCGGTCATGGGAGTGGCCAAGTGATCTCTTGAAGAGTTCGAGGGGAGCATAGGATGCGACGCGTCCGTTCAACGCGCCTGTTTCAGGTCGCCTGCGCCGCCATGCTGGCGCTGGCATCTTCTGCCTTGTCCGCGCATGCGACCTCGCGCATCAAGGATCTCGCCAATATCGAAGGCGTCCGCCAGAACCAGCTGATCGGCTACGGCCTCGTGGTCGGCCTCAACGGCACCGGCGACACGCTGAACAACATCCCGTTCACCAAGCAGTCGCTGCAGGCGATGCTCGAGCGCATGGGCGTCAACATCCGCGGCGCCACCATCCGTACCGGCAACGTCGCCGCCGTCATGGTGACCGGCAATCTGCCGGCTTTCGCCACCCAGGGCACGCGCATGGACGTCACGGTGTCGGCGCTCGGCGACGCGAAGAACCTGCAGGGGGGCACCCTGCTCGTCACGCCCCTGCTCGGCGCCGACGGCAACGTCTATGCGGTGGCGCAAGGCTCGCTCGCGATCTCCGGCTTCCAGGCCGAGGGCGAGGCGGCCAAGATCGTGCGCGGCGTGCCGACGGTCGGCCGCATCGCCAACGGCGCCATCATCGAGCGCGAGATCGAGTTTGCGCTGAACCGGCTGCCGAACGTGCGGCTCGCATTGCGCAACGCCGACTTCACCACGGCCAAGCGCATCGCGGCCGCGGTCAATGATTTCCTCGGCGTCAAGACGGCCGAGCCGATCGATCCGTCCACGGTGCAATTGAGCATCCCGCCGGAATTCAAGGGCAATGTCGTTGCCCTCCTGACCGAGATCGAGCAGTTGCAGGTCGACCCCGATCTGGCCGCCAAGATCGTCATCGACGAACGCTCGGGCATCATCGTGATGGGGCGCGACGTGCGTGTCGCCACCGTCGCGGTGGCGCAGGGCAACCTCACCGTCACGATCTCCGAGAGCCCGCAGGTCAGCCAGCCCAATCCGCTGTCGCGCGGCCGCACCGTGGTCACGCCGCGGACCAGCGTCGGCGTCACCGAGGACGGCAAGAAGTTCGCGGTCGTCAAGGATGGCGTGTCGCTGCAGCAGCTGGTGGACGGTCTCAACGGTCTCGGCATCGGCCCGCGCGACCTGATCAGCATCCTGCAGGCCATCAAGGCGGCGGGCGCGATCGAAGCCGACATCGAGGTGATGTAATGGCCTCGTCCTTCATCGACGCCTATAGCGGCCGCGCTCCGCTCAGCCTGCCGAGCGCGGCGGCAGTGACCACGCCGCGCACCGATCTCGATCTCGCCGAGGCACTGACCAAGGTCTCCCCCAAGGCCCAGGCCAAAGCCAAGGCGACCGCGACCGACTTCGAGGCCATGTTCCTCAACTCGATGTTCTCGCAGATGACGAACGGCGTGAAGGGCGAAGGACCGTTCGGCGACACGCCGGGCACCGGCGTCTGGCGGTCGATGCTGACCGAGCAATATTCGAAGAATTTCGCCAAGGCCGGCGGCGTCGGCATTTCCAACGACGTCTTCCGCACGCTGATCCTGCAGCAGGCCAGGAGCAGCAATCCGAGCGCCGCAGGCGGCAAGGTGTAGATGTTCGCGTTCACATCGCGCGGTCCCGTGCAGACCCGCGCCGAGAGGAGTTGAGACATGACCGCACAAGGCCAAGCCAAGAAGACATCGTACAGCGCCGTCGCGACCGTGGCCGAGGCGCGCGCACTGGCTGACGAGATGGTCAGCGTCATGAGCGAGCTGATCACGGTCATCGAGCAGGAAACCGAGCTTGTGCGCGCCGGCAAGCTGCGCGAAGGCATGGCGCTCGGACCGAACAAGACCGAGCTCTCACGCCACTACGTCGCCGTGGTGGGCCGCCTCAAAGCCAGCCAGCCATTCATGAAGCAGTCGGTCCCCGAACTGCTCGGCACCCTGCATCGCCACCACGACACGTTCCGTGCGATGCTTCAGGTGAACCTGACCGTGCTGGCGACCGCCCATGCGATCTCCGAGAAGATTGTGCGCGGCGTCAATGCGGAGATCCAGCGCAAGAACATCCCGAGCACCTATACCGCCAGCGGCCGCCGCGCCGCCCCGGGTGGACGCCACCTGACGCCCCTCGCCGTCAGCCGCACGCTCTGACGCGGCGGGACCACCGCCTACAGCTTTCAATCGTCCGAGAGCCGCGCCGCCCCTCCGGGTTGCGCGGCTCTCGCTTTTTTTGTGTCGAACAGGCTTAAAAGGTCAGCACGAATCGCAACGCGCCGTTCATCCTATTTCCTAACATAACGTTGATTGGTCATCGGCATAGTTGCAAACGGGATGGGTTGGGAATTGACTCGATGGCCATGAGGAGGCTGCCATGAGCTCCGACTTCAGCGTTAGACCGGTGGGCGCGCCAGCGTCAGTACCGATTATCCAACCGTCGAATCAGGCGGTGGCGAACGCTGTACCGACGGACCTGCCTCCAAACCAGACGGTGACCGCGGCGGACAGCGCTCCGTCCGTGCGCAATGACGTCCCCGCCCACGTTGCCAACGACCTGTTCGTATCGCATCAGGCCTATTACGATCGTGCGGCCGCTGCGATGGTGTTCCAGGTCGTCAACCGCAAGACCGACCAGGTGGTGACCCAATATCCGGACGAGGCCGTGCTGCGCCGCCGCGCTTATTTCCACACAATCGACATGCAGAAGGATCTGCATGACGAAACGGCGCGCGTGATGCCCACCGATCGGCTGGCGTGATCCCGTTTGGAAGCCGCGGCTGAACTCTGCGCGGCTGAACTCTGCCTGTCCCGCAAGCCACCGAGGCGGCGACGCTGCCGTGCGGTGGATCAGCTGCTCTGGGTTGCGTAGGCGGTGTCGAGGTAGGTCTGGCCGGACGCGGCGTCGGTCACCACGTTCTTGATCTGGGCCTTGCCTTGGGCGGTGAGCGTGAACTTGGTGTCGCCAACCCGGAATGAATTATCCTTGATCAGGACTTCCTGGTACTTGCTCACGCCCTCGCTCTGATAGTGGACCTTGGCGCGGAAGCCATCCACATTCAATACCGAGACGTTGAACGACTTGCCGTTGGCATATTTGCCGTTCCAGTCGCCCTGATACAGGGTCGGATCCACCGCAACATACTTGCTGTTGCTGCGCGCCGTGTTCAGCACGTTGGATTTGTAGGCTGCCGACAGGATGCTGGTGATATCCGCCATGATGCTCCTCCTCCCCGGCCCCCGCCTGCGACCGGTCAGCTGCGCCCGGACAGGCCGGCAGCGATATGGCAGTTGATGTCGATCAGCGACTTCAGCTTGGCCGGATCCGGATCCATCTGCATCTCGATCGTCTGCTTCATCACGAACACGCCGATATTGGCGATGTTCTGACGGATATCGATCGGGTTCGGATTGCCGTCCGTTTCCATCGCGCTCATGAAGATCGTCCAAAGACGACGATTGAACAGCAGTGCCTTGTACATGTTGCGATCGGGGCCGTTCCAATTGGCCTGGACTTCCTGCAGCTGCCGCGCCGCTTTCAACAAGGCTTGAGCTTCGATCTCCCGTGGTGATGCCGTCGTTTGCGACGTGCGTGCATAGGCTTGAGCGGCATATGACATCAACTACTCCGGACTGACGCGGGGACACGAACAACACTGCACAGGTTTTGTACGTCGTGTGCCTTTAAAATATGGTTAGCGGCCGTTAGCGCATTTGGCCTCGAGATGTCACCGGACACCGCCGGACAGCCGTGCTTGCGACACGCTTTAGTTTGTACCAACGCAACGATTAAAATTGCAGAAAAGCACGACCTGAGGCGCGGTCCCGCAGAGTGACGCGCGACAAGAACGTCTGCTGCGCCCACCCAGCGCATAGCGCAGCAGATTGACGCCAACCAGCGCCTGCCGCACGAACGATGGCGCCGAGCCAAAAGCAGAAGCGGCGGGCAATGCCCGCCGCTTCGTAGAAGTCCGTCTGGAACGATCGCGCTCAGCGCAGCAGCTGCAGAACGCTCGCCTGCGACTGATTGGCGAGTGCCAGCGCGGAAACCGCAATCGACTGCCGCGTCGACAGCGCCTGGCTGTTGGCGGCTTCTTCGTTGGTGTCGGCCAGCGTCAAATTCGACGAGCCGGTCTGCAGCACGTTGATCAGGTTCTTGTTGAAGTCCTGACGGATCTGCACGATCGACAGGTTGGAACCGAGAGATGACGCTTCGGACCGAAGCGTTGTCGATGCGCTGTTCAGCGTCGTGAGCACCTTGTTGGCCGAATTGCTGTCGAGGAAGTCGGTTCCGACCACCAGCGAGGACAGACCGAGACCGGTGCTGTTGAACGTCACGCCCGTGATGTTCAGCGTTGACCGGCCGGTCTCGTTGAACACCAGCTTCAGCGTGTCACCGTTCAAGAGGTTGATGCCGTTGAAGGAGGCGTCCTGAGCCGTCGTGTTGATCTGCGCGAGCACGTTGTTGTACTGCGCGATCAATCCCGCGCGCGTCGTCTGCGAGTTGGTATCGGCCACCGGCGTCGAGGCCGTGACACCGTTGAAGGCCTGGCTGGCCGCAGTCGACGATCCGGCAACCGTACCGATGGTCGACGAGGCCGATTCGTTGGTGGTGAGGATCGTGAGCTGGCCTGTCGTGCTCAGGCTGGCCTGCAGGTTGTTCGCCGCGAGCGCGGTGTTGAGCTGCGTCAGCGTCGATATCTGCGAGGCACCTGTGCCGAAGGTGATGTTGGTTGCGACGCCACCTCCTGTCGACGTTATCGTTAATGTCTGTCCCGTCAGCGCCGGCTGGTTGCGTGTCGTGGTGGCGGCCGTCAATCCGAGTTTCGCCAGGGCCGAGCCCGATATTGTCAGATCCTGCGCCGTGCCCGTTGCGACGGCGATCTTGCCGCCGGTCACCGTGGACGGCGTCGCGGTCGCGCCGGTCACCGAATCGATGGCTGCCAGAAGATTGCTGACGGTGTCGCCGACGCCGATATTGGTGCCGGCAGAGATCGATCCGGCCACGAAGGTGAACACTATGCCGTTGACGACAAGCGTATCACCGGTCGTGATGCTGCTCGCCAGGTCGTTCGAGGTGGAGGTTGCGGTGCCCGACAGCTTGGTCGAGCCGGTGATCGCGACGGCCGAGCTCAGATTGTCGTTGTTGACGGTGCTGCCGGTCACGAAATTGTTCGACGAGCTGCCGAGCAGGTTGTTCGCCGTGGCGCCGGGAATGACCGCGGATGTGATGCTCGACTTGGTCGTGTAACCCGTCGGCGCCTGGAGAACCTGGCTCGCGATCGACTTCGCGCTGTCGACCAGCTTCTGCAACGAGGTCAGACCGGTATTCGCCGCCTGCAGGACCTGCACGCCGTTGCCGATGCCATCGAGCAGATTCGCGATGTCGCTCGCCCGGCTGTTGAGCGATTGCGCGGTGAAGAATTCGGTGGGGTTATCGAGCGCCGTGTTGACCTTGTTGCCGGTGGCCAGGTTGTTTTGAGTCGTGGCCAGCAGCGATGCCGTATTTTGCAGCGCCAGCAGGTTTTGGCGAACCGAAGCCGAAAGAACGATACCGGACATGTTTGTGAAACCTTCCTAGTTATTCACCAGGAGGTTCTAGTCCACGGTCGTTTAAAACATGGTTAATGGCGCTTTAAATTTGTTGCTTAACGACTGGTTACCGCCGGTCTGCTCCTCGCCCCCCGCACGTTCGGGACCAGTATTGATACGGGCCACCGGGCGGAATCAGGCAAAAAAAGCGGCGGGGTTTCCCCCGCCGCCTCTGGTTTGTGGATGCCGATGCCGCGGATCAGCGCAGCAGCTGCAGCACGCTCGCCTGCGACTGGTTGGCGAGCGACAGCGCGGACACCGCGATCGACTGGCGGGTCGACAGCGCCTGGCTGTTGGCCGCTTCCTCGTTGGTGTCGGCCAAGGTCAGGTTCGACGAGCCGGTCTGCAGCACGTTGATCAGGTTCTTGTTGAAGTCCTGACGGATCTGCACCACCGACAGGTTCGAACCCAGCGTGGAGGCTTCCGACCGCAGCGTCGAGCTGGCCGCGTTCAGCACGGTGATCACCTTGTTCGCCGAGCTGTTGTCGAGGAAGTCGGTGCCCGAGGTCAGGGTCGAAAGACCGAGGCCGCCGGTGTTGAAGGTCACGCCGGTGATCGACAGCGAGGACTTGCCGGTCTCGTTGAAGGTCAGCTTCAGCGTGTCGCCGTTCAGCAGGTTGACGCCGTTGAACGACGCGTCGGCTGCCGTCGTATTGATCTGCGCCAGCACGTTGTTGTACTGCGCGACCAGGCTCGCCCGCTGCGACTGCGCGGTCGGATCAGCCACCGGAGCCGCCGCGGTCAGGCCGTTGAAGGACTGGCTGGCCGCCGCCGCCGTACCGCCGATCGTGCCGATCGTGGCGGAAGCCGCGTCGTTCGTGGTGGTGATCGAGATCTTGCCGGTGGTGTCGACCGAGGCCTGCAGGTTGTTCGCTGCGAGCTTCGTATTGAGGTCGTTCAGCGAGTTGACCTGTCCAGTCCCGAGACCGAACGTGATGCTGGTTGCCGTACCGCCAGCTGTGGCGCCGATCGTCAGCGTCTGGCCGGACAGTCCGTCACCGACAGCGCTGAGACCGAGCTTGGCCAGCGACGTACCGGACAGCGTGAGACCGGCTGCCGGAGGCGTCAGCGTGATCGCACCAGCGGTGATCGACGAGGTGACGCCGGTCGCACTCTGGATCGTCGACAGCAGATGCGTCACGGTGTCACTGACGCCGATGTTGGTGCCGGACGACGTGCTGCCGGCGACAAAGGTGAAGGTGGTGCCGTTCACGACCAGCGTGTCCGCGGTGGTGATCGCGGTGGCGAGGTCGTTCGAGGCGGTGCCCGCCGTGCCCGACAACAGGGTCGAGCCGGTGATCGCAACTGCGGTCGAGGTATTGTCGTTGAGCACGGCGGTGCCGGTGACGGCGGCCGAGCTGGCAGCGATCAGGCTGGTGGCAGTGCCGCCGGTCAGAGCGGTCGACGTGACGCTCGACTTGGTGGAGTAGCCGACGGCGCTCTGCAGCACCTGGTTGGCGATCGACTTGGCGCTGTCGACGAGCTTCTGCAGCGAGGTGATGCCGGTGTTGGCAGCCTGCAGCACCTGCACGCCGTTGCCGATGCCGTCGAGCAGATTGGAGATGTCGGAGGCGCGGTTGTCGAGACCCTGGGCGGTGAAGAAGTTGGTCGGATTGTCGAGAGCCGAGTTGACCTTCTTGCCCGTGGAGAGGTTGTTCTGGGTGGTGGCGAGGAGCTGAGCCGTCGACTGGAGCGAGAGCAGATTCTGGCGCACCGACGCCGAGAGAACAATACCTGACATTTTTCATACCCTTCTGGTGTGAAACAAACTGCCCGATCCCTTCAAGATCAAGGCGAAGCCCGACGTCGACTGTTCGACCGAGCGACGTCCATCACGGTAAACAGGGGTGGCTAACAAAGCGTGAAACCTGACCGCTGAGGGCCTGATTCCGGTCCGGTTGCACGCCGGCGCGGAATTGGCTGCTCGCCATCCAGTGCTCGAAAAACCTCGCGAATTTCGGCGGCTATCGGCCCATTTACCGATCGTTAACCATGTTCGGAAAGGATTGCTGCGCGCCGCCTGATCGAGCCGCAGGCTCTTCGCACATCTTGCACTGGTCACCAGATTGGTCGCCGGCCTGGACGGAGCAGGTTCGGCGCCGCATCGATCGCGGCAACGGAGAACGAGAATGGCCCTGAAAGTCGAACTGAAGCCGCATGAGCGCATCATCATCGGCTCCTGCGTAATCACCAATACCGACCAGCGTGCGCGCCTCCTGATCGATGGCGAAAACATCCCGATCCTGCGCGAGAAGGATATCCTCACGCCGGAGACAGCCGACACGCCGGCCAAGCTCGTCTATCTCGCAGTCCAGCTGATGTACATTTCGCCCGGCGCTGACGCAGATCACGGCACCTATTTCAACCTGCTGCGCGACATCATCACGACGGTACCGAGCGCCTGGCCGATCATCGAAGCGATCAACGGCCACATCCTCAACGGCGATCTCTATCAGGCGCTGAAGGAAGCCAAGAAGCTCGTCGCCTTCGAGAAGCAGTTGCTGCAGCAGGCCGAAGCCGAACAGTCGGACAAGCCGGTGAGCTCGGCCGCCTGAGCCTTCGCTTTCGAAGCCGGCATCAAGAGCCCGGTTCGCCACTGGCGAAGCCGGGCCGTTTGCCGTCTGTCGCCGCGCGAAGCACGAAAAAAAGCGGCGGGGTTTCCCCCGCCGCCTTTGGTTTGTGGATGCCGATGCCGCGGATCAGCGCAGCAGCTGCAGCACGCTCGCCTGCGACTGGTTGGCGAGCGACAGCGCGGACACCGCGATCGACTGGCGGGTCGACAGCGCCTGGCTGTTGGCCGCTTCCTCGTTGGTGTCGGCCAAGGTCAGGTTCGACGAGCCGGTCTGCAGCACGTTGATCAGGTTCTTGTTGAAGTCCTGACGGATCTGCACCACCGACAGGTTCGAACCCAGCGTCGACGCCTCGTTGCGCAAGGTGGAGCTTGCGGAGTTCAACACGCCGATCACCTTGTTCGCCGAGCTGTTGTCGAGGAAGTCGGTGCCCGAGGTCAGGGTCGAAAGACCGAGGCCGCCGGTGTTGAAGGTCACGCCGGTGATCGACAGCGTCGACTTGCCGTTTTCGTTGAAGGTCAGCTTCAGCGTGTCGCCGTTCAGCAGGTTGACGCCGTTGAACGACGCGTCGGCCGCCGTCGTGTTGATCTGCGCCAGCACGTTGTTGTACTGCGCGACCAGGCTCGAGCGCTGCGACTGCGCGGTGGGATCAGCCGTCGGAGCTGCCGCCGTCAGGCCGTTGAAGGACTGGCTGGCCGCCGCCGCCGTACCGCCGATCGTGCCGATCGTCGCCGAGGCCGCATCGTTGGTGGTCGAGATCGTGATCTTGCCGGTGGTGTCGACCGAGGCCTGCAGGTTGTTCGCTGAGAGCTTCGCATTGAGGTCGTTCAGCGAATTGACCTGTCCAGTCCCGAGACCGAACGTGATGCTGGTTGCCGTGCCACCTCCTGTGGCGCCGATCGTCAGCGTCTGACCGGACAGTCCGTCACCGACAGCGCTGAGACCGAGCTTGGCCAGCGACGTACCTGACAGGGTGAGACCGGCCGCCGGAGGCGTCAGCGTGATCGCACCAGCGGTGATCGACGAGGTGACGCCGGTCGCACTCTGGATCGTCGACAGCAGGTGCGTCACGGTATCACTGACGCCGATGTTGGTGCCGGACGAGGTCGAGCCGGCGACAAAGGTGAAGGTGGTGCCGTTGACGACCAGCGTGTCCGCGGTGGTGATCGCGGTGGCGAGGTCGTTCGAAGCGGTGCCCGCCGTGCCGGACAGCAGCGTCGAACCGGTGATCGCCACTGCAGTCGAGGTGTTGTCGTTGAGCACGGCGGAGCCGGTGACGGCCGTCGAGCTCGCAGCGATGAGGCTGGTGGCAGTGCCGCCGGTCAGAGCGGTCGACGTGACGTTCGACTTGGTGGAGTAGCCGACGGCGCTCTGCAGCACCTGGTTGGCGATCGACTTGGCGCTGTCGACGAGCTTCTGCAGCGAGGTGATGCCGGTGTTGGCGGACTGCAGAACCTGCACGCCGTTGCCGATGCCATCGAGCAGATTGGAGATGTCGGAGGCGCGGTTGTCGAGACCCTGGGCGGTGAAGAAGTTGGTCGGATTGTCGAGAGCCGAGTTGACCTTCTTGCCCGTGGAGAGGTTGTTCTGGGTGGTGGCGAGGAGTTGAGCCGTCGACTGGAGCGAGAGCAGATTCTGGCGCACCGACGCCGAGAGAACGATGCCTGACATGTTGATACCTTCTGGTGTGAAGCAAACGCCCGATCCCTTCGAGATCGGAGTGAAGCCCGGGTCGACTTCGCGGCCAGGGCAACGCGCGTCACGGTGAACGGCAGTGGATAACAAACGCTGAAGCGGTTGCGGGTCCCTATCAGTTCAATCGTTCGTATCGGCGCAGAACGAGCTCCATTGCGGCGTCAGACGACCGAATGGACCCTTGAAAAGGCTTGCATATTTACAAACGACGGCACGTCGTTCACCATGCGTCAACCACCTTTGGAAAGGTTGACGCGGCGTCGACGGCCTCGTCGCGACGACGACGTCGAGCAGCGGTTGAACGAAGCCGGGAGGCCGCGTTGCCGGTCAGGGCGCGAGCGACGGCGCCTCGATCTCGATCAGGGGTGTGAGGCCGGCCACGCGCTGGCGGCCGAACGTCAGGACCGCCGCAACCAGCCGATCCACGTCACGGAGCTGGGTGCGATGGTTCACGATGGCCGCGCGAATGGCCAGCCGTCCATCGAGCATCGTGGTCGATGGCGCGGCGATGCCGGATTCCTGGACGTCGGCGACGATCTCGCCATTGATCGCATCGGCATCGTCGGCCCGGAAGCGAAAACAGACGATGTTGAGGTTGACGGGCGCGAGCAGCTGGAGCTCGGGCTCGGCGAGCACCCGCGCCTCGAGATGGCGTGCGAGCGCGCAAGCACGCGCGATCGCGGCGCCGAGGCGGTCGGTGCCGAACGTCCTGAGCGTGAACCAGGTTTTCAGCGCCCGGAAGCCGCGCGACAGATCGGGACCGAAATCGCACGGCCAGTCCGTGCCCGCCGCCAGCCCGCGTGTCTCGCGCCGCAGATAGGCGGCCGGCGACGCAAAGGCCTCGCGATGGCGCACGCCGTCGCGCACCAGAAGGAAGCCGGCGTCGTACGGCACCTGCCCCCATTTGTGGAAATCGAGCGCGATCGAATCCGCGCATTCGATGCCGACGAGCCTCGGCGCGAGCTCAGGCGACAGCATCGCCAGCGCGCCGAACGCGCCATCGACGTGAAACCAGAGACCCTCGGTACGGCAGAGCTCGGCCACCCCGGCGAGATCGTCGATGGCGCCGACATCGACCGTGCCTGCGGACGCGACGACGATGAACGGATGCAAGCCGGACGCCCGGTCGCGCGCGATCGCGCTCCGCAGTTCGGCGACATCGATGCGGTGCGCATGATCGACAGCGATGCAGCCGAGGGCATCGCTTCCCAATCCGGCAATGTCCATCGCCTTGGCGATGCAGCCATGCGCGGCCTTCGACGTGTAAGCGCGCAATCGCCGGCCGGCTTCGCCGAGCCCCTCGCGGCGGACGGTGGCGCCGAGCGCGGCGCGGCGCGCTACCAGCACCGCCATCAGATTGGCCATCGACGTGCCCGTGACGAAGATGCCGCTTGCACCCTGCGGGAAGCCGAACAGCTGGCGCGTCCAGTCCACGATCTGCCGCTCGATCTCGATCGGCGCATGATCGCGACCACCGAGATTGGCGTTCAATCCGGCCGCGAGCATCTCGGCGAGCATGCCGACGACGGTGCCGCCGCCATGCACCCAGCCCATGAAGCCGGGATGCACGTTGCCGGTGGCGTGGGGAACGACGAGGTCGGTGAAGTCGCGATAGACCTCGGCGAGATCGGTCGGCGCGCGCGGCAGCTCGCTGCGAAAGCGCCGCCGCGTCGCCTGCGACATCGGCTGCCACACCGGACGGTCGCGGATATCGGCGACGTAGTCGATCATGTCGTCGAGCATGCGATGACCCTGCGCGCGGACCTCGTCCCAGTCCGGCGGATCGAGCGTCTCGTCCGTCGGCTGCAGCCGATCCGTCCGCGTCGTCGCGGTCACGCCGCCCGCTCCGCTGACAACGCGGCCCGTTTCGTGATCATGGCCGCGAAGGCCGCAAAGATCTTCTGCATCTGCGGCGGCTTGTAGGGAAAGACGTCCGGCGGATCCATGTTGTGGACGACGGCGGTGTTGTCGGCCTCGAACACGAGCAGCGCGCCATCCTTGGTCTCGGCGCAGTCGATGATGAAGTAGTCCAGCCCGATGCGTTCGGCGATCGCGGAGAGCACGGAGCGATGACGGCGACCGAAGCCGATGTCGAAGGTCTGCATGAAGGCCGCCTCCTCCAGCCGTTTGCTCTCGCTTCCCGCCATGTTGGCGTTGAGATACCAGATGTCCCAGCGCCGTGCGATCGCCATGTGGCAGGCGTAAGGCACGCCGTCGACGAAGACGACGCGATATTTGCGGTATTGTCCGTCCTCGCTGGCGTAGTCGACGAAGCGCGCGACGAAGAACTCCTGCTCGTCCCGCTCGTCGAGATAGAGCGAGAGCTCGACCGGCTCCTCGATCTTTTCCAGTCCGACGCCGGCATGCGAGCCGCGCGGCCGGATGATGATGGGAAAGCCAAGCGCGCCGTCGATCGTGGCGATCCACTCGCGCTCGTCGGCGATCTCGATCAAGCGCTCGCGGTCGACGGGAATGGTCGCCGGGATGGACAGCCCCTCGATGCCGACGAGCAGCGCATGCAGCTTGTCGCGGTCGAGATGCCAGATCTGCCGCGGCGGGTTCAGCAGCGGACGCGGCCAGCGCGCCGCGACGGCATCGATCTCACGCAGCGCGTGCTGACAATCATCCGAGTCCGAGGCGATGACGATGGCGACGTCGTGGGCCGGCAGCGGTGCGGGCAGGTCCGCACCCGGAACGACGTAGAGCACAATGAGCTCGATGTCGGAATCCTCCAGCAGGAACTCGATCGGCGTGTTGCTGCCCATATCGGTCGCGGCCGCAAGCGCGAGCACGCGCAGCCGCGGCGTCGGACTGTTGCACGGCAGCCGGTACAGCTGCTGCGACTGCAGCACGTCGTGCTGGATCGCGAGCCCGGACGACTGCTCCCCGATCAGCTGCGCGACCAGCGCGAGATCGAGCCCCTCGCCCGGTTCGACGGCGCCGTCGAGCATCTTGCCGAGCGCGGCGGCCCACATCGGTTTCAGATCCTGGCCGTCGAAGGCAGCCTTGGCGAGCTTGGCCATGCCGATCCGGTCGGCACATTGAATGCGGGCGGATTCCGCCACAGCGAGCAGGTCAGATGGCATTGCAGATGTCCCTGAGATCCTGGCTGCTCACGTCCGACACGAGCAGCTCTGTTTTCGCGACCACGTCGACGATGTGGTCGATGTCGGCTTCGAGATTGACGCGGGCGGCGGTGACGTCATCACACCACGCCTCGGTCACCTGGCGGGCGCCGATGCACAGCCGCAGCGCCCCGACCGGCCCGCCATCGGCGCGTTCGATCCGGACCGGCTGGCCGACCAGGCACTGACGCGCGGCCACGGCGGCCGCGCGCCCGGTGAAGCGACCGCTCAGATCGTGCTGGAGCGCGCGATAGACCGCCTGCGTCTCGCCGAGACCGAGCAGGCGCCCGCTGCGCTGGAGCGCGAACGGGAAGATGGTGGCAAAGCCGAACTCGCCATCGTCGTCATCCGCGGCAAGCGCATCGGTCGCGATCGGGCGGAGCACCGGCGACAGCACCAGCAGGCTTTCGATCGTCTCCCCGAGCTGTCGTATGGCCATGCGGCGGAACGCCTCGGGCACCGCATGATAGGCCGCGATCTCCTCGAGCGCGGCTTCCCAGCGCAGCCATTGTCCGATGTTGGCGCGCGGCGTCGAGCGCGCCCGCAGATCGGTCCAGGTCGCCGGCCAATCGCTGCGGTTGACGTAGTCGAACAGTCCGGCTGCGACCGGATCGCCCTTGTGCAGGGCGGAGGACACCGCGCCCGGCACCAGCAGCGCGCCGCTGAAGGCCGGACCGCCGTAGAACTTCGAGCCCGAGATCAGAACCATATGGCCGCGGTCGAGATGGTCACGCAGCCGCCCCAGGCCGAGCCGCATCTGGCAGGCGTCGACGACGATCTGGACGCGCCCCGGCCAGCGTCGCGCCACCTCGTCCAGGCAGGCCCGGTCCGGCGCGCGCCAGCCGAGCTTCGAGGAGTCCATGATCTGCAGCAGAACGTTGCGCCCATCGCGAACCAGCGCCCCGACCGCATCGAGCACCGCCTCGCCGGCATCGCCGCGCGCCTGCATCGCGGCGGCTTCGAACAGCGGCAGCGACACCGTCTCGCCCGAAAGGCCCTCGATCGGCGCGTCTCTGGTCACCGACAGACCGTTTGCCGTCCGCGTGCTGAAATGACGTCCGCGCGCGCTCGCGGAGGTGCCGCTGCCGGTCTGGTCGCCGGCAACGACGACGCTCGTCACGGAGGCGCCGAGCCGCAATCGTGCCAGCGCCAGCGCGTGAAGCTGACTGTCGGTGCCCGAGGGCGAGAACACGACGTCCACATCGTCGGCAAGTCCGAGATGGCGGCGCAATTCGCAGCGCATCTGCTCGGTACGCCGGTCGAGCGCCTCATCGAGTCCGAGCGAGATCGCCGCATGCATCAACTGCTCGCGCGCCAGTTCGGCGCGTGCATAGGCGCGCTCCGAAATGGGCGACGCCGTGCTCGATGCAAAGCACAGAAGGTCCGGCGCCGGCGACGGCCCGCAGCCATAGACGTTGCGGCCCCAGGGCCGATCAAGCGCCAGCCGTGAATCACCGCCGTCGATCAGGAGGTCGCCGAGCAGCGCGAACAGGTCACGCAGCCCGGTCGCAGCGCCCTGCTCGCGCCGATCTCTGCCGGACGACGTCGATATCTCCGGGCGGGTCGCGGGCGACATCATCGGCGATCGTCAGGCTGCGTCGACGGCAACGGCGGTCGGTACCGCGGCTGCCGACGCGAATTGCGACGCCACGTTGCCATGGAACACGGAGGGCCCGACATGATCGAGCCGGCTGTCGAGATCGGCCCAGATCTCGCCGCCGAGATCGGTCCACCGCTTGCAGAACGCAAAATCCTCGCTGAGATAGGTGCCCGTCTCCGGATCGATCATGCATTCGAACAGCGCGAAACGGTTCGGATTGCCGGCCAGCGCATCATGCGAATGCTCGCGGAAGAACTGCAGCGGCGCGTAAGCAGGATGCGCGCACATCGCCTCGATCACGCGGCGGCGGACCATCAGGAAGCCGGTCCCGGCATAGCGCACCCGCGTGAAGCCGTTGACCACCGCGACGTGGTCCGGATCCTCGATCTCGAGCACGTAGTCGAGGGAAGCCGCAGGCACGTCCATGCGGTTGGAGTTGATGGCGCGCCGCGCCTTGTTCCAGTTGACCTTCTTGACCGGATAGACACCGGCGACCATGTCGCCGCCGGATTCGATCAGCCGGAACACCTGCCTGGGCTGGAAGCCGATGTCGGCGTCGATGAACAGGAGATGGGTCGCTGCGGGATCGTTGAGGAACAGCGTGACGAGATTGGCCCTGGCACGCGTGATCAGCGCGTCGCCGTCGCGCATGTGGACCGTGAGGTCGACGTTGGAGGTCGCGCGCAGCTCCCGCTGCAGGGCAAAGATCGAGCTTGCATAGATGCTCGACACCTGGCCGCCGAAGCACGGGGTCGCGATCACCAGGTGGATCCGCTCGTCGGTCACGTCACTCACGTCAGCCTCCAGAAAGAGAGGCTCTCGCCCCACATCTGAACAAAAGCTAAAGAGACGTGGTTAACGAAAACCTAACCGCCGCCCCCGGCGTCTCACAGATATTTCACCAGCGTCAGCTGGGCCAGCATCGAGGTCGTCTGGTAGGACGCCTGGAGGTTGGTCTGCAGCTGCAGGATCTGACTCGCCACCTCGCTCTGGGTAATGCCCTCGGTCTGATCGACCATGCTCTGCATCGCGGCCTTGGCCTGGGTCTGGCGCGCCGTGACATCCTTCATCGTGGTCTGGGCATTGGCGAAATCGGTCTGGATGTCCGAAATCGACTGCTGGCCGAGTTGCGGTGTCATGTTGGCGGCGATCCGCTGGCTGAGCGCGGCGATCTGCGGGCCGGCGTTGGCGGCCGCCGGCGGCGTGGTCACGGCAGCATAGACCGCGGTCTGCTGCACCAGGCTGCGGATCGCGAACTCGTTGGCCTGAGCGCCGTACTGGATGCTCTGCGCGGTGTCGACGCGGATGGTCGAGCTCGACCGCGCCGAGCCGGGACCGGTGTTGCCGGTGTACCAGGCGACGGTGTTGGCCGAGCCGTTGACGAGACTCGTCGCCGACCCCAACGGTGCGCCGGAGACCCGCAAGGGCGGCGTCGCGGCCGTGACGGTCCCGGAGAAGCCGAGCGCCGACAATGCGCCGGCGTTCGAACTGGTGACGGAGAAGCTTGCGGCATCGTCGGTGCGCAAGGTGATCGCGCCGCCGCTCACCGTCGACGCCTTCGACGTTCCGCTGAGCGCGTCGATCTTCGACAGCAGCGTCTGCACGCTGTCGCCGACATTGATCTGGGTGTTGCCGCTGGCGCCCGAGGCGACGAAGGTGATCGTCTGCCCGTTCACGGTGATGGTGTCGCCGGTCGCAAAACTGGTCGCGATCGAGTCGCTCCCCCCCGGGCCCGACAGCAGCGTCGCTCCCGTGATCGGCGCCGGTGTCGCGAGCTTGTTGTTGACCACGGTTCCCGACACGGAGCTTGCCGTGTTGAAGAAGTTGTCGCCCGCGGTCACCGCCGAGGCCGCCACCAGCGAGGTGCCGGCGAGCGTCGACAGCGCCGTGTTGAGCGCCGCGTTCAAATTGGCGGACGTGGCCGCCGGTGTCGCACCGATGGCAAACGTGTTGGCCGGCGCCGGCGTCGTGGTGGACGCCGTCAGCTTGATCGATTCGGACGTGCCGTCCGGAAGCTTGAAGGTGAAGCCGATCTGGTCGCCCGCATTCGGATTGCCGGCGGTGAGGTCGACCGAGATCCCCGCCGGCGAGCCCGACGGTCCGGTCACGGTGGCGTTGGTCAGCGACGAGGTGACCCCGCTCAGCTTGAAGCCGAACGGCGAGCCGGCGACGTCCTCCGCCAGCGTGATCGGCATCGTTGCCGACGCGGAGAGGTTAAGACGGCCGAGACCGTTGAGCCCGAGATCGGCCTGCTGCCGTTCCGCGATGACCTGCTTCAGCCCGGCCTGCGTGCTGGTCCCGTTCAGGATGTCGTCGGCCGACGCGACCGCCGGCCGGTCGGTGGCGCTGCCGGAGAAGATGTAGCGGTCGCCGACCTGGGTATTGAGGATGCCGGTGATCGCGGAGAGATTCGACAGTGCCGTCTGCTGCCCCGTGGTCTGCCCTGTGCTGGTCAGGTTCTGCGGGGTCGCCGAGGCGCCACCCTGGACCTGGCCCTGGATCTTGGACAGCGACTGCAGCGAGGTATTGACGGCCCCGATGACGGTGTTGACGTGGGTCATCGTCAGCGAGAAGGCCGAGATGTTCGACAGCTGCGCCCGCGCCGCGATCGCGAAGCCCTCGTCGGGCCCCATGCCGGCGTAGTTGTTCGCCTTGACGCCGCTCGACAGCTGGGTCGAGAGGTCCGCGAGCTGGCTCGTGATGTTCCGCACGGACAGGCCGAGCAGAGAACTTCCGTAGTTGATACTGCTGATCGACATCTTACACGCGCCTCACTAAAACGCCTGGAGCAGGCTCTGCATCATGCTTTGCACGACCGACATGATATGGGCGTTGGCCGCATAGGTGTTCTGGACCTGGATCAGGTTGGACATCTCGCTGTCCATGTTGACCCCGGCCGTCGAGTTGAACTTTTCCTTCAGCGTGCTGACGACGACGCTCTGCCCCTGGCTGAGCTGGGTCGCCAGCGTCGACGCGCTGCCCTGCTGGCTGACGAACTGCTGCAGATAGCCGGACACCGTCCCCTGGAACGGCTGTGCCGCCGAACCGAGCCCAGTCTTCGGCGAATAGCTGAACGTTGCCGAGGTCAGTTGCGCGAACAGGAAATCGGGCCGGGTCGAATCGCCGGCGGCCGTTGGCGGCGAGGTCGAATAGGTCGACAGTTTGGTCGGGTCGCTGAGCAGCGCCGGATTGACGTTGAGCCGCCCTGCGAGCCCGGTCATCTGCGAGCCGGTCGAGGTGATCGCCCCCGTATACAGCGCACCGCCGTCGGTGAAGACCGGCAGCTGCGCGCTGCCGCTCGCGAGCGTCTGCACCGTGGTCGTGGCCGAGGCGGCCTTGACGGTCGCCTGGCTGGTGCCGTCATCGGTGATGCGCAGCGTGGTTCCTGAAGGGTTGGCGAACTGCAGATGCGCGCCGCCGAGCGCTGTGTTGAGCTGCGACACCACCGAGGCCATGCCGAGCGAGAAGTCGACGCCGACATAGCTCGGGTTGGCGTTGGTCGCGTTCTGCAGCGGCAGCGCCGCGGGATCGTTCACGTTGACGATCTTGACCTGGCGCTGGACGTTGCTCGAATCCGTGTAGGTCAGGTTGACGGTGTTGCCGGCCAGCAGGCCCGAGGTCGACACGTCGAAGCCCGCCGGCGGTCCGGCAACCGCGGTTCCGGCCGTGGTCTTGTCGGACAGCGCCGACGCCATCGTCGCCGCGAGCTGATCGACCTGCGTCTGCGCCTGCACCAGGGTCTGGTCACGCAGCTTGAGGTCGGCCGCGATCTGGCCGGAGTTCAGGAGATTGTTGGCGACGACGTCGATCGACACGCCGTTCGACAGCTTGATGTTGAGCTGCCCGACGCCGTTCTTCGTGGGATTGCTGTTGTAGAGCGAGGTGGCGTCGAGCGTCCCGGGCGACGAGAAGGTGAACTCGGAGCTGAGGCCGGCGCCGACCAGCTGGACGCCCGAATTGGTGAACACGCTGGTGCCGTTGGTCGGATCGGACACGACGCGGATGTCGACATATTTGGCGAGCGTGTTGATCGCGTTGTCGCGCTGATCCTGCAGGGTCGCCGCCAGCGGATCCGAGGCGTTGAGGCCCTGCAGCTGCGTGTTGAGCGTGGCGATCTGCTGGATCGCCGCGTTGGCCTGCGTCACCGAACTGCCGATGTCACTCTCGGCATTGGTGCGCAGGGTCTGGATGCCCTTGGTGGTGGCGTTGAGCTGATTCGCCAGCCCCTGCGCCGCCGACAGCGCCACCGATTGCGCCGACTGATTGCTCGGATTGTTCGACAGCGACTGCAGCGCGGTCGTGAAGTTGTTGAGCGACGTCTCGAGCGTGCCGCTGCCGCCGGGCGTTCCATATACGCTCTGCAGCTGGCTGAGGATGTTGGCCATCTGGCTGGCATAGGTCCCGCCCGAGGTCTCGGTGCGGAGCTGGTTCTGAACGAACAAATCGAGCTGACGGTTGACGCCCGTCGTCGTCACCGTCGAGCCGAAGCCGCCGCTGGCGACCTCGATCTGGTTCGGGTTCTGCGCGACGTAGCCAGGCGTGTTCGCGTTGGCGACGTTCGACGAGATGATCGAGAGCGCGGCCTGCGTCGAACGCAGGCCGGACATCGCGGTGGCGAGGGCTGAACTCAAACCCATGTTCGGTAGCCTTATGTCAATTCAACTGCCACGTATCCGCGCGATCAGCGCAGCACGTTCAGAAGATCCTGCACCATCGAATTGGCGGTGGTGATCACCTTGGTGTTGGCCGAATAGGCCTGCTGGGTCACGATCAGCTTGGTGAATTCGTCGGCGATGTCGGTGTTCGAGCCCTCCAGCGAGCCGCCCGAGATCTTGCCCGTCGCGCCGATGATGGCCTGGCCGGACTGGTCGGTCGCCTCATAGGCGCCGCCATCCAGCGCCTTCAGATAGTTGGTGCCGTTGAAGTGCGACAGCGTGACCTGCGCCAGGTTGATGGTCTGCCCGTTCGAGAAGGTGCCGGTGACGATGCCGCTGTTGTTGACCGCGACCGACTGCAGCTGGCCGGCGGCGAAGCCGTTCTGCGAGATCTGGTTGATCGTCGCCGAGCCGATCGTGCTCGCATATTGGGTCAGCGCGCCCGAGGAGATGTTGAGGCTGACCGTGCCGAGCGTGGTGCCGTCGACGACCACGTTGGGGATCGAAATGTTGGAGGTGGTCGGCGATATCAGCGAGCCGTCCGAGCCGAACGTGAAATTGGTGCCGACGTTTTTCCAGGCCACGGTCGACCCGGTGGCGGTGGAATCGGTCTGATAGAACAGATTCCAGACGTCCTTGTGGCCGGTACCGAGGGAGGAGCTGTCGGTCTTGCCCCAGCGCAGCTGCACGTTCACGGGCGTGCCCGCCGCGTTGTAGGTGGTGACCGCGCCGCCCGAGATCGTCTCGTTGTTGAAATTGGTCAGGTCGTTGCCGATCACGATCCCCGTGCCCGGTGAGGCGGTGCGGGTCAGCGCCACCGGCGAGGTGAGGCCGAGCGCCGTGAAGCCCGAGGCCGCGCTGCTCAGCGTCCAATCCTCGCCGCTGCCGGAATGCAGCGTGATCTTGCCGGCCGTGATGGTCGGCTGCACGCCGGTCACGGCTCCGATCTTGGCCAGCAGCGTCCCGACGGAGTCGCCGACGTTGATCTGGGTGCCCGAGGCGCCGGAGGCGACGAAGCTGAAGGTGACGACGTCGCCGGCGCTGCCGGTCAGGGTGATGGTGTCGCCGGCGGTGAAATTGCTCGAGATCGAGTCGTCGGCGGGGCCGGGGCCGTTCAACAATGTCGAGGTCGTGATTTGCGCCGCGGCCTTGTTGGTGGCGGTGGCGCCGGTGGCGGTGGCGTCGGCGTAGAAGTTGGTGCCGACCGGCAGCGGAACGTTGGAGAGGTCGGCCGAGTTGAGGCCGCCGGCCGCAACCAGGGAGCCGGTCGCCGCGTTGCCGCTGGCGCCGGTCTTCGGCTGCGTCGGCAGGTTGGCGGCATACTGGATCGCGGTGGTGGCCTGCGCAGGCACGAAATTGTTGGCGAACTGCAGCACCGTCGGCACGTTGCCGGTGGCGTTGCCGGTCTTGGCGTCGACCGCGACGCCCATCAGGTAGTAGCCGGCGCCGTTGATCAGGTTGCCGTTGGCATTGAGCTGGAAGTCGCCGCGGCGGGTGTAGTCGGTGACGCCGGTGAAGACCGGCACGTTGTCGACGACCGACGAGGCCTTCTGCACGTTGAAGAAGCCGTCGCCGTTGATCGCCATGTTGGTGGCGACCGATGACGTGGAGACGGTGCCCTGGGTGGTGATGGTGGCCTTGGCGAAGGCGGTGACGCCGCCGGCATTCTGGCGGGTCGGGTTGGTCGCGTTGGGGATCAGGTCTTCGAAGCTGGTGCCGATGCCCTTGTAGCCGGTGGTCGATGCATTCGCGATGTTACCCGAAATGTTCTGCAGCGCGAACGACTGAGCCGAGAGCCCGCTCACGGACGTGTTCATCGCGTCGAAGATACCCATACCATTCTCTCCACATTGACACTGGCGGCCGGTGCGCGCCGGACCGCGTCTTCGTGGAGAGTGTTCGCAATCGCCGTGCCAGATATGAAATCGCTTTGAAATCAGTTACTTGACAAAATACAACGTAAAAAAGGCGGCGGCAAAAGTGGTGAACAATTGCCGAGCCGGCAGTTCTTGCCGGGCCGGACGCGCCGAAACGCGCTCCGGATCTGGCTGCTTTCACAGACTTCCGGCGCGTCGTCAGACCCGTTCACAGGCTTGAACGGACGAGCCGGCGGATTCCGTCACGTCGACGACGGATTTGCGGGATGAAAGACCAGCGACAGGCCGTCCATGCAATAGCGCAGGCCGGTCGGCTTCGGACCGTCGTCGAAGACGTGGCCGAGATGACCGCCGCAGCGGCGGCAATGCACCTCGGTGCGGGCCATGCCGAAGGTGCTGTCGTGGCGGTTGCCGACGGCATTGTCGAGCGGCTTGAAGAAGCTCGGCCAGCCGGTGCCGCTGTCGAACTTGGTCTCCGAGGAGAACAGCGGCAGGTCGCAGCCGGCGCAGGCGAAGGTGCCCTTGCGGTGCTCCTTCAGCAGCGGGCTGGTCCAGGGGCGCTCGGTCCCCTCCTGGCGCAGGATCTCGTATTGCTCCGGCGTCAGCTGGGCGCGCCACTCGGCATCGGTCTTCTCGATCTCGAATTTCTCGGCGGCGCGCACCGGCGCAGGGCCGCCGAACCAGCGCAGGGCGGCAAAGCCGAACAGTCCGGCAGCGGTGGTGAACATCAGGCGGCGGTCGATCATGGACGTCTCCGTGCGACGATGGTTTGCCGAAGTTACGGATGGGATCCCGCGAAGTTACGTCAGGCGCGGTTGCGGCGCCTCACTTTCTTGCGAGCAAGGGCAATGACCGAACCACGCGGGCGGGTTGCCTCAACCCTCCCCGGCGTCGGGACGGCCGGTCAGGTCCGACGGCTGCGGCCGCAGCGGCAGGCGCTGGCCCGGACGCTGGGCGGCCTGCCGCCACGCGTCGGCCAGCCGCGCCTCGCGGGCGCGTTCCTGAGCCCGGACCCGCTCGCGGTGCCGTGCCAGCGTACCGGCAGCGGCGGCGCGGCCGCGGACCCAGAGATTGACGACGTGGCCAGCGACCCGGCCGCTGACCCCGCCGGCCCAGACCAGCTCGAACGGCGAGAACAGCTTCCAGCGGTCGTCTCCGGCCAGGATTCCCTGCGCGATCAGCTGCCCCGCCATCGCCGAGGTGTTCAGCCCCTGCCGGCCGAAGCCGCTCGCGACCCACAGGCCTTTGCGCAGCTGGCCGATCTGCGGCATGCCGTGCACGGTCTGGCCGCTGACGCCACCGAAGGTATCGGTCACCTCGACGCGGCCGAGTTGCGGGAAGACAGTGCGGATCCGGCGCTGGATCGCCGTAGCGAACGCGCCCGGCCGCGCGTCCCAGGTCGTCTCCGGGCTCGCCCACATCAGGCGGTCGCCGTCGACGATTCGGAAATGGTCGATGCCGTCGGTGTCGCTGACCGATCCCTTGAACGCGATGGCCTCGGCGAGCCGCTCGCCGAGCGGCGCGGTGACGCCGCCATAGCGCCACACCGGCAGCAGCGTGTCCGACAGCTTCTGCAGCGGCGCGCCGAGATGGATATTGCCGGCCAGCACGATATGCGAGGCCCGCATCCGGGCCGAGGGGGTCACGATGCGCTTGCGTACGCCTGACGCATCGATGCTGACGACCGGCGTGTCCTCGAATATCCGGGCGCCTGCCTTGCGCGCCAGCCGGGCCAGCGCATGGACGTATTTGCGGCCGTCGAGCTGGAACGCCTTCGGATAACAGATGCCGTGAAAATAACGGTTGGTCCTCAGCTCGGTGCGCACGCGCTCGACCTGCCAGCCTTCGACCTCGGTGCCGAAATCCTCGTGCAGCATCTGCAGCCGGCGGATCAGGGCATCGCCGGCGTCGACGTTGGAGACTTCGAGCGCGCCCTCGCTGAGCCCGATGCCCGGCATCGCGGCCTCGGTCGCCTGGGCGCGGATGAACTCGGCCCCGGCCCAGGACAGCGACCACAGCTCGCGGGCGTCCTCGAAGCCGATGCGCTCGATCAAATCCGGCAGCGGCAAGGCAAAACCCGGCATGACCGTACCAACCATGTGGCCGGATGCGTTCCAGCCGACATGGCGCCCCTCCAGCACGGCGACGCTGGCGCCCTGCCGGGCCGCGCACAGCGCCACCGTCAGGCCCGCAAGCCCCGCCCCGACCACGCAGATGTCGACGTCGAGGTCGAAATTCAGCCTGACACGGCCGAGTGCGCCTGCGGCATCCGCGTCATCGTTCACGCTTGTGGAAGTCTCGCTCATGGCGTTTTCTTAACCAACCCTGCGCCGGCTTGTCACCTGACGTCATGACGCTTTTAGTGGCGATAAAGAGACGTGATACAGCCTGAGACAGCTTGAACGATTCGAGACTGAAGTCCATGCGCCGATTGATGCTGCTGCGCCACGCCAAGACCGAGACTGACGCGCCGACCGGCCATGACCAGGACCGCCGTCTCGACGAGCGCGGACACCAGGATGCCGCCGCGATCGGCGATTTCATCGCGAGGCATCCGCCGCTGCCCGACCTCGTCCTGGTCTCGACCGCGGTGCGGGCGCAACAGACCTGGGAGCTCGCCTTCGCGGCGATGCAGGATCGCGTCCCGGCGCCGCAGGTCGAGTCCGTGCCCGAACTCTACGCGGCCGATCCGATGCAGATCCTGCATCACATTCGCCTCGCCGCCGCGCTCGATCCGAAACAGCTGCTGCTCGTCGGCCACAATCCCGGCATGCACGAGCTTGCGCTGGCGCTGACCGGCCAGGGCGATTCCGACGCCCGGTACGAACTGTCGCGCAACATGCCGACATCCGGCCTCGCCGTGCTGGAGTTCGACACCGACGACTGGACCGATGTGAGCTTCACCCGCGGCAATCTCGTGATGTTCGTGACGCCGAAGCTCCTGAAACAGGGCTCGGTCGATTGACAGTGCCGCCGCATGGGGCGCGTAATGGGCTGGAACAATCGGGAGGCCTCGCGATGTTCAAATCGATTCTGGTTCCGATCGATCTGGCCGACACCGACCTCGCCAAGCCCGCGATCGCGACGGCGGCGACGCTGGCGCAGACCTGGAGCGGCACGGTGCATCTGCTCAACGTGATGCCGATGACGCCGGTGATGCTCGCCGAATACGTTCCCGCCGATTTCGATGCGCAGCAGCGCGAGACCGCCGAGGAAGCGCTGTCGATCGTGGCGCGCGAGTCCGGCATTCCGGCCGAACGCATCTCCTACGCGGTGCGCCAGGGCGGCATCTATCACGAGGTCCTCGAGGAAGCGGCCAAGGTCAAGGCCGACCTGATCGTGATGACCTCGCACCGCCCGGCGATGCGCACCTACTTCCTCGGCTCCAACGCGGGGCACGTCGTGCGCTATGCGAAATGCTCGGTGCTGGTGGTGAGGCCTTGAGACGAGGCCCCCCCTCTAACGCATACTGCGCGTAGAACAATTGCCTCTTCGCGGTTATTGCTGTCGCATTGGGGGGTCTCGATCCTGATGCCCGACCAAAATGCGGACTGAGGACACCATCATGAGATGGCCTCTGCCTTATCCAAGGCGCGGTGATGTGATGGGCATTCTATTCATCCTCGTTCTGCTTTGCCTTCTCGCTTCCAGCTTCTATTGGTTTCCGAATTCGAAGCCGAATAACAATGGCTTCGGTCCGGATTGGGGATTGCACCCCCGTCCCCAATGGCCAACCGATTTGCATCAAAAAAATTGAGCCAGTGAACGTGGTTCGCGACAAACACCGCAGTGCGCAGGGTGGGCAAAGGCGCGCCTGAGAAAGCTTGTTTGTCCGCGCTATCTGAGCGCGGCCTGCCCACCGCCTTGCGCGGATAGGGAGAGTTGGTGGGCACGTCATCGTGCGGCTCACGCCGCCCGATGGCTTTGCCCACCCTACGGACTATTTTTTGATAAACCCGAAATAGAACGAGATCAGAAAAAGCACAAAGTGGAGAAAGCCCCGCGGACCCAAGAACTCCGGCGTCATTGAAGTGAAACCGAAGAACGGAAACGGGACCGAAACATGCTGCCACCACAAGTACCAGCTTGCACCCGCTGTCACGAAAAACGCCCCAGCCAGGAATTTCGAGATCTCTTTCCACTTAGTTCGCATGACCAACCGTTCAGCTTTTACTACCATGAAAAAAAGTATACACGACGATGAGACACCGCGTACGAATGACGCGTAAAGCGATGACCGTTCTTGGCACATCGCGAAATCTCGCTGCAAAGCAAGATTCGGTCGCTACCGGGAGCACTGCGGAGACCGAGCAAGCCTCTCCCATTCAATCTGGCTGAAGCTGCTGACGAGCTTATTTGCGACACGCATTGAACTGCGCCACGCCCATCACGGCCACTCCGCGACGAAGCCCTTCGCCTTGTAGGGTTCGATCTTGTCCCATTCGCTGAGCACGCGGCGGCGGAATTCTGGATGGGTGTGCCAGAGATGGCGCGGGATGCCGAAGCCATCCACCGTCAGCAGCATCTTCTCGACTTCGGGCCAATGCCGCTGCATCGTCATTGCGTAGCGCCGCGCGGTCCAGCTGTTGCCGAGGCAGATCACGGTGCGGACATTGGCGAGGCCGAGCGCGGCCTCGATCACCGGCAGCGCGAGCACGACATTCTCGCCGGTGTTCATGGCGCGATGCTCTTCGAGGATGCGGTCGGCCGGAATGCCGCGCCTGACCATGGCGGCCTTGATCAGCGCGCATTCGGACACGCGGGCGCCGGGCGTGATGCCGCCGCTGACGATGGCGTGGCGAAAATAGCCCTGCTGCCAGAGCACGGCCGCCGTCTCGGCGCGCAGCTCCTCGTCGACGCGGGTACCGAACACGAACAGGAGGTCGGCGGGTCGCAGCGGCGTATCGGCAAAATGCTGCGCAGTGATCGCGGCGATCTCTGCGGCGTCCGGCATCCGCCGCGCACCATCCTGCATGGTCATCTCCGAGAGCAATCTGCTCATTCTGCCATGACGCGCTGGGTCGGCTCCGTCACATTCGATGACCGCCGATGACCGCGCGTGATCAGGGCAGCAGCGCGGCCGGGAGATCCGTGAAATTGTAGGTCCGCGGCTTGTTGCGGGCGATGAAGCCGCCGACCTGCCACGCGAACAAGGCGGCGAAGCCGATCAGGAACGACACACCGGCCCACTCGCCGATCACCAGCGCCCGCACCAGCAGGCCGGCCATCGCGACGGCGAACAGCGTGACCGCTGCGAGCGCCGCGACATAGGCCGTCCGGCCGAGACCGCCGGTCAGGCGCGCCGTGCTGCCCTCAGCGGCGAGCCGCGCATGCAGCGCGACGATGAAGGCGCGATAGGCCTCGCTCTGCGGCGCCATCAGGGTCGCGGTCTGCCAGGAGGTCGAGAGGATGCGAAGCCGCCGGCCGTCACGGTTGGCGATATCGGCACGGAAGCGCCTGGCCTGCATCGAGACCGGACGGTAGGACAGCCGGATCGCCGCAATGTCGGCATAGGGCCACAGGCCGGCGCGGCCGGTGAACCGCCAGGACAGCCCCTGGTCCGTCAGTTCGAAGCTGTGCGCAGCCCCGATCAGCGACGCCTTGTAGGCGTAGCGGATCACATCCTCGCCGGCTGTGGTGATGTCTTGGGAAATGGATCGGTCCTGTTGCGCGTCGCGCGCGCCTTATCCTACAAACGGAGAATGAGTGAAACGATCCATTTTCCGCGGCACCTGATCCTCGCCGGCGCGATGGCGGCCGGCGTGCTGCTGGCGCTGGCGGTGCACATGCTCGGCGCCCGCTATGGGCTCGATCTCGGCGGACTGTGGCAGACTGAAGGCGGCGACTTCATGCCGGCCGGGTCGGCGATCGCCTGGTGGCTGATCGCCACCGTCGGCTTCTCCTCAGGCTATTTCATCGCCAACATCATGCACAGCGCGGTGTCGGGCGAGATCCCCCAGCGCATGCGCAACTTCCTGGTGGTCGTGGGCGTGCTGATCCTCGCCGGCATCGGCCAGGCGATCTCCGGACCGAGCCCGGTGCCCTCGGCGGCCGGCGTGCTGGCCGGCGTCGCTGCGCTCTGCCTCGGCGCCCTGATGGCGTTCTGCGGCGCCAACTTCGCGCTGCGCAAGACCTGACCGGCGGCATCCGGATGCGACAACGCCGCGCGGAGTGTCCGCGCGGCGTTTTGTCTCATCAGGTCTGGTTAAGCGATCAGCTGGCGGCGCGCAGATTGACGGTGGTCTCGGCGAGCTTGGTCAGCTTCAGGTCGGTCGCCTTCTCCTCCTCGAGGGTCTTATGCAGCACGGCGGCGCAGTCGGCGCGACCAAGCTGCTTGGACCAGGCGACCAGGCTGCCATAGCGGGTGATCTCATAATGCTCGGCCGCCTGCGCAGCATTGATCAGCGCAGCATCCAGCACGGCCTTGTCATCCACCTCGCCCGCGACCTCCTCAGCTTCCTCGATGATGCCGTCGATGGCCGGGCAGTCGACCGCCTTGGGCGCGATGCCGAGCATCTTGAACACCTGCTCGAGCCGCGTGACATGCGTCTTCGTCTCGTCCAGATGGGTCAGGAAGCCCTGCTTGAGCTGCCGATCAGTGGCCTTCTCGGCCATCGTGGGCAGCGCTTTGACGAGCTGGTTCTCGGCGTAATAGATGTCCTGCAGCTGATGCACGAACAGGTCGTTCATCGTCTTGATGTCTTTGGTGAAGAGTCCCATTTGCGTGATGTCCTTCCGGGGGTTCGGAACATGGCAGGTCCCTCCCCGACCGATCGTGACCATGTTCGCTTTGCTTGCATGCGGCTAACCGGCGGACAGCGCGGTTGTTCCTGCCCGGCAGGGACGCACCGGCACGGAACCCGCCACGTCGGCGGTACGTTTGCGAGAGCACTTTGCGAGTAACCATTGAGACCGAACTGAGGCAACCGCGGGCGGAGCTATGTGACTGGAGTGTGACAGCCACGCGGGGCGAAGTCGGAGCTGCGTCTTGTCAAGGACTGCACAAAGCGCGCGTTTTGGCTTAAGGAACTGGCAGTCACGGAATGCCCGCCTCATCGATCCATGCTATCGCCCCTCTTCCAAGCTCTACTGCCGCCCCGCCGGGAGGATGAATGCAGCGCCTGCTGACCACGCTCGGGCGTGGCTTCAAGAAATGGATCGGCTGGAAGCGGCTGGGGATTGCAGCAAGTCTTGCGATCATCGCCTTCGCGATCACGACGCTCGTGCGCACCCTGAAGGGCGTCGACGGCGGCGTCATCCTGACCGCACTCACCGAGATCCCGCCCGGTCACATCGCACTCGCGGCCTTGTGTGTGGTCGGCGCGTTCTGCACGCTGACCTTCTATGACTATTTTGCGCTGCGAACGATTGGCAAGAAGCATGTGCCGTATCGCATCGCCGCGATGAGCGCCTTCACCAGCTATTCGATCGGCCACAACATCGGCGCCACGGTGTTCACCGGCGGCGCCATTCGTTTCCGCATCTATTCGGACTACGGCCTCTCCGCGATCGACGTCGCCAAGATCTGCTTCCTGTCCGGGCTGACCTTCTGGCTCGGCAACCTGTTCGTCCTCGGCGTCGGCATGACGCTGCATCCGGCAGCCGCCTCCTCCATGGACCAGCTGCCCCCCGCGGTGAACCGGCTGATCGCGATCGGCTTGCTGGCCGCGATCTTCGCCTATCTCGGCTGGCTCGCCGTGGGCAAGAACCGCCGCCAGCTCGGGCAGAACGGCTGGAAGGTGGTGCTGCCCTCGGCCCAGCTCACGCTGGTGCAGATCCTGATCGGCGTCGTCGATCTCGGCTTCTGCGCTTTGGCGATGTATCTGCTCATCCCCGCTGATCCGGCGATCGACTTCATGTCGCTGTCGGTCGTGTTCATCCTGGCGACCCTGCTCGGCTTTGCCAGCCATGCGCCGGGCAGCCTGGGCGTGTTCGATGCCGCGATGCTGGTGGCGCTGCCGCAGTTCGGCCGCGAACAGCTGCTGGCGACCCTGCTGGTGTTCCGGGTGCTGTATTTCGTGATCCCGTTCGCGACCGCGATTTCCATCATGGGCATTCGGGAACTCTGGCTGAACGTCGTGAAGCCGTGGCAGGAGCGGCGCAGGTTGCAGACGGCCTACGACGATCAGGACACTGCGGAACGTGCGGCTTCGACAGCGGCTGCCGTTCCCCAGCGCATCAAGCGCCACTCGCAGCGTTGAATCGCGCTATAGTCGCGAGGTCCGAGCGGCGCGGTTGAACTTGCGCACCGCTCGCTTATTTCCGCCCCATCCTTGACCTCAATCGTTGCGTGATGACTCGAATGTCTGTTCGCCCGGTGCTCGCCGCCTGCATGCTCGCCGGTGTGCTCGACCTCGTCGCTGCATCGCAGGCAGCTGCGCAGCTCGGCGCAACGCCGCTGCAGATCAGCTGGGAGGTGCGCAACCGCTTCCGCCTGTTCAGGGAGGAACGTGATTTCCTGCTCCATGCCGAGAGCACGCGCGACCGTTCCATCCTTGCGGCCGAACAGGGCTTGGCGGTGCAGAGCGACGGCCGCGGCTGGGCGCGCAACATCGTCAACCGGCTGTGCATCGACCTCGCCGGCCGCGTCAACGAGCCGTGCACCCGCGACAACGTCAAGGAAAGCTATCTGACGCCGATCGACCATCCGGTCACGGTGCGCCTGACCGGCCCGTTGCCGGTCGGCGCGACCTGCGCCTGGTCGTTCGACGACGGCGACGGCCCGCAGACATCGACCTTCGACTGCGCCGAGCCGGTCAATCTGCGCGTCCGCTATGGGCGCCAGACGGTCGCCACCGTGGACGTCTCCAGCGCGGACGGCACCCAGCGGGTCACCACGGGCATTCGCGTGCGCGATGTCTTGATTGCCGGCCTCGGCGACAGCATTGCCGCGGGCGAAGGCAATCCGGACCGTCCGGTCGCGCTCGCCGACGACGGCTTCTGCTTCCGCTCCTATCTCGGCGGCGCCAGCGCGCAATATTATCGCCCGAGCCGCGCCGGCTTCAAAGGCGGTCGCGCCTGCGAGGCGCCGGACACGCTGCAGAACTGGCAGCGCTACAGCGCGGTGTGGTTCAACGCGGCCTGCCACCGCTCGCTCTACAGCTATCAGACCCGGACCGCATTGGCGCTCGCGGTGCGCTATCCGCACGTTGCCGTCACCTATCTGCCGCTGGCCTGCACCGGCGCCACCATCGCCGACGGCCTGTTCGGCAGCCAGCGCGCGCGCGAATGCACGCCCGGCCGCTCGGTCACGACCTGCGCCGGCGGCGTCAACGGCCAGCTCGGCGAATTGCGCGAGGCGCTGACCGCGGCCAAGCGGCGGCAGCCGGACCGGCGGCTCGATCTGGTGCTGCTGTCGATCGGCGCCAACGACATCAACTTTTCCGGCCTCGTCGCCGACGTCATCGTCGAGACGCCGACCGAGCGCACCCTGTTCAAGCGCTCCGGCGTGATCGGCTCGGTCGAGGAATCGCGCAGCGAGCTCGCACGCGATCTGCCGCAGGGCTTCGCCAAGCTCCGCGAGACGCTCAAGCCGCTGGTCGGCGATCTCTCGCGCGTCATCTACACCTCCTATGGCAACCCAGCGCTGAGCCGTCCGGGCACGCCATGCCCCGGCGGTCCCGCCGGGTTCGAAATCCATCCCTCTTTCAATGCCGATCCGCAGCGGCTCGCCAACGTCGCAGGCTTCGTCGAGAACGAGTTCCTGCCGGCGCTGCGCGGGCTCGCGCAATGCACCGCCGGCGTCCTGTGCCGCGATCCGCGCAGCGATCGCATGACCTTCGTCGATGCCCATCAGGCCGCGTTTGCCGATCATGGTTTTTGCGCGCGCTCGCCGCAGGACCCGCCGTTCGACCGCGAATGCTTCTCGCCCGCCGGCGACAGCTTCGATCCGAACATCGTCAGCGCCGGCAACGAACCGCTGCTGTGCGGACGCGGCGCCAGCGAATATCGCCCGTATTGGCCGCGTGCGCGCTGGATCCGCGATGCCAATGACAGCTACTTCTCGGCCATGACCTACCCGCAGGGGCTTCCCGCGGCAATGCAGCCCGCCGACATCCATGATGCGAGCTGGGGCGTGCTGTCGGCCGTCTATGGCGGCGCCGTGCATCCGACCGCCGAAGGCCACGCGGCGATGGCCGATGCCGCGTTTCCGGCGGCAGCCCAGGTGCTCAACCTCGATGCCGCCGAGCCCAGCATCTCGAGCCAGCCGCTGCCGCCAGCGGACGCCGTGCGGCAGTAGTAGCCGCGCCATCGCCCTGCCCTGCGTCGGCTGAGTTGCCCGCCGGGCCGCATCGCGCGACGGCGGCTGGCTTCGACAAGGCCTGATCACACCAAAACGGCCTGCGCCGAAAAACAAAATTTACAAGCCGTCTCAAGCCAATCACCCCTGTCCAGTCCCGCCGGACAAAATTTTTCTATTTCGTTTTTACAGAAAAAATGCTCTGTTGGTGCATCCCGTGCTCATGAGAGGGGCGGTTCGCGGTCGTCACGAACGTGGAGCGCGGGGGGCGGTGGGCGCTTTGGGCCGCAGCATGGCGAAGGTCATGCCGACGAACGGCACGAGGCGCACGGCGAAGTCGTATGGTCCTGGCATCCCGACGCTGGTGCCAAGCGGGTGGTGATGATGATCCGCCCGTGACGGGGGCAAGACAGCCCGGTCCCCGGGGAGAGTACGTATAAGCCGTCAAGCCATCGCGCAGGGAATGCCGGGATGTCTCGGCTGACCTGTGGTTCCTGCCGCCTGCATTTTTTTTCGCAGGCGGGCCATGGGTGCGGCCAGCGCCCGGCATTCCCTGCGCCCTCTCACGATAGAGGGCGTGATGTCGAAGCCATCACTCGGACGCCATGCGCCGCGAGAACGCGAACACATGTGCATGAACGACACAAGTGCATCAACACGGACGAAGACGCTGTCCATGCCTGCTTCATAGTCGTTCGCGCGCAAGCGCGAGCGACGCGTTGACGATGACGTCGCGATGGAGCTGCGAACTACTTCGC
Organism: Bradyrhizobium ontarionense; assembly: GCF_021088345.1. Lineage (NCBI taxonomy): Bacteria > Pseudomonadati > Pseudomonadota > Alphaproteobacteria > Hyphomicrobiales > Nitrobacteraceae > Bradyrhizobium > Bradyrhizobium ontarionense. Next base: position 8,160,609 of record NZ_CP088156.1, on the reverse strand, counting down.
CGGGGCCGGCACAGGCTTCTTCATCATCGGAGCTGGCGGCACCTGCTTCGGCACCACGGCAGGCAGCGGCGCCGGCACCGGGGGCGGCAGATATTTGGCGATGATCGCCGGATCGATCTGCGCCATCGCGGTGTCCGGCAGCCGCACCCAGGTCTCGTCCTTGCCGAGCAGCGAGAAGCCGATATAGCCGCGCAAGGTCAGCGACTGGCCGTCGGGAGTCAGCGTCATCTTGGCGCTGTAGATCTTGCCGTCGCGCGGATCCAGCACGTTGCCGTCTTCGTACTTCAGACCGTCGCGTTTCATGTCGCGGATGAAGGAGATGCCGAGCCAGGGCGCGTTCTTGCGATCGTCGGCGCACTTGGCGCAGGTCGGATTCGGCGGATCGTTCGGCTTCGGAAACAGCTTCGCCATCACGCCTTCGAAGGTTCCGTTGTGATCGACGACGAGCACGTAGAGCACGGGCTGGCCGTTCTCGATCTTCTGCCACAGCCCGGCCGCGGAAGGCTCCGCCGCCAGCGCAGGCCGCGTCAGCAGCGCGCCGGCGACGACAAGCGCGCCAACCGCGAGCTTCGCTACACCGGACGCCAGCCGAGGCCGGAGAAACGCATTCAGCATCATCATCTCACCTTGACCAATTCACAAATCGAATGGCCGTACAGTACGGCCGTTTCGAAGACCGTTCCAGCCCATAACAGGTCTCGCGCGCCGGTGAAACCGGCGCGCAGCCGAAACATTCAGTCACAATTGAGTTGGGCCAGGTTCCCGCGCGGCCGTGAATTAGTTCACTCCGAGCTTCTTCTGCAGGCTCGACGACGATGTCGTGTACTGGAACACCAGCCGCTTCTCCGGATACACGTAGCGGTGCGCCTTCTGCGCCATCAACGCGCCCTCGTGGAATCCGCACAGGATCAGCTTGATCTTGCCGGGATAGGTGTTGATGTCGCCGATCGCGAAGATGCCGGGCACGCTGGTCTCGAATGCCGAGGTCTCGACCGGAATGAGATTGTGCTCGAGCGCGATGCCCCAGTCGGCGACCGGTCCGAGCTTCATCGTCAGCCCGAAGAACGGCAGCATCATATCGCAGGCCACGGTCTCGACCGCATTGTCGTTGCCCTTGATCGTGGCGGCGGAGAGCACGCCGTTGGCACCTTCGAGCGCGCTGACCTGGCCGATCCTCAGATCCATCTTGCCGCCCGCAACGAGCGCCCGCATCTGCTCGACGCTATGCGGCGCGGCGCGGAAGTCGTCGCGACGATGCACCAGCGTGATGCGCTTGGCGAGCGGGTGCAGATTGAGCGTCCAGTCGAGCGCGGAATCACCGCCGCCGACGATGACGACGTTCTTGTCGCGGAACTGCTCCATCTTGCGCACCGCGTAGAACACCGAGGTGCCCTCATAGGCCTCGATGCCGGGCACGGGCGGGCGCTTCGGCTGGAACGAGCCGCCGCCGGCCGCGATCACCACGACCTTGCACTCGAACACCTTGCCGGTGTCGGTGGTGACGCGGAAACCGGGATCGCCGATCTTCTCCACCGTGTTGACCATCTCGCCGAGATGGAAGGTCGGGCTGAACGGCTTGATCTGCTCCATCAGCTGTTCGGTGAGGCCGTGCCCCGTCACCATCGGCACGCCGGGAATGTCGTAGATCGGCTTCTCCGGATAGAGCTCGGCGCACTGGCCGCCGACCTTGTCGAGGATGTCGATCAGATGCGCCTTGATATCGAGCAGCCCCAGTTCAAACACGGCAAACAGTCCGCAAGGGCCCGCGCCAATGATCAGCACATCGGTCTTGATCGCTTCGCTCATGTCGCTCTTCTCGTTGGAGACGCCGCTCGACGGATGGCGGCAGATGGCGGTTCGGAATTTGTAGCCAACGGGGCGGTTTCAGGGAAGGCACAAAAGCCGGCCCCTCGTTCGCACGCGGCTTGCAGCGCCGAGCTTAGCGAGGTTTGAAAGCAGCATGAATGATGGAGATCAATCGGTGACAGAGACGGCCCGCCACGACCAGACGCCCGATATCGAGGACTTCCCCTACCGCCTCATGGACAATGTCCGCTTCGGCGACCTCGACCCCAACCAGCACGTCAACAACGCGGTTTATGCGACCTATTTCGAGACCGGCCGGGTGACGCTGATGAAGGACCCGCGCCATGGCCTGACGCAGGAGGGACTGGCCTGGATCATGGTGCGGCTCGACATGCATTTCCGTGCCGAGCTGCGCTGGCCGGGCACGATCGAGCTCGGATTGGGGGTCGTCAAGCTGGGGCGCACGTCCGTGACATCGGAGCAGGTCGTGTTCTCCGATGGCCGCTGTGTGGCCTCGGCCACCGCCGTCATGGTGCTGATCGACGAGGTCACGCGCCGGCCCGCCCCGTTGACGGGCCCGGTCATAGCGGCACTTCGACCTTGGACCCGCCGCGGCGTAACGCTCACGCCGGCGGCCTAGGCCGCGCGGCGAAATTCAGGAGGCAGCAGAGAAAATGCGTGCGAAAGCCGAACGGTCAGGCCTGACGCTCGGGCGTTGCGACGACGAGGCCGTCGAGCTCGTCGGAGACCTTGATCTGGCAGGACAGCCGCGAATTCGGCCGCACCTCGTAGCCGAAATCGAGCATATCCTCTTCCATCGGCGTCGGCGGCCCGACCTTCTCGCGCCAGGCTTCGTCGACATAGACATGGCAGGTCGCGCAGGCGCAGGCGCCGCCGCACTCGGCTTCGATGCCGGGAATGGCATTGCGGATCGCCGCTTCCATCACGGTCGCGCCGTTCTCGATATCAACGGTTCGGGATTCGCCGGTATGGTCGACAAAGGTGATCTTGGCCATGTGTGCTCGTACTGCGCAGGGAATGAGGTCGGGCTGTCCTATAACGGACCGCTCCGCTCCGCGCTAGTGCTGCGGCTGGCCGCTCAGGACGCGCCGAGCATGTCCGAAATGGCCGCGCGGGCCTGCGCCACGGCGGTGCCGAGCCAGGCCAGCGCATCGGCCGGATCGCCCTCGCGCAGCGCCGCTTCGAGGCCTTCGGCGGCATCGGCGACGTCGAGCGCGCCGACGGCGCGGGCGGAGCCCTTGAGGGTATGGGCGACCGCGGCGGCGTCGTCGGGCAGGACCTGCAGCCGCTCCAGGAGACGGACGGCCTGGGTCGAGAACATGCCGAGCACTTCGCGCTCGAGCGCGGTGTCCCCGAGGGTCATCCGTCGCAAGAGGTCGAGGCTGATCGGCCCGTCATCGGGAACCAGCGGGGGCGAAGGCATCCATTCGATCCGTTGCAGGTCGGGAATCATGGCGGCAATCCGGTGCGGCGGGCGCGCCCGGCGCGCCCCTGTGGTAAGCCAAGCACGACAATGGTTAATGCTTTCTTACCGACCCAATTGCCCCGGGTTTGCCGCGATTTTGGCCCGCGTCCGCCCCAATCCCGGCGGAAACGGGAATTTGCAGGACTTGTAAAGTGTTAACGGCGGCGGCTGTTAACGATGATTAAGAATCTCTTAACCACGGCCATTTCTTTCAACAGGCACAGTCAATAGGATGAGCCCCGGATGGAGTGGGCCACCTGGCGGAATTTGCCACCCCTGGTGCCTGCGGAGGGATGCATCCGGTTCGAGCCATTCGAGGGGGCACTCGTGCGCGGCTCGCCGGATCGAAAATATGACGAGGGCTCGGACTCAACATGGCGAACACCCCCAAAAAGGTCAAAGACCCCACTGAAGTTGCGCTATCCGCCATTCAGGAGGCTTTGAACATCAGCGATACGTCCGCGCCGCTGGAATCGCAGGGCTCGGTCCACGCTGACGGGGCCCCGCCGGTCATGCCGACCGGCGGATCCGCTTTCGATTCGTTCGACTCCCGTCCGGGAGTCGACAACCGCAGCCTGGACGACATCGAACCGCCTCCGCTCGCCGTTCGCCGGCCGGCCAATGACGACCGCGAGACGATCGGCCAATTGCTGCAGGCGATCCAGAAGGGCCGCCCGTCGCGCGGAGTCTATACGCTGGCCACCGCGTTCGCCGGCATCTGGATCGTGGGCTGCGCGCTGATCACGATCGGCTTTCTGTCGTCGCTGCAGGCCCTGATCGGCCAGAGCGGCGGCGTGCTGGTGCTGTCCGGCCTCGCGGCCGTGTTCTTTGCCCCGGTCCTGCTGTTCTACTTCCTTGCGAGTCTCGCCTGGCGGGGCCAGGAACTGCGCATGATCGCCCAGTCGATGGCGCAGGTCGCGATCCGCTTCTCCGAGCCGGAAGGCGCCGTCAGCGATTCGATCGTGACCGTCGGCCAGGCGATCCGCCGCGAGGTCGCGGCCATGGGCGACGGCGTCGAGCGCGCAATTGCGCGCGCCGGCGAGCTGGAGACGCTGGTCGCCAACGAGGTCGCTGCGCTCGAACGCGCCTACAGCGACAACGAGGTGCGTATCCGCGCTCTGCTGCAGGACATCGCCCACCAGCGCGACAACCTGGTCGGCCAGGCCGAGCAGGTCCGCAGCGCCATCTCGGGCGTGCAGATCGATCTGCGTCACGACATCGCGCTGATCTCGGACGCGATCGCCTCGCGCGTCGACGAGGTGGCCAAGAGCATCACCGGTGCGCTCGAAGAGCGCGGCGCCCACATCACGGCCGCCCTCGGCAATGCCGGCGACAACATGATCCTCGCGCTCGGCGAGCGCGGCGGCGACCTCCTGGATCGCCTCGAGGAGGCGAGCGCCGAGACCACCCGCGCCGTACTCGACGCGTCCGAGCGCCTGACGACCAGCCTCAACTTCAAGACCGGCCACGTCCATGACGAGTTCGCCGATCTGTCCGATCGCGTCCACGAGATGCTGAACGAGCGCATCGACCGCATCACCAGCGAGTTCGAGCAGCGCACGGCTGCCATCGTCGACGGCATTTCGGTCCGCACCGAGCAGGTCCACGATTCGCTCAAGGCGTCCGGCGAATCGCTGCTGCTGGAGCTCGAGCTGCGCAGCGGAGATCTCGTCACCAAGATCGACGAGGCAAGCCAGCGCCTGTCCGGACACATCGTAACCAGCGGCGAGAAGGCGAGCGAGTCGCTCGACGCCACCGTCAACTCGCTGGTGGCAAAGGTCGTTAGCCAGACCGAGAGCACACACGACACGCTGTCGATGCAGATGAGTGCCTTCGATGAGCTGGTAAAGAACCAGGGCACCGATCTTGCCGAGCGTTTCGCGCGCGACAGCTCGACGCTGGGCGCGCTGATCACCCGCCACATCACCGAATTCGACCGCACCGTGAAGACGTTCGGCGGCGATATCGTCGAGCGCATGGGTCAGCGCACCCAGGAGATCTCGGACAATCTCAAGACCTATGTCGACACGTTCGACACCCGGCTGTCGTCCAACGGCGGCGAGATCACTGCGACGCTCGATCAGCGGCTGACGCAGTTCGAGACCACGCTGCAGGCGCGCATCACCAACTTCGATTCCTCGCTCGAGTCGAAGATCAGGACGTTCGACGACAGCGTCGAGGGACGCCTGAAGACGCTCGAGGAGAACTTCGACAACCGCGCGACGTCGGTCACCTCGACCATCGAAGGAAGCCTCGGCACGCTCTCCAGCTCGATGACCGACGGTGCAGCGCAGGTCCTGCACGCGATCGACTCGCGCCTGACCGTGCTCACCTCCTCGCTCAGCGACGGCACCGACAAGGCGCTGGAGGCGGTCGACCAGCGCATCGTCAGCCTGTCGAACATCATCGACGGCCGCAGCACCGAACTGACGGAGGCTGTCACCGCGCGCTTCCAGGACATCCATCTGGGCATCGAGACCCGGGTCGGAACGATCGCAAACGACATCGACCGGCGCGTCGCCCAGTTCGAGGACCTGCTCGGCTCCCGCGTGGAAGCCGTGGCCGGCCGTATCGAGAGCAGCGGCCGCCAGGCGAGCGACGAACTGATGACGCGGGCCGAGTTGCTCTCTGCCAGCATCAAGTCGCACGTCGAGGACGCCGAGCGCGCGCTGACCACCCTCGTGGTCAACACCAGCGAAACCATCCAGACCGGCGCTCGGGCTGCGCAGCAGGCCCTGATCAACGTCTCGACCGATGTCGGCTCGCAGTTGAAGACCACCTCCACGGACGTCGAGCGCGCGCTCACCAGCGCGGGCAGCGGCGCTGCCACTGCGATCCTGTCGAGTGCACGCGAGGCCCAGGCCACGCTGGTCACGGCCTCCGGCGAGACGGCGAACCAGATCAAGTCGCTTTCGGCCGACGTCGAGCGCACGCTCACGGCGGCGGGCTCGACCACCGCAGAAGCGATCCTCGCGAGCGCCCGCGAGGTTCAGAACACGCTGGTGTCGACCTCCTCCGACGCGGCCAGCCACGTCAAATCGCTCACCGCCGACGTCGAGCAGGCGCTCACGGCCGCCGGTTCGGCGACCGCAGCCTCGATCCTCGCCGGTGCCCGCGAGGTTCAGAACACGCTGGTGTCGGCCTCCGCCGACGCGGCCGATCACGTGAAATCACTCGCCGCGGATGTACAACGCTCGCTGACCGGCGCAGGGACCGCGACCGCCGAGTCGATCACCGCGAGCGCCCGCGATGCCCAGAGCACCCTGCTCGCAGCGTCGAGCGAGGCATCAGAGCAGGTCAAGGCGCTCACCGTCGACGTGCAGCGCTCGCTCTCCATCGCGGGAACCGCCACGGCGGAGGCGATCACGGGCGGCGCGCGCGAGGCACAGACCACGCTCATCGGCGCCTCGTCCGAAGCGGCCAATCACGTCAAGTCGCTGGCGGCGGATGTGGAGCGGACACTCGCTGCGGTCGGCACCAGCACCGCGGCCGCGATCGTCGACAGCGCCCGCGACGTCCAGTCGAAGCTCGTAACCGTCTCGACCGAGGCGGCCGACCACGTCAAATCGCTGGCGGTCGACATCGAGCGTACGCTGTCGTCCGTTGGCGCCGACACGGCGACCTCGATCCTCAACAGCGCGCGTCAGGCCCAGATGTCGCTGACGGCCACGTCGGCCGACACCGCGGCCACCCTCATCGGCAGCGCACGAGAGGCGCAGACGATCCTGACCACGACGTCGACCGAGACCGTTGCGGTGATCGTCGGCGGAGCCCGCGAGGCGCAGGACGTGCTGACCGCGACGTCGACGGACACGGCGGGCCAGCTCAAGGCGATCTCGTCGGAGATCGAGCGCTCCATCAACGCGGTCGCGGCCAACACCACCGACGCGATCCAGAGCAGCGCCCTCAACGCTCAGAGCGCGCTCGTCGCCGCGTCCAACGAGGTTTCGACGCGGGTGAAATCGACCTCGACCGAGATTGAGCGGTCGGTGCTCGCCGCCGGCAATTCGTTCGGCTCCGCCATGACCGGCAAGACGGACGAAATCGTAACCTACGTGCATCAGCAGACCGAGCGGCTGTCGCAGGTCCTCGACGGCAAGCGCGGCACGCTGGTCGAGACGCTCAATTCGAAGACCAACCAGCTCACGATCGAGGTCGATCGCGTCACCACCGACGCGCTGAAGGCGATCGAGGTCCGCGGCCAGGCTTTCGCCCAAGCCGTGAGCGGCAACGGCTCGGAGGTCGCCCGCTCCATCACGTCGGCCGGCGAACTCGCAACGACGGCGATGAGCAAGTCGCTCAAGGAGCTGGAGCAGGCGTCGCGCGCCGCGATCGAGCAGTCTCGCCAGGTCTCCGTCGCGGCGGTCACCGAGATGCAGGAGACGAGCAAGATCCTGCGCACCGACACCGTCGCCCTGTTCGAGCGTCTGCGCGAGGGCAACATCCTGCTGCAGGAAGTGCTGACCGGAGCCCACGACAACCTCAACTCGCTGGAGCGGGCGCTGGTCACCCGTGTGGCCGACTTCGTCACCGCGATGAACGACGTCACCGCGCGCAACGGAACGGCGACGCAGACCCTCGAAGACCAGCTCAACGTGTTCAACGTCAAGACGACCAGGGCGCTGGAAAACCTCAACTCGCTGTCGGGACAGTTCGATGCTCATGGCAAGGCCTTGATCGAGGCCGCGGCCGTGGTCGAACAGAGCAACCGCGATGCGACCGTCTCCGTCTCCGAACGCAAGACGACGCTGGAATCGCTGGTGACCACCATCGATCTGCGCACTGCAGACCTCGACCAGCGCCTGTCGCGCTTCACCACTTTGCTCGACGAGTCGCTCGCCGCCGCCGAGGAGCGGGCGCGCGATATCGCCCGCGTCGTGGCGGAGACCGCGGGTGCCGGCTCGACCGCGATCAGCCGCCAGTTCGAAGCGATCCGCTCCAACGCCGAAGAGGAGCGCCGCCTCACCACCTCGTCGATGCAGGAGATCTACCAGCAGAGCACGCAGGAAGCGGATGCGATGTTCAAGCAATCGGCGGAGAAGTTCGCCACGCTGGTGTCGAGCATGAAGCAGATGGCGGGCGAGATGCATCGCGAGCTCGAGGCAACCCGTAACGAACTGCGCCGTGGCGTGCTGGAGATGCCGCAGGAGGCGGCCGAAAGCACTGCGCAGATGCGCAAGGTCATCGTCGACCAGATCGAAGCCCTGGCGGAGCTGAACCGGATCGTCGCCCATCACGGCCGCGGCCTCGACGTGGTCAGCACGGCGCGCCCGGCCGCCGTCGCGGCGCCCGCGGTCGTGCGCCAGGAAGAACCGGTCGTGGTGGCGGCTGCGGCCGTCGGCGGCCGGCCCGATATGCGCCTGCGCGAGCCGGCCGCGACCAGCGTCACCAACCTGCCGCCTCCGGATCTCGGCATGCAGCAGCCGCCCCCGCCTGCCCCTGCGCCGCGCCGGGTCGAGGCGCCGCCGATGGGTCCGGTGGCCGATCAGAACCGCGACAACTGGCTGTCCGACCTGCTCAACCGCGCCGACAACAGCACGGCAGGCCAGCAGGCGCCGCGCGGCCGCGCACCGGGAGCGCAGCCAGGCAATCCGCTGGAGTCGCTGTCGCTCGACATTGCCCGTCTGATGGATCGCAATCTCGCGGCCGAGATGTGGGACCGCTATCAGCGCGGCGAGACCAAGGCGTTCTCCAAACGCCTCTACACGCCGGCGGGCCAGAAGGCCTTCGACGAGGTCGCCCGCAAATACCGCGCCGACCGCACCTTCAAGCAGACGGTCGACCGTTACATCACCGAGTTCGAGCGGCTGCTCGACGAGGTCGCCCGCGACGACCGCAATCCGCAGGCGTTGCGCGCCCAGCTGACGTCCGAGACGGGGCTCGTCTACACCCTGCTCGCTCACGCCGCCGGACGGCTGGCGTGAGGTGGAGCGAGGCGAATGGTGAGTAGCGAATAGCGAATGGTGGTTAGAGCCAGCCGCGCAGCAAACGACAAAACGGAGGCCGCGAGGCCTCCGTTTTGCTTTTGGAGATGCAATGAAGGCTTCTTCGGTTTCGGCCGTTTCGGCTTGCCGTCGCCGGCATCCCACCGGTGCGATTCAATCAGCAGCCAGCATGCAGCGATGGACAGCGCGCCACCGTCGCGCCCCTCTTCGCTACTCCCTATTCGCCACTCACCCTGTCGTCACCGCCGCCCGCTGGCTGGTGGTGCGGGCGTCGGCTGGGAGGCCTGGGCGTTGCTGGGACTCGCGCTCGCACCGCCAGCGCCGAACAGAACGCGGGTCGGGTTGCGGTCGAAATTGTTCACGGCGCGGCTGATGTCGGTCAGCGTGCGCCGTCCGTCAGCCATCAGCGCCCCCGAGCGCTTGTCGAAATCCTCGGCGAGCTCGCGGATCGACTTCACGGTCAGGAACAATTCGCCGCCGTCCTTGCCGCCGGCCAGCGTGTTGAGACCCAGCATCAGCGTATCCGCCTTGCCCATGATGCCGTCGACGCGGGTCATGACACCGTCGATGCGCTCGGAGTTGCGCGCCAGAGACTGGGTGAAGACCTCGAGATTCTTGAGCGAGTTCTTCACGGCCTCCTGGTTGTCGGCCACCACTCGGTTGATGTTCTGCAGGGTGGCGCGGATCGCCTCGGTGACGTCCTGCAGCCGGGTCGGATCGGCGCGCAGCAGCGGAACGCCGTCCTCGTCCAGCGGCGGCGGCGGCGCGGCCTCTTCACCGCCCTTCAGCGAGATGGCAGCAACGCCGGTGAGGCCCTGGAATTCGAGCCCGACGAGGGTGTCCTTGCGGATGGGAGCGTTGTTCTCGACCATCGCCAGCGCCACGACACGGCGCGGATTGTCGAGCTTGACCGAGATGACCTCGCCCACTCGAATACCGTTGAAATTAACGCTGCCGCCGTTGCGCAGACCGGCCGCCGGCCCTTCGAACACGACCCGCAACGGGCTGCGCTGCTTGGTCGTATGCAGGCTCTGGAACCAGAGGACAAAGCCGATCGCCGCGGCAATCACCGCCAGCGTGAACGATCCGATCAGGACGTAATTCGCCCGCGTTTCCATTACCAACTCCGGTCCCGGCACGTCGCGACGGCAATCCTAACCGCCGCTGCCGTGCGCTCTCGGCTGGCACCGGACCGCGGCACCGACCCCATCAACTTTGTCGCGGGAGTCCCCACCCCGCACGCAACAACAATCGTCCGGGGCCGCATCGCTTTACCCCATCACGGCGCGGGCGCGCTTGCCGTGGAAATACTGCCGGAGCCACGGATGCTCCGAGGCCTGCATGTCGGCCATCGATCCCGCTGCGATGATCTTGCCGTCCCCCAGCACCGCGATGCGGTCGCACGCCGTGTAGAGGCTGTCGAGATCATGGGTTACCATGAAAACCGTCAGTCCCAAAGTGCGCTGCAGGGTCCGGACCAGTTCGTCGAAATCGCCGGCGCCGATCGGGTCGAGCCCCGAGGTCGGCTCATCCAGGAACACGAGCTCCGGATCGAGCGCCAGCGCACGCGCCAGCGCGACCCGCTTGATCATGCCGCCCGACAGCTCGCTCGGGAAACGATCGGCAACATCGGGCCGCAATCCGACCATCACGAGCTTGGCGACCATGATCTCGTCGAGCAGCCGCTGCGAGAGCTTGAGATACTCCCGTACCGGAAACTGGATGTTCTGCCGCACCGTGAGCGACGAGAACAGCGCGCCCTGCTGAAACAACACACCCCAGCGCCGCTCGACGGCGCGGCGTGCGGCGCGATCGGCCGCATCAAGGTCGACGCCGAAGACCTCGATGTGCCCCGACAGCTTCGGCACCAGGCCGATGATGGTGCGGGTCAGCACCGACTTGCCGGCGCCGGACGGGCCGACGAAGCCGAGGATCTCACCGCGCCTGACGTCGAGATCGAGACCGTCGAGCACCCGCGTCTTGCCGAACTGCACGGTGACGTCGCGCACATGAATGATCGGATCGGACACCTCTGCCGGCATGTCACATCCCGACCGCAGCGAAGAAGATCGCAAACACGCCGTCCATGACGATCACGAAGAAGATGCCCTTGACGACCGACGACGTGGTGTGGCGCCCCAATGACTCGGCGCTGCCCTGCACGGCCAGGCCCTCGACGCAGGCCACGATCCCGATCACGGCCGCCATGACCGGCGCCTTGACCAGGCCGACGGTGAAATGATCGATCGAAATCGCATCGCGCAGGCGCAGCAGGAAGGCCTCGGGATCGACGCCGCCATAGAACCACGCCACCAGCCCGCCGCCATAAAGCGCGGCGATGTCGCCGAGGAAGGCCAGGATCGGCAGTGCGATGACGAGCGCCAGCATGCGCGGCAGGATCAGAACCTCGATCGGGTCGAACCCCATGGTGCGCAGCGCGTCGATCTCCTCGCGCATCTTCATGGAGCCGAGTTCGGCGGTATAGGCGCTGCCCGAGCGGCCGGCGATCATGATCGCCACCAGCAGCACGCCGATCTCGCGCAGCACCAGCACGCCGAGCATGTCGACCACGAAGATATCAGCCCCGAACCTGCGGAAATGGAAGATGCCCTGCTGCGCGATGATGCAGCCGATCAGGAAGGTGATCAGCACGACGATCGGCACGGCGCGCCAGCACACCTGCTCGAGATGATGAATGGTCGACGTCAGGCGAAAGCTGCGGGGATGAATGAGCACCCGTCCGCTGGCGACGATCACGGCGCCCAGCATGTCGATCAGCGCGGCGACCGTACCGACGATACCGGCAACGCTGCGGCCGATCTGGCTCAGCATGCCGGTGATGGTCACGTTGGTCGCATCGCCGTCGGGCGCGGCACTGACGCGGCGAACCTCGTCGACCAGGCTGGCGTAGTTTGCCGACAGACCGTCGATCCTGGCCTCGACGGTTCCCGTCGTGAAGCTGCGACGCAGCCGCTCGATCAGCCAGGCGCCGAAGGTGTCGAGCTTGGAAACCTGGGATACGTCGATGGAGACGTCGATCTTCTTGCCAACGAGCTTTTCGGCGTCGGCGACGAGCCGCTCGAGCGACGGCGCAAACGGCGCGGTCCAGGCGCCCGTCGCGCGCAGCGACAGCGCATGTCCCTCCCCGCTCCGTTCCAGAGTAGGGCCGCCGTTCACGACGACCATCCTCGGAGCGGCCAACATCCGCTCATTGCCGAGAAAAATCCCACCGCGTTGCTACCACCTTGTCGGAGACCCACATCAACAGCCATAGTCGGTCGCGTCACGCAAGCCCCCAAAACGGCATTCCGGTTCACAAAGCGCCAGATCTTCAATGACTTCCAACGATTTTCCAATACTCAACGCACATGTCGCGCGGTGGCCGATCGCCGGAAGTTTCACGATCAGCCGCGGCGCCAAGACCGAAGCGGTCACCGTGATCGCAGAGGTGCTACAGGGCGCGACCGTCGGTCGCGGCGAATGCGCGCCCTATCCGCGCTATGGCGAGACGCCCGAGGCCTCCTTGAGCGCCCTGCTCGCGATGCAGGAGGCCGTGGCTGCCGGCCTCGATCGCAACGCGCTGCAGGCGGCGATGCCACCGGGTGCGGCTCGCAACGCGCTGGATTGTGCGCTGCTGGATCTCGAGGCCAAGCGCAGCGGCCGACGCATCTGGGACCTGCTCGGGCGTCGCGCGCCGGAGCCGTGCGTGACCGCCTACACGATCTCGCTCAGCACGCCCGACGTGATGGCCAAGGCGGCCGCCAAGGCGGCGCACCGGCCGCTGCTCAAGATCAAGCTCGGCGGTGACGGCGACGTTGCGCGGATCGCGGCTGTGCGCGAAGCGGCGCCACAATCGCAACTGATCGTCGACGCCAACGAGGCGTGGACCGAGGCCAATCTGGAAGCCAATCTCGCGGCCTGCACCGCTGCCGGAGTCACCCTGGTCGAGCAGCCGCTGCCGGCGGCCGCCGACGAGGCCCTCGGCCGCATCCAGCGTCCCCTCATGGTCTGCGCCGACGAGAGCGTTCACGACCGTAGCTCGCTCGAGGCGCTTCGCGGACGCTACGATGCCGTCAACATCAAGCTCGACAAGACCGGAGGCCTGACCGAGGCGCTCGCGATGGCCGATGCCGCACGCGCGCTAGGCTTCGACATCATGGTCGGCTGCATGGTGGCCACATCGCTGTCCATGGCGCCGGCGATGCTGCTGACACCCCTCGCCCGGTTCGTCGATCTCGACGGTCCGCTGCTGCTGGCCGACGACTGCGATCACGGACTGCATTACGACGGCAGTCTGGTCTATCCGCCCGATGCGGCGTTGTGGGGCTGATGCGTCAGGCTCGGGCGCGCAAACCACATCAGCACGCCGCCAGCTCCCGCCATGCCGGCCATCACGTAGTACACCCCGGGCCCGTAGGCTGCATAAACCGGTCCCGACAGCACCGATGCGGCCGAGCCGACGATGCCACTCGCGGCGGCGTAATAGCCCTGCCCGCGCGCGGTCAGATCGGCCGGCACCTGACGGACCAGCAGGCCCATCGTTCCGACCAGCGTCAGTCCGAAGGTGAAGCCATGGCTGATCTGGACCGCCGCAAGGCCAAGCGCGTGCGGCTCCTGGGCCGTCAACGTCCAGCGCAACACGGCCGCCACCGCGCCGATCACGACCAGACTTGCAGCCGAAAGCGTGAAGCGCGGCGACAGCGCGAACACCACGATCTCGGCGAGCACGCCCATCGTCCACAGCCAGGCGATGGTCAGCCCGCTGAGCCCTTGCGCCGTCCACTCGATGGCGGAAAACGTATAATAGGCCGCATGGCTTCCCTGGATCAGCGCCGAAGACGCGATGATGCACAGGAAGCGCGGACTACCCAGCAGACTGCGCCCGCCCCGAGCCGGACCAATGCTGCGCGGCAACGGAGGCAGCGCCTGGAGCAGCAGGCTGCTTGCGGCTCCGCACAGCGCCAACGAGACGATGATCCAGATCAGCTCAGCCGCCGGGACGATGTCGGCCAATCCACCACACAGCAACGTACCGGCGATGAAGGCTGCCGATCCCCACAACCGCAGGCGCCCATAGTTCAAGCCGTAGCTCAGGACGCCGCGCAGCGCGTAGGCATCCGTCAACGGAACGACGGGAGTCCACAGACTGCAGATCGCCACATAAACGAGGAAGACAAGCCAGGGGCGGTGCTGGAAGCCGAGCACGGCGAAGCCCACCGCGGTGCAGAACGTGGTCAGCCGCATGGCTATCTGCAGCGCCTGTCGGCGCTCGGCGAGCGCGGTGATCACCGGCAGGACGGTGAAACGCGTCACTGCGGGAACCGCGATGATGACGCCGATCCAGGAGGCATCGAGTCCGATCGCCCGTAGCCACACGGGAAAAAAGGGCAGATGGGTGCCCGACAACGCGAACACCGCGCCATAGAACAGCCCCAACCGATCCGCGAATCGACGCGACAATGCCGGTGATGTGGTGGAGATTTGTCGGGACAGTGGCATCAATTCAATTGCGATTCGATCAATATCATGGTGATCGTTATGCCAACGCGCAGCAATTTGCGCGATGGGTTTGCCATGGTCGATGAAGTGTTCGCCCTTTCGCCGATTTCCGCCCGCGCAGCGCAGCCGAACGAGGCCGACTACGAGGCGATCCGCGACGCCTTCATGGAGACCTCGCGCGGCCGCTGGTTCCTCGGCGAATATGCCAAGCGCAACCGCAATGCCGACACCAGCATGGTGCTCGACGCGGTCGCGCGCATCGAGCATGCGCTGGCGTCCCAGCGCCAACAGCAACAGGAGCTCGACCGGGCCGACAGCAAGGCGCTGCCCGAGGCGCTGGCGGCCATCCGCGCCGCCGTCGAGGATGCCGCACTCGCCGCGGCGTCCGCCGTGGATGGGCTTGCCCTCGAGAAGAATCTGGCGCCCGCGCGCAAGGGCACGCGGATCATCAAGGAGATATCCTGGCGCTGGCGCGAGATCGGCGCCGACTCCCGGATCTGCGACCTGATCGATTCGCAGCTCACCTCGATCGAGGCTGCCTGCGAGCAGCTTGCGAGCACCGACCCGAAGGCTGCGCTGCTTACCGCGTTCGAGATCATCAAGGCCCGCCTCAGCGAGTTCGACGGCGGCGACGCGACGGTCCCGTCTGCCACTGATGAGGTCGTGCCATCGGGTGAGACTACCGCGCAGACCGCGCATGTCGTCGTACCAGCGGAGGTTGCAGATAATCCTGCCGCTCCGGCAGATGTTGTGCATCCGGCGGAACTGCCGGAAGCGACTGCGACGACGATACCCCTCGTGGCTGCCGTGGCGGCGATCGAAGCGCTCGACGCACAGTCCGCTCCCGGAGAAATGATCGTCACAGCCGCGGTGGTCGAGGCCGCAGCAGCTGAGACCTACGCCGCAACCATTGCGCAGCCAACCAGTCCAATCGCTCCGACCGACATTGCGGCCGCGCCGGTTACAGAGGTCCTCATCGAGGTCGAGACGCAGGTGGTTGCCGTCGCGAACCTCGATGAGGTCGCTGCAGCCGAGGCGCAGGACCGGGCCATCCTGGATTTGGTCGCGGCCGAGATGGGAGCGCCCGAGACGACTGAGGACGAGGGGTTCAGTCGGGCGCGGACGCTCGGCTTCGACATCGAGGAGCCGACTTCGGTCGATGACGACATCGTCGCCAGCTTCGGCGATCCCGCTCCATCCGAGCCGGAGCTTGCGCTCGCAACGGCCGAAGCGCCCGCTGCGAAGGCTGCGCTGGAACCAGCAGCTCCGTCCGTGGCTCCGATCGCAGCCCCCATCGCGCCCGTCCCGACACCGATCGAAACGTCCTTCGCGGGGGGAGCACTGGCGGCCGTGGCCGTTGCCCTGGCTGCCGAGCGCACGCCGCCGCCGCCGCCGCCGGTGGATGCGGCGCCGCGTCGGCAGGCACAAGCGGCAGCGACTGCCGTTTCCAGCACGACCGCGCAGGCCATGCCACGGCCGGCCTACGAGCCGTCGCTGGGCTCCACCCTGCTGTCGAACGGCCTTCTGCAACGGCCGCAGGTTCCCGCCAACGATCCGCTGAGCCCGATCCGGCGCATGTCCCAGCCCGAGAAGATCGCCTTCTTCTCTTGAGAACAAACGTCGGCAGGTCCGGCATGCCGCCGTACCGGAGTCCGCCACACCGCCATCGGCAGGTGACGCGGGTCACGTACGCCCGTGCATGATCCGCCTACCGTGATCCTCATGCCATCGCGCGTCGCGCATTGCTCGAGGAGAACGCCGTGTCCGGTCCGACGTCCCATGCTGATATTTCTGGTTGGAAATTGCTGCTCACCGCCGCGCTGCTGGGGTTGATGACCTGTGCCGGCGCGAGTTCGGCAAGGGCCGCCGGCGGCGATATCGAGAGCCTCCAGACGCCGCCGCGCGCGCTGGCGGCGCCGCTGCCGAGCACGGCAGACAACAAAGGCACGCCGTCGGCCCAGGAGCCAGAACCGCGCGTCGCGCTCGTGATCGGCAATTCGAGCTACCAGAATGCGCCGACGCTGGACAATCCGGACAACGACGCCCACGCGGTCGCGCAATTGTTGAACTCGGCCGGCTTCGAGGTCATCACGGCGACCGACCTCACGCAGAACGAGATGCTGAAGGTCGTACAGGATTTCTCGAGCCGGGTCGCAGCGCATGGTCCGAACGCGGTGGCGATGGTCTACTATGCCGGTCACGGCGTTCAGCTCGCGGGCGAGAACTACCTGATCCCGATCGATGCCCGCATCTCCGCACCGTCGGATCTTGCGACCAGCACGGTCCGGCTGGTCGACCTGATGGCGACGCTGGAGGCCGTCCCGAGCCGGATGCGGATCGTCGTGCTCGACGCCTGCCGCAACAATCCATTTCCCTCAGTGAACGATGCCGGACGCGGGTTGGCCATCGTCGATGCGCCAAACGGCTCGATCGTTGGCTATTCGACCTCGCCGGGCGAAGAGGCGCTCGACGGACGCGGCGAGCACAGCCCTTACGCGCAGGCCTTTCTCAATCTCGCGCAGCAGCCGAACCTGCCGATCGAGCAATTGTTCAAGCGCGTCCGTCTGCGGGTGAATCAGACGACCGACGGTCGGCAGACGCCATGGGAGAGCTCGTCGCTCACCAGCGATTTCACCTTCTTCGGCAATACGCTGGTCGCGGCGGCACGCCCTGCTGAAAATGCGCCGGTCATCCAAATGGCGGCCAACCTGCCCAGCCGCTCCGTGCGGCAGGCCTACGACTACGTGCTGTCGGAAAACCGGCCGCAATATTATCGCGAGTTCGTCGAGATGTACCCGCGCGATCCGCTGGCCGACCGCATCCGTGCGCTGCTCGCCGGCCTCGTGCAGGCCGCGGCGTGGCACGAAACGGTTCTGGCGAACTCACCGGCCGCCTACAAGAGCTTCAGCGAGACCTATGCCGACAGCCCCTATGCGCCGGTCGCGCTCCGGCTGCAGGTTCAGCCTCGGGCTGTCCCGATGCTGCAGCCGAGCCGGCTGATGCTGCCACCGCAAATGACGCCGGTCGCACGGCCGCTCAACCTCGGCGATCAGCTGAATGGCCGTCCCGGCCTACTGCCGAAGCTACCTGCCAACAACCTGCCGCCGCGACAACCGCTGCCGTCGACAGTCGTCACCAGCGGCAACCCCATCAACAAGGGCGGTCCTCAGAAGGTCCTCAACGCGGCGCCACTCGGTCAGGGCAATAAGGCGGGTCAGACCGTGTCCCCGTCAAACCCGGCGTCGGCCGCCAAGATCCAGCGCGATCCGCTCAAACGTATCTCGAGCCCTCGCTTCGAGACCCGTGATGCCGAGCGTCACCCTGGCAGGTCCGGACCGTTCAAGCCGAATATCACCTCCTCGCGTCCATCACTGGCGCGCGGCCCAGGGCCGATGCGCGGGCCCGGCACCCCGCACCTCGCGCAGTCGGGACCGCGGGGGAGCGGAGGAGGATTTGGACGGGGCGGCCTCGGCTTCCGCTGAGGCCAATCCAGCAGGGCTCAGGCGATCAGCCTGGCGTAGAGATCGGCATCGACATTGCCGCCGGACAGCACGATCACGACGGTCTTGCCTGCGACGTCCAGCCGCCCCGCCAGCAAGGCCGCAAGCCCGACCGAGCCGCCAGGCTCGACCACGAGCTTCAGCTCGCGGAACGCAAAGCCCACCGCGCGCCCCACCTCTTCATCCGACGCCTCGACGGCAGCCGACAACAAACGGCTGTTGATGGCGAAGGTGATCTCGCCGGGGATCGCGGCCATCAGTGCATCGCAGATGGTGCGCCCCTTCGCGTCATGAGCCTCCCGGTGACCGGCACGGAGCGAGCGGGCATGGTCGTTGAACCCCTCCGGCTCTGCCACGACCATTTGGGTGTGCGGGAAACGTGCCTTGACCGCAGTGGACACGCCGGCGAGCAGGCCGCCGCCCGATGCCGGCACGATCACCAGATCCGGCGACAGGCCGAGCGCCGAGATATCCTCGACAATCTCGTAACCGACCGTGCCCTGCCCCGCGATCACGAAGGGATCGTCGTAGGGCGGCACCACCGTCGAACCACGCTTTCCGGCGATGTCGCGCGCAATCGCCTCGCGGTCCTCACGGTCGCGATCGTAGAGCACGACGTCAGCGCCGAACGCCTTGGTGCGCTCGCGCTTGGCCACTGGTGCATCCGAGGGCATCACGATCGTGGCGTGCATCCCCAGCAGCTGCGCGGCATGCGCCACGCCCTGCGCGTGATTGCCTGACGAGAATGCGACGACGCCGTTGGCGCGGGCCGCCTCAGGGATCGATGCCAGCTTGTTGTAGGCGCCGCGGAACTTGAACGAGCCGGTCCGCTGCAGCACCTCCGGCTTCACGAATACGTTGGCTTTGAGCCGCTCGTTGAGCACGGGGGCCGGCAAAAGCGGCGTGCGCACCGCAACGGGCGCGAGAACGCGGGCCGCCGCCTCGATATCGGCGACGGTGACGGGCAGGATCGGAGCATGAGCTGTCATGCCCGATTTTACCGCGCCCAGTCACCGAGAGGCAAGGGACACAGCGAGTCCGGTCGGCTCAGGCGGCGCGGGCCGCCAATTGCGGAACCGGCGCCGGCTGCCGCAGCGGGTCGGTCCAGGTCAGGATCTCGAAACGGCCATCCTCGTGCTCGACCAGCGCCGTGCAGCTCTCGACCCAGTCACCGCAATTCATGTAGCGGATCCCATCCTGGTCGCGGATGACAGCGCAATGGATGTGGCCACAGATCACGCCATCGGCGCCATGCCTGCGGGCTTCAGCGGCCAACGCCGTCTCGAATGCACCGATGTAGTTCACCGCGTTCTTGACCTTCTGCTTGGCCCATTGCGACAGCGACCAATAGGGCACACCGAACATGCGGCGGAAGAAGTTGACCAGGCGGTTCATCTGGATCGCGAAGTCATAGGCCTTGTCGCCGAGATGGGCGAGCCAGCGCGCGTTCTGCACGACCAGATCGAAGATGTCGCCGTGAATGACCAGATAACGTTTGCCGTCGCTGCCGGTGTGCACGATATTCTCGACGACGTCGATGCCGCCGAAATGCGTGCCGTAGTAGCCGCGCAGGAACTCGTCGTGATTGCCGGGCACATAGACGACCTTGGCGCCCTTGCGCGCCTTGCGCAGCATCTTCTGCACCAGGTCGTTGTGCGACTGCGGCCAGTTCCAGCTCGATTTGAGCGCCCAGCCGTCGATGATGTCGCCGACCAGATAGATCGTATCGGCATCATGATGGCGCAGGAAGTCGACGAGGAGATTGGCCTGCGACCCGCGGGCTCCGAGATGAACGTCGGAGATGAACAACGTGCGATAGCGCCGGGTCGGGCTCTCTTCACCAGCAGTCTCAAGTCCCATGCTCGCCCACCTAACAGTCCCTGATGACACTGCGATGACGAACGGCCGCGCCGGCAGAACCCATCCTGCCGGACCGCTGCTGACACCGTTCGTACGACGACTCGCGGTGTCTCCGTCACTGCACCGCGATAACAGCGGGGTGCGACAATCAGGCGACAGGCGGGCGGCGCGAGCAGGGAAATTCAGCCCCCTACCTTGGCACGGTCACGACGCGCAGATTGTTGGTGGTGCCGGCCTGCGCGAACGGGATGCCGGCGACGACGACGATCAGGTCGCCGCCTCGCGCGAACTCCTCCTGGACCGCGAAGAAGGTCGCGCGCTCGACCATCTCCTCGTAGTTCTTGATGTCCTGGGACAGAACGCTGTGCGCGCCCCACAACAGGCACATGCGGCGCGAGACATCCTCGTTCGGCGTGATCGCCAGGATCGGCAGGCTGGGCCGCTTGCGCGCCACCCGCGAGGCGGACGTGCCGCTCGACGTATAGGCGACGATCGCGCTTGCATGGATCGCAGACGCAAGATCGGCGGCGGCGGAGGCGACCGCGTGCGGCGGCGTCTGGTCCTCGCCCGGCTGCGTGGCCTCGATGATCGAACGATACATCTTGTGGGCTTCGGTGCTCTTGATGATGCTGTCCATCATCGCCACCGCCTCGCGCGGATACTCGCCGCTGGCCGATTCCGCCGACAGCATCACCGCATCGGCGCCGTCATAGATCGCGGTGGCGACGTCGGAGACCTCCGCGCGCGTCGGCGTCGGCGTCGCCACCATCGAATCCAGCATCTGCGTGGCGACGATCACGGGCTTCACGGCGAGCCGGCAGGCACGCACCAGCTCCTTCTGCTTGCCCGGCACGTCCTCATTGGGAATCTCGACGCCGAGATCGCCGCGCGCGACCATGATCGCATCGGACAGCTGGATGATGTCGTCGATCCGTTCCAGCGCCGCGGGCTTTTCGATCTTGGACATGATGCCGGCACGGCCGTTGATCAGGCCCCGCGCCTCGATCACGTCGGACGGCTTCTGCACAAAGGAGAGCGCGACCCAGTCGACGCCGAGGTCGAGCCCGAACGCGAGATCCGAGCGGTCCTTCGTCGTGAGCGGCGACAGTTCCAGAATGGTGCCCGGCAGGTTGACGCCCTTGTGATTCGAAATCGCACCGCCCACGATCACCTTGGCCTCGATCCAGTCGGCGCCGAGGCCGGTGATGCGAACGCGGACGCGGCCGTCGTCGATCAGAAGATCGTGACCGGGCGCGACCGCCGCAAAGATCTCGGGGTGAGGCAGCGGGATCGACGTCTTGTCGCCCTCGGTCCCATTCAAGACGAAACGGATGGTCTCGCCAGGCCCGACCGCGATCTTCTTGTCGCGCAGGGTGCCGACGCGAATTTTCGGCCCCTGCAGATCCATCAGGATGCCGATGGGACGCTTGACCTCCTTCTCCAGCGCGCGGATTGCGGCGTGGACCTTGGCGTGATCGGCTTGCGTGCCATGGCTGAAATTGAGGCGAAAGGTGTCGACGCCGGCGAGAAACAGCGCCTTCAGCATGTCAGGCGAATTGCTGGCGGGGCCGACGGTCGCGACAATCTTGGCTCGGCGGTGACGACGCATGATGTGTCCTTTCTCCCCAGCCCGCGTGTCGCATCTGAATGGCGCGCATGTCGTTGGCAGGCGCGGGACGCGGCGGGAGCGGCTGATATACGCCCCGCGGCGTCCATTGCAAGCGCGACGCCGCGCACGCCGAGATTGCGTAGGAAAAAGGTACGCCTCAGGCGTTGGAGCCGTGGATCGCGTCGATCACGGCGTCGGTCACCTCCTTGGTCGTCGCCTTGCCGCCCACATCGGGGGTGAGAACGCCGGCTGCGCAGACCTTCTCGACTGCCGCCATCAGACGCGCGGCTGCGTCCTTTTCGCCGAGATGGTCGAGCATCTGCGCGCCGGTCCAGAACGTCGCCACCGGATTGGCGATGCCCTTGCCGGTGATGTCGAACGCCGAGCCGTGGATCGGCTCGAACATCGACGGGAAGCGCCGCTCTGGATCGATGTTGCCGGTCGGCGCGACGCCGAGGCTGCCGGCCAGCGCGCCGGCGAGATCGGACAGGATGTCGGCATGCAGGTTGGTGGCGACGATGGTGTCGAGGCTCTTCGGCTGCAGGGTCATGCGCACGGTCATGGCATCGACCAGCATCTTGTCCCAGGTCACGTCGGGAAATTCGCGCGCCACTTCGGCGGCGATCTCGTCCCACATCACCATGCCGTGACGCTGCGCATTCGACTTGGTGACGACGGTGAGGAACTTGCGCGGACGCGACTGCGCGAGCTTGAACGCGTAGCGCATGATGCGGGTGACGCCGACGCGGGTGAAGACCGCAACCTCCGTGCCGACTTCCTCCGGCAGGCCGCGGTGCGCGCGGCCGCCCATGCCGGCATATTCGCCCTCGGAATTCTCGCGCACGATCACCCAGTCGAGATCGCCGACACCGACGTTGCGCAGCGGCGAGGCCACGCCGGGCAGGATCTTGGTCGGCCGCACATTGGCGTACTGATCGAAACCCTGGCAGATCGGCAGCCGCAGGCCCCACAGCGTGATGTGGTCGGGCACGTCGGGCGCGCCGACCGCGCCGAAATAGATCGCGTCGAATTGCTTCAGCTCGGCGAGGCCGTCGGCCGGCATCATCACGCCGTGCTTCTTGTAGTAGTCCGAGCCCCAGTCGAAGGTCTTGATGGTGAAGCTGATGTCGCCGGTGCGCTTGGCGAGCGCCTCCAAGACACGAACGCCGGCCGAGATGACCTCGGGACCGATGCCGTCGGCGGGAATAGCGGCGATGGAATACGTGCGCATGAAAGAACTCCGTATGAAGGGTCAGGACTGCGTGGCCGGTTCGGCCTTTGCACTTTGTGATCGCGAGAGCAACAGGGTCAGCACCGCCGAGATCACGAGCAGGCCGGCGACGAAATAGAGCCCGCCGTTGAAGCTGCCGGTCTGGTCCTTGATCCAGCCGATCATGGCCGGACCGACGAAGCCACCGAGGTTGCCGATCGAATTGATGGTCGCGATGCCGGCCGCTGCCGCCGAGCCGGACAGGAACGTCGTCGGCATGCTCCACAGCGGCGGCTTGGACGAGGAAATGCCGACATTCACCAGGGTGAGTGCAGCCAGGACCGCGGCGACGCTGGTCGAGAGCCCCGCCAGCCAGAGGCCGAGGGCCGCCACGGCGCAGGCCAGCACGACGTGCCAGGTGCGCTCGGCGGTGCGGTCCGAATGCCGCGCCCACAGGATCATGACGATCACGGCGACGGTCGGCGGCACGGCGTTGAGGAAGCCGACGGCGAATGACGACAGGCCGAACTGCTTGATGATCTGCGGCGCCCAGACGCCGAGCGTGTAGAGCCCGGCCGAGGTGCCGAAATAGACCAGCGCCAGCGCCAGCACACGGATGTCCGCCAAGCCCCGCCAGATGCTGTGGCTCGCGGTCCCGGCCTTGCTCGCCAGCTCTGCCTTCATGGTGCGCACCAGCCAGTCGCGTTCGTCGGCGGCGAGCCAGCGCGCCTGTTCCGGCCGGTCCGTCATGTATCCGAGTACGACGAAGCCGAGCAGCACCGCCGGCAGCGCCTCGATCAGGAACAGCCACTGCCAACCCTTCATGCCGAGCACGCCGTCCATCTCCAGGAGCGCGCCGGAAACGGGCGACCCGAGTACCGTCGACAACGGTGCGGCCGCCATGAACAATGCGGTGACGGCGGCGCGCTGCCGCGCCGGGAACCAATAGGAAAGATAGAGGATGATGCCGGGGAAAAAGCCTGCCTCCGCCGCCCCGAGCAGGAAGCGCAGCACATAGAAGCTCGTCGGCCCCTGCACGAACGCCATCGCGCCCGACACGAGGCCCCAGGTGATCATCACCCGGGCGATCCAGATTCGCGCGCCGAACTTGTCGAGCGCGAGATTGGAGGGCACCTCGAACAGGAAATAGCCCCAGAAGAAGATGCCGGCGCCAAAACCATAGGCCGAGGCTGATAGCCCGATGTCCTTGTTCATGGTCAGCGCCGCAAAGCCGACATTGACGCGGTCGATGAAGGCGACGAAGTAGAGCAGCATGATGAAGGGGACGATGCGCAACGTGATCTTGCGCAGCACGCGCGTCTCCAGCTCTTCGGCCACCGTCACCTCCCTGGTCCATCTTGTCGTTGATCCGACGAGCGTAGGCGGCGGCGCAGACCCGTTTCAATGCTCGCACCATTATACAAAAAATCGATATAATCTCCGCGATCGCCCACAGGGACCGCCGTCATGGAATTGCACCAGCTCCGCTGCTTCGTCGCCGCCGCCGAGGAGCTGCATTTCGGCAAGGCCGCGCAGCGGCTGCAGATGCTGCCGTCGGCGCTCGGCCGCCAGATCAAGCTCCTGGAAGAGGACCTCGCGACGCCGCTGTTCGCACGAACCACGCGCGCGGTGTCGCTGACCGAGCATGGCGCGACCTTGCTGCGCGACGCCCGGGCGATCCTGGCGCGGGTCGAAGCGGTCGAGACCGGCTTCCGCCAGCGCGCCCGCGGCACACGCGCGCAGCGGCTGCGTGTCGGCGCCATCGACAGCGCCGCCGCCGGGCTGCTGCCGCAGCTCTTGCATGATTTCCGTGACGCGCATCCCGAGATCGCGGTGCATCTCCTGGAGGAGAAGACCATCCGGCTGCTGCCGAAGATTCTCTCCGGCGCGCTCGACCTCGCCTTCATCAGGCCGCCGGGACGAACCGATCCGCGGCTCGAATTCCGCGCCCTGCTCAGCGAGAGTGCGGTCGTCGCGCTGCCGCGGCGGCACAGGCTCGCCTCGCGCGCCTCCGTCTCGCTTTCAGATATCGCCGACCAGCCGCTGATCGTGCCGGACCGGAGATCGCGGCCGCACAGCCACGACCTCACGATGAAGCTGTTCGCGCAGGCCGGGCTGTCGCCTGACGTCGTGCAATTCGCCGACGAGAAGCAGACCATCGTGCATCTGGTCGCCGCGCGGCTCGGCATCGCGATCGTGCCGCGCTGGACCGCGCGGCTCGCGGTCTCCGGCGTCCGCTTCGTGCCATTGCGGCTGAAGCGCGGCAGCACGGCCGGGCGCCTCCCGCTGGCGGCAGCCTGGCTGCGCGGCTCGCGCGATCCGGCGCGCGAGGCGATGCTCGGCGTGCTGGACGCGCGGCTTGCGAAATATGCCCGCGGCGCGTGACAGGCGGCAGTCAGTGCATCGCGCACAGATCGACCGACGCGATCGAAACTCGGCCTCATGGTTCGAGACGCGCGCCAAGGGGCGCGCTCCTCACCATGAGGGTTCGGCCTTTGCCGCCCTCACAGCGGCTGGGCCGCAACAACGGCCCTCGTCCTGAGGAGCGCGCACCTTGGCGCGCGTCTCGAAGGACGGCCGCAGGCGTGCTTGCCTCCAACTCTTCGTTCAACCGCGATCCCCCAAAACCCCTACCCCTGCAGCGGCGCCTCCGCGATGTCGAGCAGCGCGCCGAGCCCGTGGCGCAGGCTGCGCATCGGCTGTTGCTCCGACGACAGTCCGAGCGCCAACAGCGAGCGCCCCGTGACCTCATAGACGTGGCCGAAGGGCAGCGACTGCAATTGCGCTTCGGGCTGATTGGTATCGATCAGCGCCAGCCAATTGTGTCCCTCGGGCACGGCCGGCAGCGTGAAGTTCACGACGTCGTAATGCGCGTTGTAGACAAGCAGAAGCGTCGCGTCGGAGCCGCGCCGCTTCACGCCGGTCTCCTGGGCGCGGCCATCGAGCAGCATGCCGAAGCAGCGCGCATTGCCGTCAGTCCACTGCTCGACCGTCATCGCCTCGCCCGACGGGTCGAGCCAGGTCACGTCATTGACGCCGAGATCCTCGTTGTGAGAGCCGATCAGAAAGCGGCTGCGATAGAGGATCGGAAACGCCTTGCGCATCGCGATCAGCTTGCGCGTGAATTCGCGCAAAGCACGTCCCTGCGGCGCGATGCCCATCCAGTCGAACCAGGTGGTCTCGTTGTCCTGCGCGTAGGCGTTGTTGCTGCCGCCCTGCGAGTGGCCGAACTCGTCGCCGGCCAGCAGCATCGGCGTGCCATGCGACAGCAGCATCGTGGCCAGAAGATTGCGCTTCTGGCGCTCGCGCAAGGCGATGATCTCGGGATCGTCGGTCGGCCCCTCGGCGCCGCAATTCCAGGAATGGTTGTTGCTGTGGCCGTCGCGATTGTCCTCGCCGTTGGCCTCGTTGTGCTTGTCGTTGTAGGAGACGAGGTCGTTGAGGTTGAAGCCGTCATGGGCGGTGATGAAGTTCACGCTCGCCCAGGGCCGGCGGCCGCGCTTGTTGAACAGATCGCCCGAGCCGGAAATGCGCTTGGCGAAGTCCGCAAGCGTGCCGGAATCGCCCTTCCAGAACGCGCGCGCGGTGTCGCGGAACTTGTCGTTCCATTCGGCCCAGCCGGGCGGAAACTGGCCGACCTGATAGCCGCCCGGGCCG